>JBFMHL010000295.1:0-4572 GCA_040753055.1 Thermodesulfobacteriota bacterium | reverse complement strand
CGCAGGTCGCCTCCTTTCTCATCTTTCTCTTCATCATCAACAGGCTGGCGTTTCGGCCGCTCAAAGAGAAGATCGGGGAGCGCGAAGGGAAGATCACGACCCTGAAGACGGATGTGGCGGATATGCAGTCCGAGATGACCAGGCTTTCCGCCGAAATGGCCAAGCAGGAGTCCGCGACCCGGAAAAAGGCCACCTCCCTCATCAACAAGATGAAGGAGAGCGCGCAGACAGAGGCCGGGGCGGCGCTGTCCAAGTCCCTGGAACGAGTGACGGAGATGCGGAACCAAAGCGCCGCGCGGGTCCAGTTGGAGTTGGCCGAGGCACGCAAGTCGCTGGACGCCGAGGCGAAGGCCATATCCATGGATATCATGGAAAAAGTTCTCGGCCGGAGGCTTCAATGAAGAAATGTATCGTCCAAAAGAGCTTTGGCTGGCTCCTTCCCGTCGCCCTGGTGCTGGTCCCCTCCGTGGCCCTGGCCTCGGAAGGCTCCGGCCGGGCTCTGTGGGACCAGATCTGGATGTACATAAACGCCGCCATCCTGTTCTCTCTCATTTTCAAGTATGGCCGTAAACCCCTGGTGAACTTCCTCAAGGGCCAGGGAGAGGCCGTGGCCGTCCGCATCCGGGAGGTGGAGGAGAAGAGGACCCAGGTCGCCGAGGAGCTTGCCCTCCTCAAGGAGCAGCTGGCGAAGCGGGATGAGTATATCAATACCATCATGGTGCGGGCCACCGAGGAGGCCGAGGCTCTCAAGAAGTCCCTCATCGAGGAGGCGGAGAACGAAGCACGCATCCTGATGGAGAATGCGGAGCGCCAGGCGGTGAGCAAGCTGCAAAGGGCCCGGAACCGGTTCCGCGCAGAGCTGGTGGGGTTGGCCGTGGAGCTCGCCGAGAGCCGGCTCAAGCAGGACATGGCGGCCGAGGACCAGAAGCGCCTGCAGGACGACTATCTGAAGTTCATCGAAAAAGCCGCCTGACGGCGGGAAAGCAGTATTTAGCAGATCATGGGGAAGGCCTCCCGGCGGGGCTTTCCCCATTTTTTTCCTCTCCGTTCGGGGCCTCATGGCCTTTTGCCTGCAAATACGCTATAATTTGAGCGGTTGCCGAAGAGCCCCGTGGTATCGGGGCTGCGTCCGGCTGCGGCGAAAACCCCCTTCCCTTT
The DNA here is from genome assembly GCA_040753055.1 of Thermodesulfobacteriota bacterium. GTDB lineage: Bacteria > Desulfobacterota > Desulfobacteria > Desulfobacterales > Desulfatibacillaceae > JBFMHL01. The sequence goes on along the minus strand of JBFMHL010000295.1, from coordinate 3,414 downwards.
CCCGTGCCTCAGGATCTTCTGGCCATGCGCGTTCGCACCTGCCCGGAGCCAACCGTATTCAACAAGATGTTGACGGGCCGAAGGCTTGGTTTCGTGCTCCTTTCCCTGTTCCTGCTCCTCGGGCTGCTCCCGGCCTCCCCGGCCGGGGCGGCCGACTCCTGGGAGCTTGCGCCGGGGCTTTCCGTAGTCAGGTACAAGCCGGACCGCAACCTGTTTTCCGGCAACCTGAACATCGTGGTCCTGAAGATTGACCCTTCCCGCTACGATTTCACTGTGGAGAGCGTTTCCCGACCCAACTCCGAGCCCGGGACCCTGCGGGAGTGGGCCCGCCGGAAGCGGCTTTCCGCCTGCATCAATGCCAGCATGTACCGGGAGGACGGCCGGACCAGCACCGGATTGCTCAGGGATAGGGAAATGGTGAACAACTCCCGGATCAACAAGCGTTTCGGGGCCTTTTTCGTGTTCCATCCCCAAGGCGAAGGCCTGGCTCCCGTGGCCATTTTGGACAGGTACGTCCACAAGGACTGGGAGGAGCGGCTTTCGCGCTACCGCTCCGCAGTGCAGAACTACCGGATGATCGGGGCGGATGGCCTTCCCGCATGGCCTGAAGGAGGAGACCCCACCTGCATCGCAGCGGTGGGCATGGACCGAAAGGGAATGGTTCTGTTCATTTTCAGCGAAGCGCCCTTCACTCCGCGGGGGCTTTCCGATGAGCTGCTCGCCCTTCCCCTGGACCTCACGGCCCTCATGTACTCCGAGGGCGGGCCTCCCGCGGGTCTGTTCGTCTCCGCCGGGGGAACGGAGGAGTTCTGGACCGCCGGCCTCCAGGGGGCGCTGGTACCCAGCGTGCTGGGAATCCGGCCGAAGGAAGGGAACGCCGGAGGCGGGAAATGACACCCTCCGGTCCGGCTCAAGGAGCGGGCCGCACGAATCGGGGATAGTAGAGCGTGAGGTCCCGATACAGTGCGTTGAAGTCCAGGCTGTTGGGAACGTAGGTGAGCACCGGAAACGCCCCTGAGAGCTCCGGGTGTGCCTTGGCCGCATAGATCAAAACCCCGGACAGGCTTTTCTCCGGCGGCGCGTACACAGGCTGTGGCGGGGACCAGGGACCATAGAGCCTGGCCGCTTTGCGCCAGGCCAAATCAGCGGGCCCGAAGCCCACGGATTGGACGCAGTAGTACCCTCCGGCCGGATTTTTCCCCACGAAGAACTCGTTCTGCCCGCTTGTCATCACCGGGGTCGGGGTTCCGGGAAGCTGTCCCTGGGGAACGAAGCCCCTATCCGGGCCGGCCCACCACTCGGGCTCCTCGGGGGCCGCGTCCAGGAAGCGGGCTACGGGCCACCGAGCCAGGTACACCGGTGTATCCCGGCCTTTTCCGATGCCGTAAACGTAGATATACCCTCCGTCCCGCACCGCCGCCGCTCCCAGGAGCACCCAGAAGCCGTTTTTCGGGATGTCCAGGTAGTGAACCTCCCACTGCGCCGGGTCGCCGGGATTTGCCTGCACCAGCGCCGCAGCATGCCCGCAGGGGGCGAAGCCCAGGGCGTTTCGTTCGGCCCTGACCCGATAAAAGAAGACCAGCGCCTTCCCGTCCAGGCCGAGAACAGAGCTGGGCCACAGCCATTCGCCCTCCTCCCTGCTCTGAAAATAGGCCCCGGGGCCGCCTTCGTTGCTGCGCCCCCAATAAAAGACCGCCGGGTCGCGGGAGGGATCGTTTCCCTGCTCCACGGCGATGCTGTTTCGAACGATGGTGGCCGTTTTTCGGGTGCAGGGGCTGTAGTCGCACACGAAGCTGTCGCCGAAGAGCCAGAGCACGCGTCCGTCTCCGAGGACGGCGCTGGCTGCGCCGTCCCCTCCCAGCCACAAGGGGTCCTGATGGAAAAGAACGTCGGCCTCGGGCCAGGCTGCCAGGCCGGAGGGAACCGGAGCCTTGGCTGCAGGCAGAGCGCAGCCGAAAAAAAGGAGGAGGAGGCTAAAAAGAGCTATCGCATATGGGGCAAGGCGGTTTTTTTTCATAAGATGCACCTCGGATGGTACGGTCGTTGGGGGACTTTTGCACGTCGGAGCCCCGGGGTAAAGAATGTTTTTTACGGCCGTCGGGAAGTTGGGAAGCTCATTCCGCGCTTGCCTGTGACTTTGCAAATGGTCTATGATGCCTTCCATGCGTTTTGGCATATTCGATGATCCGGCGCCTGAACCTGCAGGTATGTCCGTGGACGGCCGGATCCCTCTCGGTGATTTTGGGGCTGCCCCTTTCGGGGCATAGGGCGAACAAGGAGGATCAGAGCATGGTGTGGATCATCGCCGGTGGTGCGGGCGTTGTCGTTTTGCTTATAGTGGTCCTGTTGGTGGTTCGCGGACGCAAGAGCGCCAAGGTTCCGGTTGCGGAAGCTCCGGTGGAGCAGGAGGCCCCCCCGGCCCCGGCGGCCGCCCGGCCCGAGCCTGCGGAAGACATGGACGTGGCCATCCTGGAGGAGACCGCACCCGAGCCCGAGATCGAGGTGGCTCGCGTCCCGGAGCCTCCCCCCGCTCCCGCTCCCATTCGAGCGCCTGCGCCCAAGGAACCTCCCCCGGCCGCTGTTTCCGCCTCCGACATGGAGGTGAGCTTCGACGAGGAGGTCCCCGTGGACGCCGGGGCAGGTATGGGCGAAACCATCGAGGTTTCGCTGGAAACCGACTCGGCCCCCCATTCCGACAGCCTGGGCGACGAGCTGACCCAGGAAACGGCCTTGGACCAGGATGCGGAGATCGCCCTGGAGGCCACTCTGGACGCGGACGCCGGAGCGGAGGTGGAGATCGCCATAGAGGCCGAAGAGCCGCCCGTCAAGGAGGCCAAAAAGCCCAAGGCAGCCGGAAAGGCCGCCGCCAAGGCCGCTCCGAAGCAGAATGAAGACGAGAAGGCCTTTGCCGACGAGGTGGACAACGCGGTGGACGCCCTGTTCGGGGATGATTTTTGAGAAAAGTTTTGATGGGTTAAAAAACGCCCGGCACCTGCCGGGCGTTTTTTTTAGGCCAAGCGCATTCCGAATTGTTCTTAGGTAAGGCGGAAACCCGTCTTTGACGCGTCAAAACACCACGCCCGCGTAGCCCACGAAGCTTTGGCCCGGGCTTTTGGCGTGGCTGGTGTCGTAGGCGATGAGCTGGCCCCGCGTGGCTCCCAGCTTCTTCCCCGCCGCCACGGCCGTGGCAGCCGCGCCCGAGCAGCAGGCGTTGTAGTGGGCGAGCCCTTCGTCCAGCATCCCTTCCGGGTCCATGGCCAGCACCTTCTCGATGAAGGCCGGGTCGTTCTTCTTCGTTACCCAATCCAGTGCCGGGGTTCCTGTTCCCATGGGGGAGAACCCATAGTTGGGCCCGTAGTGGGTCAGGTCCGTGGAGCCGATGGCGACGGTTTGGTAGCCGCGTTCCCGGGCAAG
>JBFMHL010000294.1:14962-17571 GCA_040753055.1 Thermodesulfobacteriota bacterium | reverse complement strand
AATTTGGGATGGTTTGGGGAGGAGAAACCGGGGGTTTGAGCAAGGGTGGGAGAGGTTTTACGGCCAGCATGATGATTGAGCTGGCTCGAAGCTATTTTATAACCCCCGGAACGCCGCCCTGGGGCGTCAGATGGGCTTATGAAGCAGCTTCTAGCTAGTGTAAGCTAATGGAAAATCCTTTGTTCCGCTTGGCTGTTTTTGATAAAAAGGAAGCACTCGGAAACACAAGCTTAACGTTGTATCTGCGTAACGGGCGATTTGCCCATGCTTCGGCGTTCTGTGGAGAGAGGTCCGGGGGAACCTTTCTTTTTCCATGAAAGAGAGGTTCCCCTCCCTGGAATTCTTTTTCCTTTTTTCAAATAAGGAGCCCCCATGAAAATCGCAGGTTCCAAGATTTTGATCACGGGAGCAGCCTCGGGCATCGGCCGCAGCCTGGCCCGGACCATGTCCCGCCAGGGCGGGCGCATGTTTCTCACCGACATCAACGCAAAGGGGCTGGCGGAGGTGGCGGACGAGCTCCGGGCCGCAGGGGGAGAGGTCTGCCTGGCCGAGCCGGCGGACGTATCGGACTATGCCGCCATGCAAAAGCTTGCGGCCCGGGTGCATGAGGGCTTCGGCGCGCTGGATGTTCTGGTGAACAACGCCGGCATCGCCATCTTCGCCGCGCCCGAGGACTTTTCCCATGACCAGTGGACGCGGATCATCAACGTCAACCTCTGGGGCGTCATCCACGGAGTGGAGTGCTTTCTGCCGGAGATGGTGAAGGCCAGGCAGGGGCACGTGGTGAATATCGCCTCGGCGGCCGGGCTCATGGGCGTGCCCTGGCAGGCTGCCTACTCCACCACCAAATTCGCCGTGGCGGGGCTCTCCGAGGTGCTGCGCTACGATCTGGCGCGTCATAACATCCACGTGACCCTGGTCTGCCCCGGGTTCGTGAACACCGGGCTGGTGGATACCGTGGAGATCGAAGGCGACGCAAAGAAGATCGCCCGCCAGAAGAAGGTCATGCAGAAGCTGGCCATCACTCCGGAGAAGGTGGCCGACCAGATCGTGGCCGCGGTCAAGAAGAACAAGTACAAGGTCATCACCTCGCCCGACATCAAGCTGCTCTATTTCATGCGGAACCACGGCGGCGCGGCCTACAACGCCATAATGCGCCTCACCAGCAAGTACATGGAAAAGAACCTGGGCAAGGGATAAACAGGGAAAATCCGGCCCGGAGACGCTGCTTCACGCGGAATCCGCCGCCCTTGGGAAAGGAACCTGGGATCATGGCCACCGACACCTCCGTCCTGTTCTCGCCGCTTGCCATCGGACGCCACACGCTCTCCGGCCGCTTGTTCAAGACCGCCACCTCCGAAACCCGCGCCGATCCGGACGGGTTCGTGACCGATGAGCTCCTGGAGTTCTACGAGCCCATCGCCAAGGCGGGCACGCCGCTCATCGTCACCGGAAACCTGTTCGTGAGCCGGGAGGGAAAGTCCACTTTCCGCATGTGCGGCGCGGACAACGACGACAAAGTGCCGGGCCTTTCCCGATGGGCGGCGCTGGTGCACCGCCACGGCGGCATCATCTACGGCCAGATCAACCACTGCGGCCGCCAGGTCATGGCCCGAGCCATGGGGCTCGACTCGGCCGTCTCGGCGTCGGATGTGCGGGAAAAGGTCATGGGCACCAAGCCGCGGCCGCTTGGCCGGGACGAGATCAAAAGGGTGGTGGCCGAGTATGCGAAATCCGCCGAGGTCTGCGAGAAGGCGGGCTTCGACGGCGTGCAGATCCATGCGGGCCACGGCTATTTGATCAGCCAGTTTCTGACCCCTTACACCAACCGCAGGACGGACGAGTATGGCGGAAGCTTTGCAAACCGCCTGCGATTTCTCCTGGAGGTCTACGCCTCGGTGCGGCAGCGCACCAGCCCGGGTTTTTCGGTCATTTTGAAGATCAACGGCCGGGACGCGCTTCCGGCCAGAAAGGGCCTTTCCACGCGGGAGCTGGTGGAAGTGGCGCGCATCCTTGCGGAGGAGGGCCTGGAGGCGGTGGAGATCACGGTGGGGCACTACGAGTCCGGGTTCCCCATGATCCGGGGGAGCTTCTCCGAGTTCTTCAAAGGGCTCATGAAGGAGGGCATCGGCGACCAGCTCCCCTGGCTCCAGCGCAACGGAGTGAAGGCGTTCCGGCCCGTGATGGCCGCGGCTTTCAACGAGCTGTGGCCGCCCCGGGAAGGCTTCAACCTGAGCTACGCCGCCGAGTTTAGGAAAAGGCTCAAGATTCCGGTGATCTGCGTGGGCGGCTTCCAGACCCGGCCCCACATGGAGCAGGCCATCGGCTCCGGGGCCTGCGACGCGGTAAGCTCGGCCCGCGCCATGATCGCCGATCCGTATCTGTACCGGAACCTCAAGACCGGCGCCCAGGGGCCCCAATGCGACTGGTGCAACGCCTGCATCGCCCGCGCCGGCAGGCTTCCGGTGGAATGCTATAACAAGAAGGTGAAGAAGGACAAGGACAGGATGCTGGCTGCGGCATGACCAAGGGAAAGAAAGCGCAAAAAACGAACGGGGCGGGCGCGGGAGGCGGCCCCCCCCCGGGGGTATAAAAAATTTAAAAATTTA
>JBFMHL010000294.1:0-14952 GCA_040753055.1 Thermodesulfobacteriota bacterium | reverse complement strand
CACGTTAAATAAAGCGCAAAAAACGAACGGGGCGGCCGCTTGCGCGGCCGCCCCGTGTTTGTAATCCCTTTTATAGCATTTGACATAATTGCTGTCTGGTTTGCACTTCGCGGGCGCTGGGCGCGCTTATGGTTTCTATCGGCGCAATCCGAGAGTAATTATGACAATCGCTCCAAATCCCGAGCCCCGGATCAGTCGTTCTTGAGCGGCAGTACATGGACGGCCTTGATGGCCAGCTCCAGCTCGTCCCCCACCTTGATGTCCAGCTCCTCCACCGACTCGGTGGTGAGCACCGAAGCCATGCTCGCCGGAGCGGTAACCGTAAACTTCACCAGGGACATGACGTCTCCTTTTTTCACCGACACCACTTTGGCCATAAGCTTGTTTCTTGCTCCGAACTTCATCATCCTCTCCTTTCGCGTTGCGGTGGGGTACCACGCGTAATGGGGCCTGCGGCGGCGGGGCGGCACGGCGGTTTCTCCGCGCAAGCCCGGCGTGCGTTCCGGCGCCGTTCTTTTTTGCTTCACGGCCGCAGGAGCCTAGTCCTCCCGCCAGGGTGTGCGGGCCTTGTAAGACTCCAGGCGCAGGACGAACTCGGCCGGGGCCTTTTTGCCCTCCACCTTTTCGCGGTACTCGATGGCCCGTTCTTCGGTTCGCTGGGCTTCGTCGAACCTTCCGTTTTGGGCCAGGGCCGCGGCCAGCGTATCCAGGGAAAGCGAGTTTTTGTTGAGCGAGACGGCCGTTTCCGCCAGCTCGACGGCCTTTCTGCCCAACAGGAATGCCGGGTCCGGGCAGGTGCACAAGAGCCATGCATAGCCGTTGTAGGCGATCCACAGGCCCGGGTCCAGACGCAGAGCCTCCTTGAAGTCCTCCAGGGCCTCCTTGTATTTTTTCTGCTTCCGGAAGGCCCATCCCCGGTTCACGTACGCCACCGGGTCTTCGGGCGTCGTGGCGATCACCCGGGAGAAGTCCGTTGCCGCCAGGTCGTATCGGCCCGCCTTTTTGTAGGCCAGCCCCCGGTTGTTGTAGGCGTCCAGGTAGCCGGGATCGAGCGCCGTGGTCTTGGAGTAATCCGCGATGGCCTCGGCGTTGGCTCCCGTGGCGTAGAGCGCAAGCCCCCGTCCGAAGTAGGCCGGGGCAAAGGACGGGTCGGCCTCGATGGCTGCGTTGAAGTCCTTTTTTGCTTTCTCGAACTGCATCATGCGGGTGTAAAGGACGCCGCGGTTATACAACGCGTAAGGGTTTTTCGGGGCCAGGGAGAGAGCCTTGGCGTAGTCGGCCAGAGCCTTGTCGTTTTCCTGGTTCGCGGCAAAGGCCATGCCCCGCGTAAGGTAGGCCTCGGCGAAGTCCGGGAAGGTTGCGATGGCCGCGTCGCAGTCGTTGATGGCCTCGGCCACCTCTCCCAGGGCCAGGTGGGACGAAGCCCTGCCCAGGTAAGCCTCGGGCAGGTTTAGGCGGGCCGCGATGGCTTCGGAAAAGGCCGCGATGGCTTCCTCGTGATTGTTTTGCCTGGCAAGGCTGTTGCCCCGGGCGATGGGAGAAAGCAGGCTCGGCCCGGCCGTAAGGGCGAGCGCCGGGATAAACACCAGGAGGCAAAGGATTCCGATGGCTTTTTTCATGTTCTTTCCAGGAAAAATCCGGTTCAGGATTGTTGTTTCGAGGCGATGGCGCGGCGGGCCAGGCCGATGACCCTGCCCGAGAGGCGGATGGCGTCGGAGGGGCACATCTCCTGGCAGCAGTAACAGCGGATGCATTTCTTCTCGTCCGGTTTCGGCGGCGCGCCGGGGGCAAATTCCATGGCCGAGACCGGGCAGTGTTCGGCGCAGAGCCCGCATGCCTTGCAGCTTTCCCGGTCCACCTCGGGCATGCAGGCGATCCTGCGGGAGAGGAAGCGGTTCAATAGCATGCCGGCAATGCCCGGAACAAAGGTGGAGGGGGTGGCGAAGCCCGAAGCCGGCGTAAAGGCTCCGTCCACGGGGATCCTTTCGTGCGCGATTTCTCCCAATCCTCTTTTGTGGGCGATGGCCAGGGTGGGCACGTTGCCGGGCTTGATTCCGGTCAGGGCGCAGGCTACGGCGTCCAGGCACACGGCATTGTCCGAGGCGAGGATCTTTCCCAGGCGGCGCGGCTTTCCGTTGGAAGGCCCGTTTCCCTCCATGGCCACTACGGCGTCCATGATGGTGAGGTCCGGCGGACGGATCGAGTAGATGTCCACAAGGGCCTCGGCAAAGCGGGCGGGGGTGGTGGCGGCCGCGTGCACGCGCATCTTCTCGCCCCCCACCACGTAGCCGAAGGTGTTCTTGACGCCCCCGGTCAGGACCGTGAGCCCGTGGGTCTTGAGCTTGGGAAGGCTCACCACCAGGTCTGCTTCCAACACCTCGCGGGAAACGGTGACGCGGGAGAAGAAGCGGGAGGGCACCGGGTGCTGCACCGGGCGCCGGGCCAGGTTCACGAAGCAACCCTCCGCCGCATCGAAAAGCCCACAGGTCCGGGCCGAGCTTTCCGAACGGCCGTAGCCGCCTACGCCCGGGTTGTCCCCTACCATCACCTGGGCTCCTTTCTGCACAAGAAAGGCCACCGTCTCCCGTACCAGCGTCGGGTGGGTGGTCACCGCCGCATCCGGGCGGTGGGGGGCCAGGATGTTGGGCTTGACCAGCACCTTCTTGCCGGCCAGGTCCAGGGGAAAGGCTTGGAAGGCCTCCTCGATCGCGGCCCGTATGCTTTCGTCATAGTCCGCTTCCCGGACGAGGACGCGGCCGGATTTTTTACCCTTGTCCCCCGGCATGGGGCACCTCCGTGCTGGTGGGGGTGAATGCGGCGGCACGAGTCCGCTTCAGCCCTAAAATATGAATGATAGCATTTTTCCCGTAAATATAAAACCCTTGCCGCGGACGCACCCGGTTGGTAGGGTGGGGCGATACGGAAACGGGACGATGAGGGCGATTCACTTTCTACCACGGGGCGGCCATCGGAGGGGCTTTTGCGGTTTCTCTTTTTGGAGCCTTTTTTCGGGGGTTCGCACCGGGACTTTGCCCGGGGCCTCGCGGAGCATTCGGAGCACGAGTTCGAGTTCCTGACGCTGCCGGCCCGTTTCTGGAAGTGGCGCATGCGGGGAGCGGCGCTGTACTTCCTCAACAAGGTGAAGGACTTGAGCGGCTATGACGGGATTTTCGCCTCCAGCCTCATGAGCTTGGCCGATTTCAAGGCCCTGGCAGGCCCGGCATGCCCGCCCGCGCTCCTGTACTTCCACGAGAACCAGCTCACTTACCCCCTGGCGCCGGGCGAGACTCCGGACTATCATTTCGGCTTCACCGACATCACCTCCGCACTTGCCGCGGACATGGTGGTCATGAGCTCCAAGACCCACTTCGACGCCTTCTTCTCCGAGCTTCCGGTGTTCATCTCCCGCATGCCCGAGTACCGGCCCCGCTGGGCGGTGGAGAGAATCCGGAAAAAGGCTTCGGTGCTTACTCCGGGGTGCCGCTTTCCCGTGGATTTGCGCCCCGCGCCGCGGGACCCGGCGAAGCCGCCGCTCATCATCTGGAACCACCGCTGGGAGTACGACAAGGCCCCGGGGGCCTTCTTTGCCGCCCTGTATCGGGTGAAGGAGCGGGGGATCCCCTTCCGCCTGGCCTTGTTGGGGGAAAATTTCTCCACGGTCCCGCAGGCGTTCCCCGAGGCCCGGGAGAGGCTCAAGGACGAGATCGTCCGCTTCGGCTACGCCAACGACCGCAAGGAGTATCTTTCCTGGCTCTCCCGCGGGTGGGTGGCGGTGTCCACAGCGCTTCAGGAGAACTTCGGCATCTCCGTGGTGGAGGCCATGCGGTACGGATGCCTGCCCCTTCTCCCCGACCGCCTCTCCTACCCGGAAATTCTGCCCCGGCGCTTTCACCCGGACTTCCTCTACCAAGGGCCCGACGACCTGGTGGAGAAGCTCTGCGGGATGCTTTCCGCCGGAAAGGCCCTGGAGAGAGCGCGGCAGGACGTGTCGGCCTCCATGGCCATGCATGCCTGGCCGATGCGGGTCCCGTTTTACGACGACGTCCTCTCCCGGCTTGCGCGCATGGGAAAACCAACGTGAAGAAGCCTGTCAAAAGAACATTGTTTGTGGCTTCTCTGTGCCTCGCGGGGATCTTGCTGGCCGCAACGGTTTTCGAGTGCTCCGCGCTTTTGGTCATGACCCACCCGGCCGTTGCCGGGCTCCTGCCCGGACGCCTCAAGGGGCTCGTTCACGACCTTTACATGGCCCGCGTCGTCTCCGTGATCCAGTGGCTGCCCCCCTGCTCGCGTTACGATCCGGAGATCACCTATACCCTTCGGCCCGGATCGTGCGTCTTTACAAACCCCGAGTTCGAAACCCGCGTAAGCGTCAACAGCCTGGGAGTGCGGGATTCCGAAGCATCCCTCGCCGCCCCGCAGGTGGCGGTGCTGGGAGACAGCCAGGCCATGGGCTGGGGGGTGGGGGACGGCGAGACTTTCGCCCGTGTGCTCGAGAAGGAAACCGGCCTCCGGGTATTGGACGCCGCCGTGTCCTCGTATGGTACGGTCCGGGAGATGATGATGCTCTCCCGCATCAACCGCAACGACCTGGAGGCCGTGGTCCTGCAATACGCGGATAACGACCTGTGGGAGAACGAGCGTTTCCTGGAGAACGGAAAGGTTCTTCCTGTGATGGACCGGGAGGAGTACGACCGGACCGTGGAAGAGGGCGCCCACCCGCCGCGCTATCGTTTCGGGGATTACCTGAAGATGGCGCTCCTCATGGCGGCAAGCCGCGACCGCATCCGGGAGAACACCCCGTTCTGGCCCTCGGTCGGGGAGTGCGCCGGAAAGTTTCTGGATGTGCTCTCGTCCTTTTCCGGCCTTCTGGCAGGGCGCGACCTCATCGTGTTGGAGCTCAACGAAACCGGGACCAGAACAGGCTTTGCCCCTGCGCTCCGGGATGCCCTGAAAAACCGCGGGGAGATCGCCCCGGGGTGCAGGGTTATCGTTCTGGACACCGAAACCCTGTTGGACCCGGAGAGCGACTACTATCCCCTGGACGGGCACCTGAACCGCGCCGGGCACCAGAAGCTGGGCCGTGCGCTGGCCCGGATCCTCAAGGCCCGCGAAGCTCGCGTCAAGGTGTCGCCATGACCAGAGGAAAAAAGGCCGCGCTCTGGTTGAGGCGGGCGAAGATCGTTGCGGTGAACCTCCTGGTCCTGGGGGCGCTCCTGAGCCTGGTGGAACTGTCGTTCTACACCGCAATTCGGATGCCCGGGCTGCTTTCCCTCTGCCCGGAGAGGGTGCGGGATGCGGTCAAGGTCATGTACTGGGTCTTCGACACCAACAATGTCCAGTACGATCGCTCCTGCGCCATGTACGACCCCCGGCTCGCCTATACCCTGCGCCCGGGCTCCTGCACCTTCACCAACCCCGAGTTCAAAACGGTCGTCACAGCCAACAGCCGGGGCTTTCGCAGCCCGGAGAAGTCCCTGGACCGGCCTGCCGTGATCGTGGCGGGCGACTCCCAGGCCATGGGTTGGGGCGTGGAGGACCGCGAGACCTATGCCTTCCTCCTGGAGCAGACCCTGCATGAAAGCGTCCTGGACACGGGCGTTTCCTCCTATGGAACGGTGCGGGAGATGACGGCTTCCGCGCCCTTTTTCTCCCCCCGCCTGAAGGCCCTGGTCATCCAGTACTCCGACAACGACTACAACGAGAACCTGACCTTCGCGGAAACGGGCCGGCTGCCCATCATGGACAGGGCCGAGTACGAGGGCCTCGTGGCCAAGAATCAGCGGGCCAGCTCCTACAAGCCCTTCCAATACCTGGGCTTTTCGCTGTTCACCATGCGCCTGTGGGGGGCCTATGAAAAGAACGAGGTTCTCGCGCCGTCCGCCGAAAAGCAGGCCGAGCTCTTCGTAAACGCCCTGGCCCCCTATGAGAAGGACCTGGAAGGCGTCCGGCTGGTGGTGTTCGAGGTGGGCGCCTACAACAAGCCCACGGACACGATCAAGGGGCTTGGCCGCATGAAAGCTAAAGATCCCTCCCGACCCCTTTTCCGGAAGATGACGCTGATTGACCTGGCCCCGAAGCTTTCCCGGCAAGATTTCTACCTGCTGGACGGGCACCTCAACCGCCAGGGCCATGCCAAGGTGGCGGCCATCATCGCCCGTGCGCTGGCCGAACCCCCGCGATGACATTTGCTTAGCCCCCTGGTTGCGCCGAGGCGGGGCTTTTTGCTAAGCTTGCGTGCACCGTGAGCACAGTATCGGAACAAACCCCTACAGGGCTGGCGTAAGAGCGCGATGATCCAGCAAACGCTTCCAGCGGTGGTGATCGCCAGCGTCACGTTCGCGCTGGGAACCTACCATCTCTTCGTCTACGACCGGGACCGTGGGCGCAGGGAAAACCTCACCTTCGCGCTCACCTGTTTTTCCATGGCCCTCTACGACGTGTTCTGGGCCGGGATGGCGAGCGCCCAAAGCGTTCCAGAGGCCATGTTCTGGCTGAGGGCGCGGTACGTGGGCCTGGCGTCCTTCGGCATTTGCTACTTCTACTTCATCGGCGACTACACCGGCATCCGCCGTCCGAAGCTGCAGGCGGGAACCGCCCTTCTGCTCATGGCTTTGGCTCTGTTTGTCGTCTTCGACCGCGACCTGCACACCCTGGCATTTTCCGGTCCGTTTCTCGGCGGCTTTCTCCTCCACGGCCGCCCAGCGGCTCCCGGACCCATCGTGATCCTGCTGGGCACCGTCGAGTTTTGCATCATGGTCTATTCCTGGTGGCTTTCCTTGGCCTACTTTCGCAAGGGCGACCGCCGCAGGGCCCGGCCCCTGCTGGTGGCCGTGGGCATCATGCTGGTGGCCATCACCAACGACGGCCTGGTGGATCTGGGAATCTCCACCTCGATCCACCTCTTCGAGTACGCTTTTCTGGGGGTGGTGGTGCTCATGGGCTACTCCCTGGCCGAGGACGCGGTGCGCGCCTCGGGCATGGAGGAGTCTCTCCGGGAGAGCGAACGGCGCTACCGGCTCATCGCCGAGAACGCACGGGACGTCATCTGGACCGCCAACAAGGACATGTCCTTCACGTTTTTAAGCCCCTCCATCCGCCACCTCACCGGCTACACCGCCCAGGAAACCCTGAGCATGCCGCTTGCCCGGGTGCTCGCTCCCGAGTCCTTCCACAGGGTGGCCAGAGAGATGGAACGTCTGAACGCCATCTATGAAAAAGACCCGGCCGGCCTTCCAGACGGAGTCAGCGCAGAACTCGCCTATGCCCGCAAGGGCGGCGGCGAGGTGTGGGCGGAGGTGCAGGCTTCCGTGGTCCGGGACGCGGAGGGCCGGCCTCTGGAGGTCGTGGGCATCACCCGGGACATTTCGGCCCGGAAGAAGATGGAGCAGGAACTCATCAAAAGCGAAGCCCACCTGCGCTCGGTTCTGACCGCGGCCCGAAACGTGGCCTTCATCTCCACGGACCTCTCCGACGATCCCCATATAACGGATTTCTCTCCGGGAGCCGAGGTGCTGCTGGGCTACCGCCGGGAGGACGTAGTGGGCCGGAGGCTTGCCACGCTGGTGATGGGCAAGGACTGGGAAAAGCTCTTTGTGGATGGTTTTTTTCAAAAGACCGACGACGGGAGCGGCCGGGAGGCCGTCATGCTGGCCCGGAACCGGGGCGTGTTCCCGGCGCTGTTGAACTTTCACCCGGTCCACGACCCTTCGGGCATGCGGGTGGGAGGCCTGCTGGTGGCAATGGACATAGGCCGCCTCAAGGCCGCCCAGAAGGCGCTGAAGGACTCGGAGGAGCGCTACCGCAACATTTTGGAAAGCATCGAGGAAGCCTACTACGAGGTGGACCTGCGCGGAAACCTCACCTTTTTCAACAGCGCCCTGTGCGTCATATCCGGCTACTCCGCGGAGGAACTCACGGGCCGCAACTACCGCAGCTTCGGGGGAGCGGAAACGGCCCGCGAGATGTTCAAGGTGTTCAACTCCATCTTTCTCTCCGGAGAGCCGGCCGAAGTGAGCAACTTCCAGCTCAGGACGAAGGACGGCTCATTGCGTACGGTCGAGCTCTCCGCAAGCCTCATCCGCAGTCACACGGGAAGGCCTTCCGGGATGCGGGGGTTGATCCGCGACGTGACGGAACGCCTGGCGGCGGAGGAGGAGCGCCGGAACATGAACCGGCGCACGGAGCAGGCTCAGAAGATGGAGGCCCTGGGCACTCTGGCCGGCGGCGTGGCCCACGATTTCAACAACCTTCTCATGGGGCTGCAGGGAAACGCCAGCCTCATGCTGCTGGGCCTTTCCGATGATCATCCCCATTACGAACGGTTGAAGAACATAGAGCACTATGTCCAGACCGCCGGAGCCCTGACGCGTCAGCTCCTGAACTTCGCCCGGGGAGGGCACTTCGAGATCAAAACCGTGGATATCAACGCCGTGATCGAGAAGAGCGCCTCCATGTTCGGCCGCACCCGCAAAGACATGAACATCCATACCGCCCTGTCCGAAGGCGTTTTTGCCGTGAACGCGGACGCCAACCAGATGGACCAGGTACTGGTCAACCTTCTGGTGAACGCGGGCCAGGCCATGCCCGGCGGAGGGGACATCTACATTTCCACCGAGAACGTTCGTTTGTCGCCGGACCTGGCTTCCCAGCATTCCGTCGAGCCCGGAGACTACGTGAAGATCACCGTCCGGGACACGGGGCCGGGAATGGATCCGGAGGTGGAGAAGAGGGTTTTCGAGCCCTTCTTCACGACTAGGGAGCGTAGCCGGGGAACCGGGTTGGGACTCGCCATCGTTTACGGGATCGTGCAAAGCCACGACGGCGTGATTACGGTGCGCTCCGAACAAGGGCAGGGGGCCGTTTTCACCATCTTCCTGCCTGCCAGCGCCAGCAAGGTGGCCGGCGAGCAGGGCGAGAGCGCCCGGCCCCTGCGCCGGGGCACGGAAACCATCCTGATGGTGGACGACGAGGAGATGATCCTGCAAACCGGAGCCGACATGCTCACGGCCCTGGGCTACCGTGTCATTACCGCCCGCGGTGGCAAGGAAGCCATGCGGATCTTCGCGGAGAGCGACGGGGAGGTGGACCTGGTACTGCTGGACATGATCATGCCGGACCTAAACGGCTTGGCCACCTTCGAGGGTTTGCGCGACATCCGCAGGGACGTGCGGGTGCTCCTGTGCAGCGGGTATGCGCTCAACGAGCAAGCGGCCCGCATCATGCAGATGGGCGCGGAGGGCTTTATCCAGAAGCCCTTCACCCTGGAGCAGATCTCCCACAAGATCCGCGAGGTGCTGGACGCCCGATAGAGCCGGGCGCGGCCCTCAGCCCTTTCCTCCGGGCTGCTCCGCCCCCGCCTCCGGGGGCTTGCCCTGGAAGTCCGCCTCGACAGGCTCCGGAAAGGCCGGGCAGGAAAGCCGGTGCAGGCCGGACATGGCCTGCTCGAAGTTGCCCGGATACTCGGCCGCGCGGGCCGCCCGCGAGTAAAGCCCGCAGGCATCCCGGTTGCGCCCCTGCTCTGCGTAATACCGTGCCAGCGTGAGCAGGGGCAGATTTTGGCGGGGAAGGACCGCAAGCATCTTCGTGAGGAATCGTTCCCGGTCCGTAGCCCCTCGATCCGCGAAGGCAAGAAAGTACCAGGGCGCGGCCAGGCCGGGAGCGAGCATCGCGGTTTCCTGCCATTGCCCGGGGGGGCATACCGACAGAAGTCGCAGGAAAGAGTGGCTGAACCGGACGGGGAATGTCATGGCCAGATAGGCCCAGGGCGCAGCCTGGGCCGGGGCGAGCGCCGCAGTTTTCTCCCAGGCGGTGCGGGCAAGATTACCATTGCCTGCGGAGAACGCGCAGAAAGCCAGCTGCTCCCGGAGCCAGGCGTTTTTCGGATGGAGGGCGCAGAGGTCGGTGAAAAACTTCATCTGGAGGTCCAGATCGCCCGCGTACTCCTTCCAGCGTGAGGCCGCCGAATCCCGGAGCGCTTGCTCCCTTTCGAAGCCCGGTCCCGCGGGCTTGCCCGGGGGGGAGGGGCAGGACGCCAGGCCGTTTTCCTGCAGAAAAGAAAAAAGCGCTTCCGCGGCCAGGCGGTGGGCCAGGTCGTTGGGGTGCCCGTTCTGCCGGGACACGGCCAGGTAGCGGTCGCCGGCCTCGGCCTTGTATGTCTCGCGCAGGTCCAGGAGGGGAAAACCCCTCTCCCTGATGTCGGCCAGCGGGCCCCGGTCCAGGAGCTGCTCCTCCGGCTCCCTTGCGTAACGGGAGAAGTTTTTCCCTTCCGGAGTGGAGTCCAGGAGAGGGAAGGCCACGAAGGCCACGGGGGTTTTGGTTTCGTCGCGGAACCGGGCCACCGTATCCAGGCAATCGTCAAAAAGGGCCCGCTCGAAGGAACCGGGCTTGAGCATGCGTCTTTTTTCCTCCAGGCGCATGGAGTAGATGTCCTCGCCCCGAAGCCTGTCCGCAAGCCTTTGCCCGGCCGGCTTCTTCCGGAAGAAGCGCCCCAGCAGGGGGAGGCGTTCCGGAAAGACCGGATGCGTGGCTGCGAAGAAGTACCGGCCGTAGGAGTAGAGCGGGGAGAACTCCAGATCGTTTCCGTAATGCTGGAAGACGACCAGGTCCGGGGAAAGCTCCCGGCCGTGGGCCAGGAGCCGGATCACGTTGTCCGGGGTGCGGCTTCCGCAGACGCCGAGAGCGATCACCTCCACCCGGGAGCCCTTGCCATCCGCCCTCTCACGGAAAAGCTCCTCCAGGATCCGGGGAAAGGTCCGGGTTTCAGCCACCCCGTCGCCGTAAGTGAAGCTGTCGCCGATGACCAGGATGCGGAAGGTGTCGGGCGGATGGCTGATGGTGTACTCCGGCGTCCGAAAGCCTATGGAGTTGTGTCTGCCTTCGGGGTTTTGCAGCTCGGTGAAGGCTGTGGTCAGCGTATGGGCGTAAATGTTTACGCCGGCAAAGCGGTGATACCAGATGGCGGGGCGGTAGGCGATCCGGATGGCCCAGGGCGGGGCGCCCGGGTGCAGAATGCGGGTCGCCAGCCGGGGAACAAGCTCTGTGCTCCAGCCCAAAGCCAGCAAGATCAGGGCCCCGCCCATCACCCCTGCGGCAATGGATATCAGTCCGAAGGCTATCCGGCGCATTTTCGAAGGATTTTTTGTCGGCACTGCGGGCCTTTCGGAGGAGCGGGCCGGGGGGCGGGACGCTTGCTGTCGCGGAGGCTCGGCCGCGGCCCTCTCCAACTGGCTGCAGCCTTGTTTTCCGGACCTCGCTGGATTAACTCGTTCTTTTTCTTGTTGCTTCTAACATTTTCTGGTAAGAAAAGAAAGTTTGGACGATACTTTGCGTGGATGGTCCGTAGGAAGCTCATGCCTGGGGGGACGTGCCCTGCCGGTGCCTCGGCGTTCGGATGCGCCGTGCATCCGGTATACTCCTCTGGCCGCCCGCCGCGGACCGTCGCCCTCACGGCCTGTTGAAACACGCCTTAAAAAGAGCAAGCAGCACCAGAGGCCCTTGTATGCAACTCAAAGGGAGCTTTGAATCCACCTCCCTCGCCAGCATCCTGCAGATGCTGCACAACGACTCCAAGACCGGCGAGCTGAAGCTCACCAGCGGCGAAAGGGAGGTTGTGCTGTTTCTGCGGCAGGGGAACGTGGTCTTCGTGCGCGGTTCGGGTATGGAGACCCGCGTGGGCACCCTTCTGCGCAGCAAGGGCATCATAACGGCCCAGCAGCTCCAGGAAGCCTTGGCCGTCGCCCGGGACAAAAAGCAGATCCTGGGAAAGACCCTGGTGGAGATGGGCTTCATCACCGAAGACATGCTCCGCAAGGTCCTCCACAAGCAGGCGGAGGACCTGATCTTCGCGGTTTTTTTGTGGGAGGCCGGCCAGTTCGATTACAACGACGTGGGACCGCTTCCCACCGGGCTCCAGGAAACCCGGCTGGACATCATGGGCGTGATCCTGGAAGCCACCCGCCGTATTGACGAGATGCGGGTTCTCCGGAAAGGCATCGAGTCCGACCAGATCATTTTCCGGATATCCGACCGTTTCGGCGAGAAGGAGAGGCTCAAGTTCAACGCCATCGAGTGGCGCTTTCTGTCGCTCATTGACGGTACGCGGTCGGTCCGCCAGCTCATTTTCGAAAGCGGATACGAGGACTTTGCCGTTTACAAGGTCCTGAACTCGCTCTTGAGCTTCAAGCTCATAGAAAGAGTGGAGCCCGCCGGGGCCGCTGAAGGCTCGGGGGAAAGCGCTTACGGGCCGACTCTGGCCATCTATCTGGACGTCCTGCAGGAGATCGCCAAGGCTGTGGAAACCGAGCTCATGGCGCTGCCCTACCGCGTGGTGAAGGGGGGACGGCCGGTCCGGAAGCCTGGCGAGGATGAACGGCGCGACGCCCACCGCGAGCGCCTGCGCCAATGGCTCAACTACCTCATTTGCTCCGCCAAGCCAGCCATCGAGCCCGACCAGGCAGACATTTTCAAGTCCTATATTCCCGATCAACCTCCCGATGTCTTCCTCCATGCGGCCACCGAAGCCATGCTGCAGGTGGAGGACCCGGAGCAGGGGAACCGCTTTCTCGCCGACGCCATGCTCCGGCTCATGGAGAACTTCCTGCTTTCCCTGCGGAAGGTCATCGGCCGGACCCAGGCCCGCCAGGTTCTGCGGGAAACCTCCCGCATCCTCCGCTTCGTGGCCCGCTATCAAAAGGAGCAGGCGGAAAAGACCGGCATCGTGAAGGAAGTGGAGAAGATCGTCCGTTCGGTGGAGCAGTCGCTCCGGACCGGACCGCGGAAGGCCCGGGAAGGAGGCCTCACCTTCACCGTTGACCTCCGTTACGAGCCCGTACCGGTGTCCGGGATTCGCCGAGCCGAGGGGCCTCCGCTAAAAGCCCCGAAGGGCGTAGGGACCGCTGCTCCTCGAAAGAAGGAGATGCCCGTCATCGAGGCTCAGGTGGTGGAGCCGGCCAGAAAAAGAGCCGTCGCGCCGGAGAAGTGGGATGCTCCGGCCGCTGCCGCGGCGCGCCGGCCTTCCGCCGCCAGGCCGGCGGCGAGGGCGGGCCACCCCGTGCCTTCTCCCCGGGAAGAACCGGTAGCCGCTGAGCTGGAGGAGATCGAGAACCTCGACGACCTGGAAGAGCTGGACGATGCGCCCCGCGAGATAACGGAGATCCCCTCCTTTTCCCAGAAAGCATCCACGCTGGAGGAGCTGGATCCCGTGGAGGCGGCCGCCCGGGAACTGGAAGCCGCCTTCGATCCCGCGGCCATGGGAGCGCCGGCCGAGGATGACCTGGAGCTTCCCGTGGCGGGAGAGGAGGATCTGGAGCTTCCGGTGGTGGGGGACCTGGAGGACGTGGACGAGGACGACCTGGAGCCCATGGGAGGAAAATCGAACTCGGCCCTGGAAAGCAAGCCCGAACCTCCCCAGCCCCGGCCCCAAAAAGCACCGCCGGGCAGATACAAGAACATGACGGGTATTGAAGCCCCGGGTCTGGAAGAGGCCCTGGAGATGGAGGGCAACAAAAAGGCGGGAAACAAGCCGGAAAAGGGCGGAAAACCTGCGAACCTGGACGAGTGGGAGATCTCCCAGGATGAGATCCTCGAGATGGAGGACTGACGCGCCATGTACAAGTTTCTCTCCGAGCAGACCTACGAGAACGACCATGTGATCTTCGACGAAGGCAGCCAGGACGAGTTTGTCTACGTGGTTTTATCCGGCGCGGTGAAGATCATCAAGGAGCTCAGAGGAGAGTTCATCGTGGTGGAGGTGATGCGCCAGGGGGAGATATTCGGAGAGATGGCCTTCGTGGCCGGCATCCCCCGGACCGCAACGGCCAAGGCCATGGGCCGGACCATGGTGGGCATCCTGGACCCGGCGGCCATGGATCAGGAGTTCGAGCTGCTCTCGCCGGTCATGAGAAAAATCATGGAGAACCTGGTTCTGCGGCTCAAGAAGGCCACCGAGAACTCCATCGGCGTGAGCTTCCTGAGGCGCCAGCCCAGAGTTTGCAAAACCATATCCGTCGCCTACGATAACGGCTGCGAGTTTCTGGAGACCACCACGAGGGATGCCAGCATCGGCGGCCTTTTCCTGAAGACGGAGAGGCCCCTAGTGGAGGGGGAGGTGTTCAACCTTCACCTGAAGTTGGGGGACAAGGAGGCTCCGGTTTTGGTGCAGAGCCAGGTGGCGTGGGTCCGCACCCACAGCCAGGACCAGGAGAAGTTTCCCCTGGGGATGGGAGTCCGTTTTTTACGCCTCTCCAAGGAGGATCACAACCGCTTGAAGAAGGCTCTGGGTTGATCGCAAGAAGGGAAACCGGCCTGCCGGAGGGAGCCGTATACCGGATCAGACCCTTGACTTTCATAGTATTATCGTGAGATTAAAAGTCTTCATCCCTGAAATTTAAGGGTGGCGCGGCTGCTCCCGGGTGCGGAGTTCGGGATAGGGTTTCGGCTGTTTCTCGCACGAAGGAGCAGTGGAGACCGCTGTACGAAGCGCGAAGGGGAGTTCCATGGAACCGGATGTGCTGGCAAAAAACGAGGCGAACGTCCCGGAAGGTCAGGGCGAAACCGGCGCTCCCGGCGAAGGGGGAGGAACCGCGGCCGAGAGGAAGGAAAAAGCTTCCCCGGCCGAGCCTCCCGCCGTTGCGGAGCAGGCGGTTGAAATGGGGGACGGAGAAGGCGGTATCGTGCTTATGGACATGGTGGGAGAAAGCGAGATCCAGGAGCCGGAGGCGGCAGAGGCGCCCGCGGCTCTATCGGAGGAGGAAGCCCGGGCCCCCGGGGCGCCGGAGCCGGAAGGGCGGGATCGGGACGGAGTGCGATGGACGGATATCGCCACAGGCCAGGATATCGAGGTGCCGGAGGACCTGAAAAAGAGCACGGAACATCAGGCCTCGGATGAGGAAGGCCGGGTTCCGGACAGGATTGGAGTCCTCGAGGAGAAGATGGACCGGCTCCTGGAGGAGTTCG
>JBFMHL010000293.1:0-15850 GCA_040753055.1 Thermodesulfobacteriota bacterium | reverse complement strand
TTGGGGGGGGTTGGGGGGAAAACCCTTTTTTAAAAAGCTGGTTTTTCCCCCCTCCCCCGCACCCCTTCCCCCTTTTCCTCAAAACTTTTTGAAGCAGTCCCAAAGGCTGCTATTCGAGGCTTGCAGCCCATAATAACTGTAAAATCGTTTTCTCTGGGAAAGCAAATTGTATTCAAAAAGCAAATGTCCTCCATAGAAAAACTATTTTGAGATGAGTTCTATAAGCTGTTTCATAACCCCATCTGACGCCGCACTGAGACGCCAGATGGGGTTATGAAACGGCTTCTAATAACGGAGCATGACCCCATCCTTTCCGATCCCGCCGATACCGGCAGCAAACGCCTCTTTTCGTTTCCATGCCCCAACGTTTTCGCTTCCACTTTTTCCGCTTCCGGCTTGCGCCCGGCGCGCGTCTAGATTAAAAAAGGAAATTCCGGGAACAATCAGAACCGCTCAGACGAGGAGAATCGCCGTGGCAGAGCTTATTATCGTGCGCAAGTTCTGGCTTACCTTCCGCGCCCAGTTCAACAAGCTGGCGAACTTCTTCTGGACTCGCGATCCCATCGCCCAGATGCAGCTGGAGTACGACCAGTCGGTTGCCCAGCTCAAGGAGGGCAGGGAGGGGTTGGAGCAGTACCGCGCGCTGGTGGAGAGGGTGACCCGCCAGGTGAAGGCGGACGAGAAGAAGATCGAGACCCTGACCGCCAAGATCAAGGCCTATCTCGCGGCGGGCGACCGCAACACCGCGGGCCAGCTGGCTATCGAGCTGGAGCGGGCCAAGCAGGAGATGGCCGAGAACCGCGAGCAGCTTTCCATGCACGAGACTGCCTACGGCAACAACCTGGAAAAGATCAAGCACGCGGCCAAGAACCTGAACAAGGTGCAGGAGAAGATCAAGAAGTACGAGGCCGAGCTCAAGATGTCCCAGGCCGAAGCCGAGATGGCCAAGCTTTCCCAGAGCTTCGAGTTCGACGTTACCACGGACTTCGGGGAGCTGGAGCAGGTGGTGCAGGATAAGATTGACCGCAACCGCGCGGCCTCCCGCGTTGCGGCGGACCTCTCGGGGCGCGGAGTGGAGGATATCAAGGCCGAGCAGGCCATGGAGAAGGCCCTGGCCGACGACCTGCTTTCCCGCTTCGAGGTGGAGATGGGCATGAAGACTCCGGAGACGGCGGAGATTAGCCCCCAGACCGCGCCCCTGGGCCCGGAAAAGGCCACCGTGGAGATGGGCGGCGATAAGAAGAAATAGAAAAAGGGCCTCAGCGCGGAATCTCGAGCGTTTCCGCGTCGGATCCCGACTCTTGCGGCCGCATCGGGAGGCCTTTCTTAAGACTGATGGTTTCGTAAAAGCTTCAAAATCCGATGAGTTCGTATAAAGCTCCAGATGCGAGGCGCGCGAATCTTAAGGAATGAGGCGTACTGATGAGTACGCCGCAATGACGAAAGATGAAGCGCAACGCTGCAGATGGACTTTTTACGAACTCATCAAAAATAGCACCTCATAGCTTCCAAAGAGGCGGATGACATGGCGGGAAAGCCCAAGGCAGGTTTTTGGATCGTGGTGCTGCTCGTGGCGGGCGGGCTGGTTTGGTATGCGCTCACCCGGTCGGGGCTTTTGGTGAAGCATCCGGCCACGGCTCCCAGCAAGGGACCGGTGGCGACCGGCGCGTCTCCTTCTCCGCCGGCCGCAGCCGGCGTCATAGACCTTTTCTTTTATACATCGTCCGCCAAGAAGAACTGGATAGACGAGATGGTGTCGCGCTTCAACGCGTCGGACACCCGGGTGGACGGACGCCGCATTCGGGTCAAGGCCTTTCACGGCAACTCCGGCGAGCAGATGGACCAGATCATTGCGGGCGCCATCAAGCCCGACCTCTGGTCTCCGGGCGACGGGTCTTGGCTGGCGCTGGCCTCGTCCCATTTCCGCGACGTCAAGAACATGACCCTGTACGACTCCTACGATGACCTGGTGAACATCCCCCTGGTCATCGCCATGTGGGAGCCCATGGCCCGGGCCCTGGGCTACCCCAAGCCCATCAGCTGGACCGATATCGCCAAGCTGGCGGCCGATCCCCGGGGCTGGGCGTCCCTGGGGAACGCCCATTGGGGGAGCTTCCGCTGGGGGCATGCCCATCCGGACGCCAACTCGGGATTCCTGACCGTAGTTTCGGAAGTCTATGCGGCTCAAGGCAAAAACGCGGGATTGACCGCCGAGGACCTGAAGGACCCCAAGACCGTGGAGTTCCTCCGGGATTTCGAGGGCGCGGTGGAGCACTACGGCCTGTCCAACTCGTGGATTGACGATCTCATGCGGCAAAAAGGGCCCAGCTATCTTTCCGCGGCCGCCCAGTACGAGAACACCATCATCCAGAGCAACGAGAAGTCCGGCAACAAGCCTTTTAAAATGGTGGCCATCTACCCCAAGGACGGGTGCTTCTGGACCCGCCATCCCGTGGCGATCCTGAACGCCCCCTGGGTTACGCCGGAGAAGAAGGAGGCCGCCCGCGCCTTCGTGAACTTCTTGCTGTCCGAGGAGGCGCAGCGGCGTGCCATGGAGCTGGGCTTGCGGCCCATCAAGAAGGACCTGGCGCTGGGGCCTCCCTTTGACGAGGCGCACGGCGTGATATTGGAAGTGGACGACTCCAAGGCTTTCTCGGTTCCGGACGAAGCGGTGCTGCGCCGGATCCGGGACCTGTGGGAGCAGGTGAAGGTGCCGGCCAGCGTGGTGCTGGTGCTGGACCGCTCCGGCAGCATGAAGGGGGCGCCTCTCGACAACGCCAAGGAGGGTGCCATCCAGTTTCTGAAGAGCATGAAACCCCGCGACGAGGTCCAGGCCATCGTGTTCAACGGCGAAGTGACGCCGCTCTCCAAGCTGTGCACCATGCGGGATTGCGGGGAGCAGCTGACCCAGCAGATCTCCGGGGTGTTTGCCGACGGCGGGACCGCGCTTTACGATGCAATGGGAATGGCCTTCAAGGAGCTTTCGGACCTTTCCCGGACCCGCAAGGAGCCGCGGCGCTATGCGGTGCTGGTGCTGTCGGACGGGCTGGACACGGCCAGCATCAGCGACAAGAACGATTTTCTGGACATGCTCCCCCGGGGCGAGGACTTCTCCGCTCCCAAGATTTTTACCATCGCATACGGAGACGAGGCGGACAGGGACCTTCTGAATATGGTGGCCAACCGTACCAACGCCCGGCTCTTCGCCAGCACGCCTTCCGAGATCGCCAAGACCTACAAGGAGCTTTCGGCCAACTTCTGACCCGTGGCCGCGCAAGGAAGGAAGGGGGGGGCGGCGAATCATCCGCCGGGCGGGAAGCCGGCCGGCCGCAGGAAAAGCGCCCCGAAGCGCAGGTCTATATCCTTGGCCTTGGCCATGGCTCCCCAAAAAAGATAGGCCTGCCGGGCCCGGGTCATGGCGGCCAGGCCCGGGTCCCGGTCCCCCAAAAGTAGATGGAGCCTGCCCAAAAGCTCCCAGCACAGCGCCCGCTCCCCCGCCAACCCGTTCTTTTTCGCATGTTGCTCCCCCAGCTCCAAAAGCCGTAACGCCTCGGCCGGGCTTCCCTTGGCCCGTGCCATCTCCGCCTGCACCATCAGGTGCTTGGAAAAGTGGCTGCCGGGGTTTTGCGAGGCCCATTTTTCCAGGCGGGCCGATATCTTTCGGATGGTCTTCCAGGAGTCAGAGGTCGGTTTCTCCTCCCGGGAGAGCAGGGAAAGCGCGCCATAGAAGTTGAAAATAGGGGCAAGCTGGGTGCCGGCCTCGTTGTCGCACAGGGAAGAGGCGGACTGAAAGTGGGCGACGGCCTGGTCGTAGCGGCCGAACAGGGTGCAGAGCATCAGGGTGAGCAGGGAAAAGTCCAGCCGTGCCAGGTTGTTTCCTTCAGGGCGGGGCATGTCGCTCCCTTCCTGGGCTTTCTCCAGGGCGGGGGAGAGATCGCAGGGATTTTCGGGAAGCCCGGCCAGGTTGTTCACCGCCTGTCGCCACAGGCAGAGAAGGCGGGAAAAAACCTTCTCCCCCGACTGGGCGAGCTCGGCGGACGTCATTGCCATCCTCCGCTCCACCCTGCCTAGCTCCTCCCCTGCGAAAAACTGGAGAACGCATTCCCAAAAGGAGGCCATGGCGGCTTCCTCGAAAAGGCCCACGGAGAAGCTTTGGGCCGCGGCCAGGCCGGACTGACGGGCGGACTCCCGCAGAGAAGCCTCCCAGGGCAGCAGGAAGCTGGCCCGCACGCAGCGGGCCCGGGCAAGGGCGGGGTGGCCGGGGAAGCGCAGGGAGAGAAGGTCCACCGCGCGCGCGAGCTTCATCGCATCGGAGAAGCGGAAATCGGAGCAGAGAACAAAGGACATTCCCGCCAGGATGGCCGCCCCGGACGGCGAAATTCCCCGTTTGACCAGCATTTTGCCGGCCAGCGACAGCGCGCTCAGGAAGAGTGGGACGGAAAGGCTATAAGAGGAAAAGCAGAGCTGGAACAAAAGTCCCAGGACCGTCTCCTGGTTGCTTTCCCGGGCTTCGGGCAGGTTCGCCAGCTCGTTTTCGTTCAAGCGGCAGACGGCCCGTGCGGAAAGAGCGAACTGGGCCACGGCGCGCACCATGGAAACCTTGGGGGAGAGGGACACGTGGCACAGGCGCAAGGCCATGATTCCCGAGTCCAGGGCCTCGGCGATCCGGTTCTGGGAGATCAGCGCGGAAAACCGGGCGCGTAAAAGGCGTATGGCTTCGTCGTTTTCCCGGGCTTTGGGCAGTGCGGTGCGGATGAGCTCCTCGGCGGCCTGGTCTGAGCCGGCCAGGATCTCGGCCTCCATAGCGCTGGTGTAGAGATCCAGGCAGAGGAAGTGGTTCTGGTCCCACGCGTCTTCGGGAAGCATGGAAATGCCCGCGGACAGGTGCTCCCGGGCTTCGGGAAAAGCGGCCCGTTCCCTGGCCAGCAGCCCGGCGGCCAGGCAGGCGCCCGCACCTTTCAAGGCATCGTCGGTGTTGTCTATGCGCTTGCTTGCGCGCCGGAAATGGTAGGCCGCGGCGAAGATCACCTCGTCGGAGCGGGCTTTTCCCTGCTTGGCGGAAAAATGCAAGGCCAGGGCTCGGTGCACCTTGGAGGCCTGGTCTTCGGGCATGAGCGCGTAGGCCGCCTCCCGGATGCTGTCGTGGGTGAACGCGTAGGTCACCGCAGGCTCGGAGCCCTCCGGCCGGATCAGGTCCATGGCGGCCGCCAGGGAAAGGGCTGCGAAAACGGCTGTTCTGCCCGCACCCAGGGTCGTTTCCAGAACTTCGGCCGAGAATCGCGGGCCCACCGCCGAGGCGACCGAGAGATAGCGGAGGGTCTCGGCGGGAAGGCGCATGAGCTCCAGGGACGACTGGCCGCCGGTTTCCCTCTGGTCGGCCACGGCACGGGCCTTTTTCTTGTCCAGCACCAGACCGCCTTGCCGCGGGTCGAAGTAGAGGAAACCCCTGTCCGCGAGGGAGCGCAGGAACTGGTGGGCGGCGAGGGGGTTCCCTCCGCTACGGGCGAACGTGAGCTCCGCAAGCGAATTGGTTTCGCCCACGAAGCCAGGCGCCACGTCGTGCACGAGTTCGGTGAGCTCTTCTGGGGAGAGCGGGCCCAAAGGGAGGTGCGTGATGTCGGCCCCGCTTCTTTTGATGGTTTCCAGGAGACGGGCGGCTTCCTGAAACTGCTCGCCCGGTCCTTCCCGGTAGGCGCAGAGAAGAAGCAGATGTGGAAGCTTCCGTCCGCAAACAAGCTCCTCGATCCAGGACAGGCTGGATGCGTCGGCCAGCTGAGCGTCGTCCAGGAACAGGGCGATGACGCTCTGTTTGCGGCCCAGTGCGGAGAAAAAGCGATAGAAGACCAGGGAGCGACGGCTCACGGCCTCCCGGGGGTTCAGCTCGGTGGGGGCGGGCGGGGCCTCCAGGAAAAAGGATGCCTCCGGGGCCAGCTGCAACAAAAGCCCCGCATGTCCTGCCAGTTCTTCGGAGAGCTGCTTTCGCGTCTGGGACACCACCTGGGGGCTTTTACGGAGAAGGTCCCAGGAGAGGTTGGAGATGGCGCTCCCAAGGCCGCTGAAGGGCCGCCCCCGGGACAGCACCGAAAATCCCCCTGCCAGGAAGCATCCCCCCACCTGGACCACCTGTTGGCGCATTTCGTTTAGCAGCGCTGTCTTTCCGATGCCGGCGCAGCCCGTGGCAAAGACCGCCACGGTCTCCCCCTTCACGGCACGGGCCAGGGCGGACATGAGGGCCTTCTTTTCCAGCGTCCTTCCCCGCACGGGTCCGGGGGCCCAGAGCCGTGCGGCAAGGTCGTGCCCTCCCGGAGCAAAGGCCTTTCCTCCGGGACGCCCCGTCTGCACCTCGTTCATACATTCATGGAGGTCCTCGTAAAGGCCGGAAACGCTCTGATAGCGTGCCGCAGGCTCCGTCGCCAGGCATTTGCCCACGATGGTGCAAAGGGCCTCCGACGCGTCGGGATTGGCTGTACGCAGGCTGCGGGCGGGTGATTTCTCGGGGTATCGGTCCTCGGCCTGGAAGGGCGGCGGGGCGAGCCCGGCGAGCATCAGAAAGAACAAGGAGCCCAACCCGTAGATGTCGCAACGGCCGTCCACAGGCCTTCCCAGATGGCCCATTTGCTCCGGAGCCGCGTACTCCATGGAGCCTTCCATGAGACGGCCGTCCCAGGGGCCGGGCGGCTGGCGGAGATGGAAGAAGGCGTGGCAAAGGCCCGCAAGGCTTACGGAGAGGCTCTTGGGATTGATGAAAACGGTGAGCGGGCAGAGGAACTGGTGGGTGATGCTCTGCTGGTGCAGCCTTTCCACGATGCGGCACAGCTCCAGGGCCGGGGGCAGGAAGGCGGCCGGATCGCGGAACATTGCGGGCGCAAGCAGGGACAGCGGCCTTGCACCGTCATCCTCGAACACCAGTATGGTGGATCCGGAAACCACCTCGAGCCCCAGGAGCTTCATGAGGCCGGGGACCGGGGCCTTCTTGTGCATGGCGTATTCCCGGAAGAGCTTCTGGGACGCCTCGTGGCCCATTGCGGTTTTGATGAGCACGGGTTTGGCCCGGGCGATGCTTCGTGCGTGAAAAACAGCCGTATCCGCCAGCTGGCACATGACCTCACAGTCATAGTACTCGGGTCCGAAGAGGTTGCCCTGGCGGGGAAGGGTCAGATTGTCCGGAAAAAGACGATCCTTCATTTCAGGGCTTCCACGGATTGTGGGATCGGGAGTTTCTGATGCGAGGGCTTCGGGCTGCCAGCCGGAACGCAGTTCGTTTTGCCGGCCCCCCTTTTGGGGAGCGGCTGCGTCGATCATGTAAACACCGTTAAAATACCATCAAAGCAAGACATCCACAAGGCAGGTGCGCAGGCTCCAACGATTTTTTCTCGGCCGGCTCATGGGGAAAAAGCGGAGAGGCGAGGTGAGGAGAGTTCCGCGTAAAAAAATCGCTTATAATTTATATTATAATATCAATATATTATAAAATTTTTGGAAAAATATAAAAAAGACGCTTGACAAGGAACATGTGGAGATATAAATGTAAGTACAAATGTACGCACAATCGTCAAAACAAAAGTAGGTACATTCATAAAAACAAGCGAACGAAAGGAGAACAAAATGAAGGTGACCATCATCAATCGGAAACGGAACGTGGAAGCGGACAATGATTTCCTGACCCCGGACTTCGGCATGATCGCGCTGGCTTACTGCCGCTGCGGCCTGGACAGCCTGACGGCCGCCCGGAAGGAAAAACGGAACGCCCGGTAGATCCTTTATAAGACGCTCTGATCAAAGCGCCGGAACAAGGAGGGGAAAATGAAGGTGACCATCATCAATCGGAAACGGAACGCGGAAGCGGACAATGATTTCCTGACCCCGGACTTCGGCATGATCGCACTGGCCTACTGCCGCTGCGGCCTGGACAACCTGACCGCCGCCCGGAAGGAAAAACGGAACGCCCGGTAGATCCTTTATAAAACGATCCGATCAAAGCGCCGGAACAAGGAGGGGAAAATGAAGGTGACCGTCATCAATCGGAAGCGGAACGCGGAAGCGGACAATGATTTCCTGACCCCGGACTTCGGCATGATCGCGCTGGCTTACTGCCGCTGCGGCCTGGAGAACCTGACCGCTGGAAAGCGGACGCAGAAAGGGGCCCGCTAAGCAAATGGAAAACCTCGCACTCCATAAGGCCGACATCATGGACCTGTCCTATATCTATCGCATGTTCCGGAGCCGTTTCACGGACGTGGACGGGGTGGTCTATCACCACGAGGAGTACCCCGGCCCCGGCGAGAAGGTCCTTTTGATCCACGGTTTCGCCTCCTCCTGCTATACCTGGCGCTCCGTGGCCGAGAACCTGCACGGACTGGGCTTCCATGTATACGCTTTGGACATGATGGGTTTCGGTTGGTCGGACAAGCCCTCCCAAGCGGAGTATGACGCCCTGTCCCTGATGGAGGGCGTGGCGGCCTGGATGGATGCAGTGGGTCTTGACAGCGCGGTTGTGGGGGGCAACAGCCTGGGCGGAGGAGTGGCTTCTCTGCTGGCTCTCATGCACCCCGAGAAGGTGAGCCGGCTCATCCTGGTGGACGCCCTGATCCCTTACGCCGACATCGCGTTTCCGTTCCTCTTGAAGCTGGCGCGTTTTCCCTTTGCCGGCAACCTGGCCCGTTTTGTAATCACGCCCGCCACCGTGCGCGCCACCATGCGCCAGATCTTCTACGATCCACGCCTGGTCACTCCTGGCAAGGTGGAGGCATACCACCAGAGGCTTTCCACTCCCGGCTGCCTGGAGGCCCAGGTGAAGCTGGCCCGCAGCCTGGACCCGGCCCGTTTTGCCAAGTATCTGGAAATGGGGAAGAAAATGACTGTGCCTGCCCTCGTGATCTGGGGGGAGGAAGACCGCTGGCTCCCGGTGCGCTTCGGCCACCGGCTGGTTTCCGAGCGCAGGGCCCGGGGACGCTTCGTGGTTTTGTCCCGCTGCGGCCACATGCCCCAGGAGGAGATGCCTAGAGCCACCGCAAGGCTGATGGCCGACTTCCTGGAAGGGCTCCCGCTACGGGAAAGCAACGGCCGGCTATACGCGCACGTGGAGGATCTGGTGGCCGCGTAGATCCCGTCCGTCGGGGTATCAAGCCCGTTTCAATGCACCGTGATCCCGTTTTGGCGGCCCATGCCCACCCTGTAACCGTCTTGCAGGGCGATGGCCTCGGCATGTCGGCTCTGCCACTCCTGGTAGTGCCGCAGAAAGCAGGGGTCGTGGAACAGGGCCACCTCGCCCAGGTACTTGAGCTCCTCGAAGATGCGCCAGTAAGTGAACATATCCGTTTTCCTGACTCTTTCCTTCGTTTCAAGAATATCGCCTGGTCCGCCCGTTTTGGGTCCCTGTTGCTTATCGGATGACCTCGATGAAGCAGCCCGAGCCGCCGCCCAGCCCCGCGGGCTGGGAAGCCGCCGCCTGGGTCGCCGCCTGCGCCACCACAGCTCCCGGATCCACGATGATGCCGTTCTTTACCCCGTCCGCGTCCCCAAGGGCGGAGTCCCCGTCCTTGAGTGTGAGCACGAGACAGGTCCGGGCGCATCCCAGGGCCGCGTGAGGGTAAGGCTGCCAGCCTGTGTCCGGGGCCCATTTGTACCAGGCGTTTCCCGGCGGGAGCGGGGCCCCGAAGTACAGGGCCACCTGGGCGGGCTGGTCCGGGTCCGCCAGCTCCAGCCGGAAGGAGCAGGGGCCGGTGGCCAGATAGTAGGGCGCAAGCGGCGCTCCTGTAAGGGCCGGATCCTCGGGCCGGAGGGCCGCCACGCGGGTCACGTTGGCCATGGGGAGGACGGCCACCAGCGTCCGGCCGCCGGGGGTGTCCAGTCGCAAGGCGGGATCGGGCAGGCCGTCACTGTTCAAGTCAGCCAGTTCCTGAACGCTGTCCGGCACCCCGTTGTGGTCTTGATCGTTGTCCGGGCCCGCGGTGGTGAAGGTATAGTACTCCGACCAGGCCGAGGCCAGGGCCGAGCCGTCCAGGACCCGGGCGCGCCAGAGATAGGTGGAGTCGGGGTCCAGCAGGGACTCGGGCACGGGGAACTTCCTGAGGTCCGTGATGGCGAGCCTTTTGAGAAGCAATGTTTCCATGGGGACCAGGTTGACCAGCTCCCATTCGGTGGCCAGGTGGGTGTCGCCCGGATCCGGGTCGAAGAAGTCGCCGATGGTTAAAGTGGGGGCGGTTCCGTCCACCACGGCGTCGGGGCCGGGCGACAGGAGGGCCGGAGCCTCGGGCGGGTTGTTGGCAGGCGCCTGGGCATCGGCGTTGGGGTGGCTCACCGCCACTGCGTCCAGGTCGAAGCCGGCCGAGCCTTTGGTGGGGTATGGGTCGTAGATGACCTGCCCCACGGAGTCCAAGGAGGAGCCATCGCCCACCACGTCCACCAGGCGGATATAGCGGACGCGTGTCAGGTTGAGGGCTCCGGAAAGGACCTCGGGCCGGGAGGCCAGGACCTGGAGGTCGAAAGGGGTTCCGAAGCCCTGGCGGTACTTGCCCGCCAGGCCGTCCACGTCGGTCGGGTTCAGGGTTCCGTAAGCCGAAACCGGGTTTTTAATGAGCGACCGCGAGGGGAAGCGGACAAAGGTCTGGCCGTCGGAGGAGACCTCCACGTAGGCAAGCTCCAGGAAGTTGTCCGAAAAGGAGTTTTCAAAGACGAAGAGATCTGCGCCGGGGCCGTTCTTGAAGGTGGCTCCGAACTCCAGGGTGATGCTCCCGCCGCGCCCCAGGCAGACGATGTCGAAGGCGGTGCCCTGGGCCTTTCCCAGGGCCTCTTCGGGCTTCTTCCACTGGGCGTCCACGTCGGGACCGGGGGCGTAGGAGACCCAGGCGGAGGCCCAGGCGGCCAGGGAAGGGTCGTCCATATACACCGCCGTGGTGCCGTTCTGCCCGGCGGCCGGAGGGTAGGGCCCGGCCAGGGCGGCGGCGGGGAGGAGCAGCAGGGTTATGGCAAGGATGAGCTTTTTCATGGGGTCGCCTCGTTCGGGCCGATTTCTCCCGGATGTGCTTGAAGTTACTCTATGGCTGCCGTCCTTGGACGCGTATCTTTTATGAAAGCTTATCGTAAAATCCTTCTTCTATAGGTCGTACTCGGGCGTTATCCGGTTTTTTGATTGAAGATGGCTTTTCAAGTCATTACAAGTAGTAATCATACAACTGTCTTCCTTGGACCCGCATCAAGAAGTTTTACGGAAAGAGGGGAGGGGGTGTAGGGGAGGGGGGAAAAGCCGCTCTTTTCAAAAGGGGTTTTCCCCCCTCCCCTGCAAAATCCCTTTCTTTTTATTTTTAAGATAATCCTTATGCTCAAAACTCCGCCGTCATGCCGCAATAGTAGGTGCGGCCGGGCATGGGGTAGAAGGACTCGCTGTAGGCCACGATGGAGTATTGCTCGTCGGTCAGGTTGTTGAGGCCGGTGAAGAAGCGGAGTTCCTTCCACGCGTAAGTGGCCTTGAGGTCCAGGGTGGCGTAGGAGGGGAGTTCCGGGTATCGGTTGTTTCCTTCGAAGTCGTTTCCGTCGGGCCGGCTGCCTACGTACTGCAAGTCGGCGGAGAGGGTGAGGGGTTCGAGAACCTGCCACTCCGCGCCCAGGTCGGCCTTGTGCTGGGGCACCAGGGGGACCAGCGCGCCCGAGCCTTCGAACTCGGCCCGGATGTAAGTGTAGCTTGCATGGAGGAAAAGGGGGTCCACAGGGTAGTACTTGGCAACGACCTCCACACCGGTGCGGCGGGTGGTGTTCTCGAAGTTCCGGTTTTCCGGGATGCCGGTGACGGGGTCCTCGCCGTAGTAGAGCTCGTCCTGAATGCGGGTGAGAAAGGCGGTGGCCGAGATCTCGGCTGCGGTCCAGGCCTGAACGCGGCCGCCCGCCTCCCAGTGCTCGCCGGTCTGGGGCTTGAGCTTTTGAGAGGAAAAGGCCAGCTCGTCGGCGTTGGGCGTACGGAAGGACTCCGAGTAGCCGCCGAACAGCGTGAGCCCGGTGATCTTTTCCCAGGTCAGCCCCGCCTCGAAGGCGGTGTTGTCCCAGGTGGCGTCCGTTACCGGGCCGTTTAGCCAGGCCGGAGCCGAGGCCGCTGCGCGGTTTTGGTCTTCCCGGAACAGGACGCGGGTCCGGTGGGTGCGGCCACCCAGGGTGAATTTGAAAGCTCCGGGCAGGCCGAAACGGTTCTCGGCGAAGAAGCCCAGGGAGGAAAGCTTCAGGTTCGTGCGCTCGGCCTTGGAGATCTCGGTGCGGACATAGCCCGCGTCGTAGGAGTCGGCTCCGCAGACCAGGCGGTGGTCCAGGGAAAAGAGCCGGTAGTCGAGCCGGTAGACGCAGGAGAGGGTGCGGGTGTCCTCGTTGATGAAGTCGGTCTGGGCGGAGACGGGGAGGAGGGGGGAGTAGCCCAGGATATACTGGTTGGTGCGGTTGCGGTAGCCGCGGACAAGGCTCAGGCGCCCGTACTTGCCGGCGTCGTACTCGGCGGAAAGCCCTCCGCGCTGGTCCTGACTTGCGCCGTTGTCCCGGGGCCATCGGGAGAGACGGCGGAGGTCCGGGTCCGTTTCATAGGCCAGGGGCACCGGGCCGGGGAGGCCGTACTGGTCGTTGTGGGCCGCCCCGAAGGCCGAGACGCTGAGGTGCTCGAAGAGGGTGTAGCCCAGGCGCAGGGAGCCGTCGCGTTTCACGAGCGCGCTGTTCTGGCGATAGCCGTCAGTGTCGTAGCCCGAGGCTCCGGCGGCGTAAGTAAGGCCGCGGACGGCGCCGGAGGAAGAGGCCGATAGGCTGGTTTCGCCGAAGCTCCCGTAGCTTGCGTTCAGCTTGGCGGAGGGCTTTTTGTCGCCCGTGCGGGTGATGATGTTCACCACGCCGCCCACCGCGCCGTCACCGTAGAGGACGGAGGCGCCCCCCCGGAGGATCTCGATGCGCTCGATGTCGGAGAGCGCCACCGAGGAGAGGTCCGGGCCGGACATGTCCGAGGGGTTCAGGCGGAAGCCGTCCACCAAAACTGCTACGTTGCTGCCGTAAGTGTCGCCCATGCCCCGCAGGTCTATTCCCGCTCCCTTTTCGGTGCCCGTGACCGAGCGCACCGTGACGCCGGCCTCGCGGCCCATGAGGTCGGCCACGTTCTCCGCGGGGCTGGCGGCGATGTCCTCCTGCGTGATGACGGTGACAGAGCGGGGCTGCTCTTTTACCTCGGTCTTTTCCCGCTGGGCCGTGACCACCATTTCAGGCAGCTCGAAGCGGGGCCGCGCTTCCTCGTTTTTTTTCTCCGCGCTTTGGGCGAACAGGGGCGGGCGGAAGAGGAGGATCATGAGGATGGCAAGCAACGGTATTTTAGGTATGGCTTTGGTCATGGTGTTTCCTCGGCTGCTGGGTCCGCAGGCTGTTCCCGCATGCGGCCGAGCCCAATAAAAAATCCCCCGGAGCCGCCGGGCCCGGGGGATAAAAAATCCTCAAGCCCGAAAGGCTTAAGGATTGCACCCTGTTTCTTCATCCTTAAGGGGCGCGCGTTTCACGCGCCTTGGCCGGAACCGGTTCCGCGCCGGTAAAACGGCTTGTTCCGCGGCCAGGTTTTCTGGCTTGTGGATCGTCCTTCCGGCCGGGCCTTCCCGAGGGAGCTTCCCCAGTGGCTTGTTTCCGGCCTTCGGTCCCCACTCACAGCGGCGGGACCACGGCGGTTTTGCACCGCCTTCCCTGCTTCCGCGGAGCCCTGCTTCCTGGGTCAGGCATATTATCCGGGCCGCGGGGATAGTCAAGGCAAAATTGCCCGCTGGTCAGCGGACATGCTGCTCGTAAAGCTCGCGGCTGTTGATGGGGGTCATCCGCTCGTCGTGCACGGGGTTCCGGCCCGTCATATGCACGTAGTCGTAGGGCGCGCCCTCGTAGTACTCGCCGGTGGCGGTGTTTCGGGTGCCCCAGGAGTCGGTGTGGTAGACGGTGCCGCCTTCCATCTCCGAAACCCAGTCCTGCTGTCCCCGGATATAGTTGGAGCGCTGGTAGTCAATATAGTCCTGGCTTTTTTGGCGCTCGTCGTAGGCCTTTTGCATCATCTCCCGGATCTCGGAGGCATTACGGGCGGCCCGGGCGGCGGTCTCCCGCTCCATTTGGCGCAGGCGCTCCATGCCTTTGCGGATATACTCCTGCGCGAACCGGTCGTTGACCCGGTAGGACTGCATCATGGCGGCGAAGGTGGGAGCCAGCGAAGCGAACTCCGCCTCGGGCGCGAACACGCTCATGTGGAACAGGCGCCAGGAGGTGTTCATGCGCGAGCCGAAGGAGATGCCGAAGGAGAAGGCCTTGAGCTTTTTGCCGCCCGCGTTCACCAGATAGATGAAGTCTTCGGCCACGGCCGGGCCCGCGGTGTAGGAGCGGGCGAGGTCGGCGGCGAGGTCCTGCCGGGGCGAGACCTCGAGGAAGTCGGTGGCCTGCCCGATGTTCTGGAAGGCGAGCAGGAAGGCCATTGCCTGATGGGGAGCCAGGAAGGGAGAGACCGGGATTCCGGGCGGGCGGACGCCCAGTCGGGGGTCTATGACCTCGGGGCTGGCCACCAGGAAGGAGAGGCTTTCGTCCGGCGACTGGGCCAGGAAGCAGCCGGCCCCCAGCTCGCGCACCTTCCATCCTTTCGGCAGGGAAAAGGAGGCCGAGCCGTCGGAAAGCCGGTGCTCGGCCAGCGGCTGCGGACCGGAAGAGGCCGGGGCCGGGGCTACGGCTCCCTTGAGGGGCCGGACGTTGGCCAGCACCGTGAGCAGGATCTCGCGGGTGCTGGCATTGCGGCTGGGAGCGCTTGCCTGCACCGCCTCGACCGGGGGCCTTTCCAGAGGGAAGAGCTCGGGGGGGCCGGCGATGCGGGAGCAGACCAGGGAGCCGTCCGGCTCGCGGCCGGCCCAGGCCAGGAAGGTGGATATGCCGCCTTTTTCGTTGCGCGCGCGGCCGGAAACGGCCAGGCGGGACCGGTCCGGAGAGAGCCGGACATCGGCGAACTCGGCCTTGCTTTTGGAGGACAGGAGATCGGAAAAGGCTTGCCGGAAGGCGTCCACGGCATCCCGCGCCTGGCCGGGGCCGCTCACGGCCAGGGATACGGAGAGGACGTTGCCGGCATCCCTGGCAGCGAAGCGGAGCAGGCCCTTGTCGGAAGTTTCCGTTGCGGTCCAGCCGTCGGGGAGGTAGGCCGCGAAGCCGGCGTTCTTCGTCACCACCTTCTTCAAGGGGGATGCGGGAAGAACGGCGTATGGGCGGCACAGGGCCAGGGCCGCCAAGAGGACAAGCCAGGAGGCGACTCGATTGCAGCGGAGGCGCGGGTTCATGGGGGACCTCCGGACATATGCGGCAGAAGGATTACTCCACCACCCACACGGCCTTGTTCTTCGCTTCATGCACCACTCGGGAGGAAACCGAGCCGAACAGGAACTCCTCCTTGCGGGAGAGGCCCCTGCGTCCCACCACCACGGTTTCGTAGTGGCCCGTCCGGATTTCTTCCAGAATGGCGTCCACTGCGGTGGAGGGAGGCATGGAGACCAGAATCTTCTGCTGGACACGGGCCTGGTCAATTCCCTTCCGGGCCAGGACGGCGGTGGCCTCCTCCAGGAGCTTCCCGGCCCTGGCCCGCATCCGGGACACCTGGTCGTCGCGCTCGGCGCGATCCGGAACCGATTCCGGGCCCGGCTCCCGGACCACGTGTAAAAGCGTGATGACCACGTTGGTCAGGCTCGCCGTCATTTCCCCCACGTAGAACAAAGCCCGGCCCGCGTTTTCCGACTCGTCCACGGCCACCAGGATATGGTGCTTCTTGACCTCCATGAGAACCTCCTTGGATTGGTTCCGGTTCCGCTGTGCAGGCGGCCCGGGTTCACTCCCGGGC
>JBFMHL010000292.1:0-6196 GCA_040753055.1 Thermodesulfobacteriota bacterium | reverse complement strand
CGCAAAACTTCTTGAAGCAATGAAGAATTGCCTGCCGTGGTTTGGAAAAAGATAAGATAGGCTGGACCGAGCTGTTGTCCGGCGCTGAACGGCGGCTTCAACATTTCCATCTATCGGGCGGGAATCCACGGAATGGCACGTTGATGTGCGGATGAGGCAGGAAGGATGATTCTCAAGCGTTTTCAGCGGACGCCCCGATCTCCGGGGCGCTATTTTCCGCGGCCCTGGCGGAACTCTTTGAGGGTTTCCTGGACCATGTCCAGCATGGCCTGGGGATAGAGCACGCCCACCATGGTATCCCACACACGGACAGCCTTCTCCCGGATGATGCGCTCGCTCTGGGAGTCCAGGTGCGTCTCCTTTACACCGTACTGCAAGAGCGCCCGGTAGTACTTCTCGTCCGTTGACCGCACGGCCCTGCAAAGCTTTACCGTAAGCTCGCCGCGGCGCTCGTGGTACTTCCTCCGGGCCGACTCCGACAACGCCTCCCATGCGTCCTTCCGCACCACGGTGACCGAGGGGGCATATCGGATCTTTAGAGGATTTACATATTTAATAACCGACTGGAGCTGGGCGCCCACGATCCAGATACCCGGCCCGATGGCCGCGTTCATGTCGCCCTTGCGGACCCGTTGGGAAACCTCGGGCACGGGCACCGGCACCGCCTCCACTCCGATGCGCTGGAACATCCTCTCCTCCAGCACCCCGTACCAGGTCATGAAGCGGGCGTTCAGGAAATCTCCGTACGAGCTCATAGGGAACTTCGTGGAGTATACCTGGTCGAAGTCCTGGTCCATCCAGACCAGCAAAAAGAAACCCCGCTTCTCCATCAGATCGTCCAGAACCGGCAGGAGCTTCTTCCGGACCGCATCCACCTCCTCGTAGTTTTCGAAAAGGAAAGGAAGCTCCACCACGTTCATCTCCGGACAGATGAGGTTCGTGCCTTGCCCGGTCAGGCCCCCGCCGCTCAGAACCCCCTGCTTCATCTTGCCCACGATGGCGGTGTCGTCGCCCATGACCCCGCCCCAGTAGATCTTCACGGAAAGCACCCCGCCGGTCATGTCCTCCATTGCGGGAAGCCCGATCTCCTTGATGATCTTGCCCCAGCCGATGGCTTCGGGCGCAAGGGTGGCCATCTTCCAAAAGACCTTGCCCCCTCCCCCTTGCGCGAGGGACGCCGAAGACAATGCCAGGCACAGGAACAGGCACAGGAGACACAAGCCGCATTTTTTCATCGAAGCCCGCCTCATCGGAAAACCGAGCGCAGATTATGGAAGGAGGTCAGAAAAGCGTATAGCCCGCCGCACAAATATTTTCCCATGAATTCAGTCGGATTTGAAACTTTTTTCCGTCTTCCGGCAACCATACGTTTTTAAAAGCTGTTTCATAACCCCGGATCGCGTTTCAGGGCAGGGCGCGGGAAAAACGAAAAAGCAGAGCAGTTTGTAGTAAGCATTTTCAAAAGGGCCCGGAACGCCGCCCTGGGGCGTCCGACGGGGTTAGGAAACAACCTCTACGGACTTTAGTAGTATGAACATGGAAAAAAGGACGCCACCCGGGGCGCACATCACCGAGTTTCGAGGAAGAAAGGGGAGAGCCGGGACGGGGAACATAAAGCCCTTCTTCCCGC
Organism: Thermodesulfobacteriota bacterium; assembly: GCA_040753055.1. Classification (GTDB taxonomy): domain Bacteria; phylum Desulfobacterota; class Desulfobacteria; order Desulfobacterales; family Desulfatibacillaceae; genus JBFMHL01. The sequence goes on along the minus strand of JBFMHL010000292.1, from coordinate 4,566 downwards.
AGCAATCCTCGGTCGTTCCATTGCTTGCTCTGGCCTCTGCCAGGCGCGGCGCATCGCCCGGCCAGTTTTTACCGGAAGGATACCTATGGGTTAGTTAAAATCGCGAAAAAAAGCAAGGCGTGTGATACAAAACGGTGACTCGTCTACGAAAGGCGACAAAATGCCCATGATACCCTTGCGAGACAACATCGGCTCCCAACACTACTCGGTGGTGAACACAGCCATCATTGCCGTCAACGTGCTGGTCTATTTCCATCAGACGACCCTTCCTCCGGCCGTGGAAGCACGCTTCCTGAGCCTTTACGGCCTGATCCCCGCCTACTTCACCTCGACGGACCTGCCCCTGCATATGGACTTTGCCCACAAGGCCTTCTCGTTTGTAAGCTTCCAGTTTCTCCATGCCGGGTTCTGGCACCTTCTGGGAAACATGTGGTTCCTGGCCATCTTCGGCGACAACGTGGAGGACCATCTGGGCCACGCCCCATATCTTTTCTTCTACCTCCTGTGCGGGTTCGCGTCCGGGGGGACCCACCTCCTGTTCCATCCGGACTCTACTATTCCCACCATCGGCGCCAGCGGCGCCATCGCCGGGATCATGGGCGCCTACTTCTTTCTGCACCCTACGGCGCGCATCGTGACGCTCATCTTTCTTATCTACATCGTGGAGCTCCCGGCCTTCCTCTTTCTGGGGCTGTGGTTCATCCTCCAGCTCGCCTACGCAATCGTCACCCACGGCCAGAGCATGACCATCGCCTGGTGGGCCCACGTGGGCGGGTTCGTGGCCGGGGCCTTGCTGATCCTCCTGGCCCCCCGGCTCCCCCAGGCGGAGATCGGCCGCAAGCTCAAAACCCTCACCCAAAAGCGAGGAACGCCGCGGCTCGCCGTGCTCACTCCCACAGGCCCGAGGGGAGACCCCAACGTCTATGGGGAGCTTGCCGTCTCCCGGGATGAAGCGGCCCGCGGGACGAGGAAGCTCATCAGCCTTCCCTTGGGTATGGCGCGCGGGGTCTACTCGGTCCGCATTCCGCCGGGGCTTTCCCAGGGCTCCACTCTGCGCCTGGCCGGCCTGGGCCGGTCCGCGGGCGGAGGAGGCCGGGGCGACCTTTTGCTCAGAATCCGAATTACATATTAGGGGAGTACTTTTTCCACCTGATGACGCCGTCATTGGCGCTTGCAGCCCATCGCCATAGACTTTTTTGGAAACAGCCCCTAAATACGGATAGTTATTAATCGTGCACAGCCGGCGGAGGATGGCGTCTGTGCCGGAATCGCCGTTCCGCAGGGTGCCTGCGGGCTTTCCCGATTTACAACAGCCCGAGTTTACTGCTATAGTCGTGCCTTGCACGTCAGTCCAGTTCGGGCCGGCCCGAACCTCTGCCGGAGGGAAGCTCCGCCATGATCCGGCGCTTGTGGATTCGGGCCCGCTATGGGCATGCCTTGCCGGTGCAGGCGTGCCCCATTGGCCACCGTTCATCCAAGCGCTTCAAAACAGGTTGACGAAAAGGGAAGGCGAGGCGATGGCCCATCTCCTCCGCCCAGCCCTTTTCAGCCCGGGCCCGAGAGGATCTATCATCCACCATTGACCTTGGCACCAGGGGGAAAAGCCATGGCCCAAAAGAGGAAGCCCCGCGGGGGAACCGGAGAGGAAGCGACCGGAAGCGCAAAAAAAACCGGGCTGCTCTCCAAGGTGACGGACACCATCAAGAAGGCCTCGGATATCGGCGTGATGGACGATGTCTCCTCCATCGTGGCCACGGCATCCCGCAACCGCGACCACATCCTGGCCCTTCTTTCCCAGGGAAGCTCCCTGGCCGCCCAGGCCGAGAAGCTCCTGACGGAGAACCAGGAAAGGCTGGGAAGCATCCTGGCCAACACCGAAAGGATCCTTTCGGACTTCTCCCAGAACGCCGCCACGCTCCCCGCCGACGTCTCCGCACTGGCTTCCGAGGCGCGATCCGCCACGGGGGAGGCCAAGGCCCTGCTCAAGGAAGCCGGAAAGCTCCTTCCCAAGGTGCAGAAGCTTCCGGCAAAGGGGGAGAAGCTTCTGGACAACGCCCAGCAGATCCTTCCCCAGGCGGAGGCCGCCTTGTCCAAGCTGGGCCCCCTGGCCGGGCAGATGGAAGAGATCGTGCCGCGGCTCGCCAAGATCGCCGAGAACGCGGACGCTGCGCTCGCAAAGCTTCCCGTGCTGGCGGAGCAGGCCGAAAAGGAGCTGCCCCAGGTCTTTTCCGTGGTGCGAAAGGCCGACGCTCTGGCGGACCAGGCAAAGGAGCTGCTTCCCCTGGTCACCGATCTCCTGTGGTCTGCCAAGGCCATCATGCCCAAGGCCAACCGCGTTCTGGAAGCCCTGTCCAAAATTCTCGGCAAGGTGGAGAACGTCAACAAGCAGGACATTGACCGCCTCATGCAAAAAGACGGAATCCGTGTATTTTTGAAGAAAATACCGCTATGACAGCAAGCGATTCATCCATTTCGGAAACAGGCCAGGAGATGAGCACGCCCCCGAAGAACGGGGGCACAACCAAGCGGGTTTCCTCTGCCAGCCTTTTGGTTCTCGCCGCACTCGTCCTGTTCGCCCTCGTGGCCAGAGTCCAGTGCGCCCGCACCTTGGTGATAGACCTTCCCATTCGCGCCGATGGGGTGGACTACCTGAACTATGCAACCAACCTTGTACAACACGGCTTTCTGTCCATGAACATCGGACCGGGCGCAAAGCCGGACTCCTTCCGATCCCCTGGTTATCCTCTGCTCATCGCGGCCAACATCGTCGCCTCCAGCCCGGACGACTGCTACCCGTTCGTTCTGTATTCCCAGGCGGTCCTGGGCTCGGCCACAGTGGCGCTGGTTTTTTTCCTGGGGCTGTTCTTTTTGCCGGTATGGGCAAGCCTTGCAGCCGCCGCGGCCGTAGCCCTGTGCCCTCATCTGACCGCAAACTCCTCTCTGTTCATGACCGAAACCCTATTTTCCTTCCTCATGACCGCCACCGCACTTGCGCTTCTCGGCGCCATGCGGAGAAAGAGCGCCGGCCTTGCGGTTCTCGCGGGGCTCCTTGCGGGATGGAGCTACTTTACCAACGAAACCTACCTGTTTCTGCCCCTGGCCGTGGGTTTGGTCTGGTATCTGGTCGCCCGGCTGCGAAACGATGCCGGAAGCAGGCGCCTGATCATCCTTTTTCTGGGCTTGTTTCTGTGTTTTCCCGTTTTCTGGTCCATCCGGAACAACTTCGGGCTGCCGGAAGGAGCAAGAAAGGGGGAATCTCGGGCCTATCTTTCCATGGTTGCCGGCACCTACCCCGACATGGCCTTCAACGGCAAGTTCGATCCGGTGTGGTTCCAGCGGGACCCCGAGTACCCCAAAATGGCCAAGAATCCACCGATATTCTTCCGGACCATCACTTCCCGCATCAAGGAGAACCCGGGACGCTATCTTCTTTGGTTTTTAAAAAAGCCTTACTACTTCTGGCGCTGGGCCATGGTCCAGGGCGACGGTGTTTTCACGTTTTGGCCGGACAGGACGATTTATCAAGCCTCCCGGACCATGGGAGCGATCCGGTCCGTAATGTTCGTCGGATACCATTCGGCGCTTTTTCTTGCCCTTGCCGGCTTTGGCGTCCTGCTCCTCCGGCTGCTCAAAAGAAAGATCGGTGAAATCCCGCCGGCGGCGGGCGTAATCTTTTTCCATCTTGCATATTTCACTCTCCTTTTTTTTATCTTCTGCCCCCTTCCCCGCTACTCCGTGCCCTTGCGCCCTTTTCTGTATCTTGCCGCAACGTATGGCGCCTGGTCCCTGATTTCGTGGACGGGCTTGTTTTCGAAGCTCCGGCCGGTTTCCTCCAGGACCGCTTCCTGTATCGCTGTTGCGGCCGCCCTTGTCTTTTCAGGCCTGGGTGTTTCCGTTGCGGCCGAAACCCGCACTTACAGGAGCTTTTCCGTTGACCACAAGCTCGTCAACCTTGTTTATATCAATGCCCTGACCGCCTATCTGAGCGGGAAAGGCGCCTTCCATGCCGGGGATTATCGCGTAGCCAGGGAAGGGCTTGAAAAAAGCTTGCGGGTACCCGAGTTCGTGCCCCAGGCAAGCTCCATGATGGGTCGAATCTTATTCAAGCAAAACAAGTTTGAAGAGGCTGCGTTGCGCTTCCGGCAAGCTCTCGTGGTCGAGCCCGGCCACTACGACTCCTTGTCCGGCCTGGCCCTGTGCATGGCGAGGCTGCACCGTTCGGATCTGTCCGCCGCCTATTTCGCCGAAACGGCTCGCCGCGTTCCGGGCAACGAAGAAATACGGAGCGCCCTCGAGGCGCTGTCGAGGCAGCTGCTGTCGGAAAGGCGCGGCCAGGCAGCCGGGCTTCCCCCCGAACAGGAGGCAGCGCAATGCATTGGAAGGGCCATCCAGTTCCGGGCTATGGGAGACTTCAAAAACGCGGAGCAGGAGATTGATGCGGCGCTCGCCCTGGCGCCGGGGAACAAGCGCGCGGAGATAGAACAGGCCAGGCTGTTGCTGGACTCCGGGAAGGGCGATGAAGCGGAGGAAAGGCTTTCCGGGCTGCAAAAACGCTTTCCGGGCGAT
>JBFMHL010000291.1:0-3850 GCA_040753055.1 Thermodesulfobacteriota bacterium | reverse complement strand
GGAAAGCCCTTTTTTCAAAAAGGGTTTCCCCCCCAAAAATCTTTTGTTTCTTTTGTCTTTCATCTTTTTCCGTTTTTTTGCCGTTGCCGTTCTTCATGCGGCGTTTTGGCGGTTGGCCAGCATCTGGTCCTTTTCTTTGCGGATGGCCGGTTCGTAGCAATCCACGGGCATGCGTCCTGCGCGTGCGATGCATCCGTTGCAGTAGTTGCAGACCGGGCCTTTGGTGTTTTCCCGGAGGTGGGAGACCAGGAAGGGGTCTGCGATCATGGCGCGGGCCACGGACACGGCGTCGCAACGGCCGGTGTTGATGGCCTGCTCCATTTTCTCGCGGGTGTTGAACCCTCCCACGCAGATGACGGGGATGTTGAGGCGTTTCTTGAAGTTTTCGGCATAGGAGAGGTTGAAGCCTTCCTTGGGGGGCCAAAGGGTATCGAACATGAGTGCCATGGGGGGCCAGAAGTAGCGCACGCCCACGCGCCGGAGGGGAGGAAGCTTGTCCGCCATGCCCTCTTCTTTCATGCCTTTGAAGAACTTGCCGAAGGTCCCGCGGATCATGGGGCCTCCGGACTCGTAGTGGCCCACGGTGATCTCCACGCCGTTCAATCCTTCCTCGGCCATGATGCGGGCGATTTCCACCAGGTGCTCGTTGGTGAGGCCGCGGCGGCCGGGCAGGTAGTCGGTTCCGTTTATTTTCATGATGACGGGGTAATCTTCGCCTGCGTGCTGGCGGACGCTTTTATAGACTTCGCGAAGGAAGCGCATGCGCCGGGAGAAGGAGCCGCCGTACTCGTCTGTCCTTCGGTTGGTGTAGGGAGTGAGGAACTGGCTGATGAGGTAGCCGTGGCCCGCGTGGATCTGTACCCCGTCGAAACCTGCTTCCCGGCAGATGAGGGCCGAGCGTCCGAAGGCGCGGATCACCTCCTGGATCTCGTGGCCGGCCATGGGTTTGGGGCGGGTGCCCAGGAGCAGGTCGGTGACGCCCGAGGCGGAGACGGCGTTTTTGAGCCCCATGGTTTCGGGCAGCACCTGGCGGCCGCAGTGGTTGAGCTGGCCGAAGATGGTTCCGCCGTAGCCGTGGACCATGGAAGCCAGACGTGCCAGGCCGGGAACCTTGTCGGCTGCGTCTGCTCCGGGCTGGCGGAAGGTGGATTTGCCGGACTGGATCACGTAGAGGTTCCCGGTGATGATCATGGGGGTTCCGGCTGCGGCGATGGGCTCGTAGAAGTCCATGAGGTCGTCGGAAACGAATCCGTCTTCGGAAGCGCGGGTTTCGGCGGTGGCGGTCTTGACCACGCGGCCCGCGAGGGTGAGGCTTCCCAGGGAGAGGGGAGTGAAGAGCACGCTGTTTTGTTTGATCTGAAGGTGTTGTGCGGCGGTCATGGCGGGTCCTCCTTGCAGGATGTGGTGGAAGCGTGAAGCGAATCGAGCCTCTTTAAGCGGGCGCTTGCGTATCGGGCTGCCGGAGCCGGGCTTGTTGGGGCGCGGCGGGGCCGGCGGAAAGGTTCTCATATCGAGGCAGCGGCTTCCGGGTCCGCGGCCATGCCGGAGAGCATGAGGGTGACGGCGGCCGCGATCCATCGCTGGGCGGCCAGGTCCCGGTCGCGGGCGTTGATGACGTCCTTTGCGCCGCCGAAGATGATGGAGCGCACGGCCTTGGAGAGATAGCGGGTGTCCAGGCCCTTGCGCAGAAAGCCTTTGCGGACTCCGTTTACAAGGTAGCGCTCCACGTGCCGGTCAATGACGTTGTAAAGGTCGTCCAGGCGGCGGTTCAGGTCCTCATCGGCGCCGTAAGCTTCGTAGAAGATGATCTGGGCCAGGCGTGCATCCTCGGTGAACAACGAGAAGATGCGTTTGCCCATGCGGATGATCTGGTCGCGGTACTCGGAGAGGGTGTTGGTGGCGTCGGGTTCGTCCACGGCCACTTCGGCCTGGATTTTTTCCACGATGAAGTCAATGACGGCGAAGAAGATGTCCAGCTTGCTTCCGAAGTAGCGGTAGAAGGTTCCGTGTCCCATGGAGATGCGCTGTGCGATGTCGGCCACCTTGGCGGCGTGGAAGCCCTTTTCGGCGAACGCGTCAATGGCGGCGGAGATGATTTCGTCGCGTTTGGTGATGGTCCTTGCCTGGTCCATGAGAGGTCCCTTTCGCGGGTATGGGGAGAGGAGAGGATGCGTCTCCAATAATGATATGTCATTCTGTATCTATTTTTACAGTTGATAAATTTTTATAGATACGGTGGATTATTTATTGGTTATTAGAAAATTTTATCGCTTGCTAAATATTTTCGGAATGACGTGTCATTATTAGCATGGCAAAAAGCGCCCTGGCAAGATATTTTTTTACTATCGGTAAAATTTTTTCATAACAAGCTTATTTTATTATATTAAAACTCATATCTTGCCCCCGCACAGGCCCGGGGGTATACTGCCGCCCCAAAAGCCCGGACCGCCCCTTTCCCGCTGCCCGGAAAACTAGGGAGCCGCCCTGTGAGCCTCGTCCATCCCATGTATACAAAGCTTCCGCCCGACCTTTCCGCGCGGCTCTCCCGGGCCCTTGCCCGGGCACGGCCCGGTGCGCAGGTCTTTTTCCGCGCGGACGACGCGGGCGTTCCTTCGCAGGCATTCTCGGAACTCATCCGCCTTTTTCGTCAGCTGCGCATCCCGCTGGACCTGGCCGTGGTCCCGGCCTGGATCACGGAGAAGCGCTTTGCGGCGCTTTGCCGCCAGGAACCCATCACCGACCCCATTTTTTGCTTGCACATGCATGGCTATCGCCACGTAAACCACGAGGCGCAAGGAAAGAAGCAGGAGTTCTCCGACCTCCGGGACGAGTCCGCAATATTCCGGGATCTCGCGCGGGGAAAAGAGAGGCTGGAGAAGATCTTGAGCGATGCCTTCGTTCCCGCCTTCACGCCGCCCTGGAACCGCTGCGGCGCAAAGGCCCTGGAAAGCCTTTCCCGCCTGGGCTTCCGGGCCGTTTCCCGCTCCGCCGGAGCAACTCCGGAGGCGGGCCGGGGCCTTGCGTCGCTCGATGTCTCGGTGGACCTCCACACACGCAAGGAGCCCGACGCCGGGTCCGCCTGGGGCGCTCTTTTTTCCCGGCTCTCCGAGGGCCTTGCCGGGGGCCGGCCCTTGGGCATCATGATCCATCACCAGCGCATGAACCGCGAGGCCTTTGTTTTTTTGGGCATGCTCCTGGCCGCGCTTTCGGAACACGGGGCAGTTGTGCTACAAAACTTCCGTGGGCTTGTCCCACCAAGCGCCCCAGATTTTTGACGGGATTGCCATGCGAGAAAAAGCCGAAAACCCTTCCCGGCCCCAGGGCCCTTCCTGCGCGGTTCCCGCCGGCCCCCCCGGCGACATCCGCCGCCAGGTGAAGTTGCCGTTGAAAAAGTCCGTGGAGATCGCCGCGAAAAGCATCCGGGCCCGCTTCTTCCGCTCCGCCATCACCACCATGACGCTCGTGCTGGCCGTGGCTTTCCTCGCCTACGTGGACGTGACCACGGACATGCTGAACGGAATGCTGGCCACCCACGATCCGGGCATATACGAACTCCTGGCCAACCGCGGCTACGAGCCGCCCCAGGGGACCGAGACCTTTTCCTCCAGCGCCCGCCAGCAGTGGATCATCGCGCTTTCGCTCCTGGTATGCGTGGTGGGGATTATCAACGCCCAGCTCATGGCCGTCACCGAGCGTTTCCGGGAGATCGGCACCATGAAGTGCCTGGGGGCGCTGGACCGCTTCGTCCTCCGCCTGTTCCTGCTGGAGGCGGGCTTCCAGGGCCTCATCGGGGCGGCGGTCGGTGCGGTGGCCGGATTTCTCTTTGCGCTTGTCTCGGGGCTTGCGTCCT
>JBFMHL010000290.1:0-54251 GCA_040753055.1 Thermodesulfobacteriota bacterium | reverse complement strand
GTGCTCGAGGGACTCCGGCACCAAGCCGCAAGGTTATCTGCGTATTGGAGCCCGGACTGTAACTGATCTTCAAAACAAAATGGGGGGGCAAAAATGAAAAGGATTCTGAAAATCGGAGTTGGGTTCTCTTCTCTCTGCGTTGCGTTCCTGATGGCCTTACCAGGCCTCGGGCTTTGCGGAGGAAGCTCTTACCAGTGCGACACGCGCTACCCCGTGGTGCTGGCCCATGGAATGGCCGCCACCCCGAAAATGTTCGGGTTCGTGGAGTACTGGTACGGCATTCCGGAAGCCCTTGAAAACCAGGGTGCCCAGGTTTACGTCACCTCGGTGAACGCCATGGGCAGCACTGAAACCAAGGCCGAGCAGTTCAAGGCTCAGCTTCTCCAAATCCTGGCCGTCACCGGCAAGGCCAAGGCCAACATCATCGGGCACTCCCACGGGGGCATCTATCCCCGCTACGCCATTTCGAACCTGGGAGTCGCTTCCAAGGTGGCGAGCCTCACCACCATCGGCGCGCCCCATCGCGGCAGCCCGGTTATGGACGTGATGGTGAAAGGCACGCCGGAAACCCTGTTTGTCGCGAGCGCAGAACTTTTGGACTTCCTGTACGCCTTTTTCTTGGGCGACTCAAACCCGGATTTCGCAACTAACTGTATGGAACTCACCACGGATTACATGAAAAGTATTTTCAACCCCAATACTCCAAACAAAGCCGGGATCTACTATCAGAGCTACAATGGAAAGGTGAAGGCGTTCTGCCCCTTTTACTTAATCCAGCCGAGTTGGCTCTATCTTCTTGCCGTCGAGGGTGAGAACGACGGCGCGACCAGCAGCTACAGCGCCAAGTGGGGCGTGTGGAAAGGCACGGTGAGCGGCGCCTGGTACTCTCCCGGGGTGGATCATCTAGGCGAGGTGGGCCAGCTTTTCGGAAACACCCCCGGCTTCGACGCCCCTGACTTTTACGTGAGCATGGTTAAGGACCTCAAGCAGGCTGGGTACTAAGCGGGCGGCCTGAAGAACCCCCCATAAACCTTGAACCGGAACAGCGAGCGCCCCCCGCAGCAAACAAGGGGGAATCTTCGATTGAAATAGCCCTCCGGCTGTTGGGTTACTTTCATAAAACCCAGCTACCGGAGGGCTTTTTCATTTTTACGCCCATATCGGGTACACAAGGCCGCCTCATGGGCCTCCTCCTGACCACGGGACCCTTTCATTTTGAAAAACAGTTTCATTTTGAATGTGCGGTTTGGATGTCCCGACTTGTCGAGCAATTTCATAACAATTTGATATTAAACTAGAAAAATTTATTTTCACCCATTGGCACGGGCCTTGCTCTACTGTCGATTCAACAGAATCAAGCTCTGAGCACGAACCAACTTTCAAAACAAAAAGGAACATAAGCTCCCATGACTCTTTCAGGCACCATGCATTCCATACCCGGGATGGATAATTGGTTTCTCGATAACTCCTTAAGCCTTCAGGCCATATCCGGGCAACCCAAAGGGATGCAGAAGGAAATTGAGGAAATGATCGGGATTGCCATCCGTTTCAAGGAGGAGTTTGTCCGGCCGCGGGCCCTTGAAATGGACAAGCGCATCCAGAGGGATCACTCCTATCTCCCCTGGGAGTGGGTAGAAGAGGCTAACCGAAGAGGCTTCTTCACCCTATGCATCCCCAAGATTTTCGGCGGACAGGGTTACTGCTTCCCGGCTCTTGCCTACTTCATGGAGGAGATCGCGTCCGAGTGCCTGGGCATGGCTAATCTTATCGGAGCGCATTACCTCGGCCTCGGCACCCTGATAGTCACCTGGAACCTCCCCCTGGTCACCAAGGTCTGCGAGGAGATCGTAGCCGGTGAGAAGGCGGGGAAGGCCTGTCTGGTGAGCCTTGCCATGACCGAGCCTACCTCGGGCTCGGACACCCCTGAGCCGGAACTCCTGGACAAGGGGCAGGTGGCTTGCCACGCGAAAAAGGTTAAGGGCGGCTACCGTGTGAACGGCTCCAAAATTTTCATCTCCAACGGGCATTTCTCCACGTGGCACGTCACCGTGGCTTTCGAGGATTTGAAGCATCCTTCGGAAACCAGCGTTTTTCTCGCCGTCAGGACCGACACCGAGGGCTTCAAGATCGCGGGCAAGGAATCCAAAATGGGCCAGCTGGCCTGCCCGGCGAGCGAGCTCGTTTACAACGACTGCTTCATTCCCGACGAGCGGGTGGCCCTCTGTCCGGACCACACCCGGGGATTTTCCAGAACCCACAGGGAAATATACCAGCACCTGTTTGACGACCTGTGCTCCATCTCCCGTGCTGGAGTATGCGCTTTGAGCGCTGGCGCTGCCCGGGGAGCCTACGAGGACGCCCTGAACTTTGTCGCCACCACCAAAAAGAAGGGCGACTACCTGATCAATGCCGAGTGGGTGCAGTGCCGCCTGGCCGACATGTACAAGAACGCCTTGGTCGCGCGATTGCTTTACGTGGAAACCAATTATGGGAACGGACTCTATGGCGTTTATCGAATGCTCCAGTCCAAACCCGCCTATTACGCTTCCAAGTGCCTGCCGAAAAGGTTTCTTGGCTGGGCTCTCAAGGCCGCGATCAAAAGGGACTGGCTCGTCAGGTTCATGCGCAGGATGCAGCTTTCCGGCTACAAGGCCGCTCACGTCCAGCGCACCGCCGGCCTTGCGGCCCTCGCCAAGATGACGGGCTCCGACGCGGCCCATGAAAACTGCCAGTTGGCCATGGAAATCATGGGCGCTTCAGGCCTGAGGCACACCCTCGGTGCCGAGAAACGCCTGCGGGACGCAAAGCTTTTGCAAATCTACGAGGGTACGAATCAAATCAACCGGCTCGATATCTTCAGGAACCTGATCGGGCGCTCCGTACCAGCGGTCAGGATGCACGAGGACACGATGAAGGGGAGAACGAAGCATGCAGGCTGATCCGATTGCCAAGGAATATCAGATGCTCGAAAGCTCCGTGCAGGAGTTTGCGAAGAAGGTGCTGAAGCCCCGTCTGGAAGAAAACGACCGCTTCCCGTGGAGCGAGTTTTTCACGGACGCCGTGGAAAAGGCCGTGGAACTTGAATACTTCCATGTGAGTCTCCCGGAGGAGCTGAACGGCTGGGGCGGCAAGCTATCGCCCCTCAACCTGATCCTGAAAAGCATCTCCGAAGTGGACGCGAGCCTCGCCGCCATTCTCTTGACCAATGCCGTATCCCAGGAGCTTCTTCTTTCGGCGGGCGAAGCAGAATTCTTGAGGGAGCTTTTCGGAAGGCACAAGCCATCCCGGGATCTTCTCACCGCCTACCCGCTCCTGATGAATCCGGAAGAGAATGAAATCGAGCTCTCGGCGGAAAAAACGACCAGCGGATACACCCTCTCTGGCCGCGCAGAATACGTGGTCATGGCGCCTTTCTCGCGGTGGGCCCTGATGCCGGCTCAAGTCGAGAAATGCCAAAGATATTCCTTCTTCCTCATGGATCTGGACCAAAAGGGCGTGAAGAGTGAGGGCCCCGTCTTTTCCATGGGATTGCATGCCTGCCCGGCGGCGGACCTCATTCTGGCCAATGCCGAGGCCCGGCTGATCGGCAAGGAAGACGAAGGGCCCGAGCTTTTCGAACGGATGGTAACGCGAATGCTCCCGGCGGCCGCATCCGTGGCCTGCGGCCTCATGCGGGGTTCCTTAAGGGAGGCGATTCAATACGCACGAAAACGGAAGCAGGGCGGGCGGAACATTTTCGACTGGTCCGAGCTTCGCCTGATCCTTTCGGACATGATGGAGAAGGCCAATGTCTCCCAGATCCTCCTCGACCATGCCTTTCGGGCCGCGGACGGCAGGGAGTCCAAGTGGGCCGAAGATGCTTGCACCGCGGCCATCTACATCCTTGACGCGGCCAGCGACCTTACCTCAAACGGCATCCAGGCTCTGGGAGGATATGGGTATACGAAGCACTCTTTCCAGGAACGACGCTTCCGGGATGCACAACACCTGCGCTCCGTGTTCGGGACCATGAACCCTCGAAGGCTGGATTATGTAGAGCGAAACTTCAACCGCTAAGAGTGATAGGCCGCGCATTAGCCAAAGATAACAGCGAGGAACCCATGAGAGCCGACGACTTTAGTCATGAGACCTTTTTTGAAGGGATCCTGCAGCGCGAGAACCCGCAGTTACAAGTGAAGCTGCCGATCTTCTATTATGACAACACCTCCATGACCGCGATTTACACGGCCTCGACCGAAAAGATGAGCGCTCGCCTCCCATCCGGCCTTCTCCATCCCGTGGAGATCTATCCCGGCCGGTGTCTGGCCGCAGTTTCGGCCTTCGAATACCGGGAGACGGATATTGGCCCTTACAACGAGTTTTCGGTGGCGACCCTGGTCACCCGAGGCAAACGCGGCTTACCGGGCCTCACGGCGCTGTCGCAGCTTTTGCGGAACGAGATGCACGTCTACATCCTGACCCTCCCGGTGGATTCCGAGCTCGCCTGTCGCGGAGGCAGGGACCTAAGCGGCTATCCCAAGTTCCTGGCCGATTTCGAGTGGAGTGACCATGACCGTTTCTCCTCCTGCCGGATATCGGTAAATGGAAAGCTCCTCGCGAGAATGCGGGGAAAAAAGCTTCCGACCTCCCAGGGCCGGGTTCTGCATTCGGTCCTCTACACCCGCTTCAACAACTACCTTCTGAACGCCAACTTATACATTGATCAGAGGCGCTTCGGCCAATCCTTCGACCGTGGATCCGCCGAGATCGAGATCGGGGACGGACATGAACTTTGCGAGCTCTTGGAAGACCTCAAGCTCGGTGCCAGACCCATCGCTTACCAGTATAGCCCCCACAGCAGGGCCATACTTTTCGATTCCAAGAACCTGATGGACCAATAGGCCTTGTGAACCCGAAAAACTGAAGGGGAACAACATGAAGTCCTTAAAGAATAAGGTTGCCGTGGTTACCGGGGCGGCTTCGGGCATAGGCCGCGCACTGTCCGTCGCCCTTGCCAGGGAAGGCTGCCGGCTGGCGCTGTCGGACCTTGAGCCGGAAGGGTTGCGGGAAACAGCGAGGACCATCGAGAATGCGGGCGGCGTGGTGATCACGAGCCTTACGGACGTGGCGAACGCCGAGGAGATGCGCTCTTTCGCCGGTGAGGTCATTGAGCGCTTCGGACAGGTTGATATTCTGGTGAACAACGCCGGCATCGCCAATGTGGCCATGATTGACGAGGGGAGCCGGGCCGGCTTCGAGCGGGTGATGAACGTTAATTTCTGGGGTGTGTTCAACGGAGTCACCGCTTTTCTGCCGCACATGAAAAGACAGCCTTCCGCCCACATCGTGAACATTTCGAGCGTCTTCGGGCTGTGGGGGATTCCCAGCCAGGCCGCCTACAACTGCTCCAAGTTCGCGGTACGCGCCTTGTCGGAGTCCCTCGCCCAGGAGCTTTCCGGGAGTGGGATCACCGTTTCCTGTGTCTACCCCGGTGGGGTCAAGACCAACATCGCCAAGGGCGCCAAGTTCGAGGGGGCATTCGGCCCCTTCAAGGACAAGGAGGCCTTCACCAGGCTTTTCGACGAGCACCTGGCCTTCACGACGTCCGAAAAAGCCGCAGACGTCATGGTGAAAGGGATCAAGGCGGGCAGCGCCCGGATTCGGATCGGCCCCGACGCCTATCTCATGGATTTCACGCAGCGGCTTTTTCCGGCGCTTTACCAGAAGATCATCCCCACCGTGCTCAAGCTGAAGTTTCGCTGAGCACTGACATCGGGATGGGTCATGAAGCGGTTGTGATGGCTTCGGTAAAATTTCAGGAGGACGGGAAACAATGGCGAATGGCGTGTACATCATCGGAACAGCCATGACCAAGTTCGGAAAGTATCTGGATAAAGGGGTGAAGACCCTCTGCGGCGAAGCCCTGGAACAGGTTCTCAAGGACTCCGGGCTCGAGCGCCGGGATATCGAGGCGGCATGGTTTTCGAACTCCGGCTGGGGTTACCACTCCTTTCAGCACAGCGTTCGGGGGCAGGTGGCCCTTTCCGCGAACGGCCTCGAAGGGCTTCCCATCGTCAACGTGGAAAACGCCTGCGCGAGCGGCTCCACGGCCCTGCACTCGGCCTGGGCTTCCATAAGGGCCGGCATTTATGACTGCGTTTTGGCTGTCGGGGCGGAGAAGATGTACGACGTGGACCGCGCTAAGACCATGATGATGTTCATGTCCGGCTCGGACGTGGAAGAGCTTGCGGCCTTTGTCGCCAAATTCCAGGAAGCGGAGCAGCGGCGCAAGGAGAAGGATGCCAGGGAGAAAGGCCTGGAGTCTCCCCAGGCAAGCCCCGGCGGTCACTCGGCCTTCATGGACCTCTATTCCGTGGGCGCCCGGATGCACATGGAAAAGTACGGAACCACCCAGCGGCAGTTTGCCGTGATCGCCGCGAAGGCCCACAACAACTCCATCCACAACCCATACGCCCAGTATACCTTCCCCATGACCGTGGAGGCGGTCCTCGCAGACCGGGAAGTTTCCTTTCCACTGACCCGCGCCATGTGCGCGCCCGTGGGAGACGGCGCCGCCGCGGTGGTGCTCTGTAGCGAAAAATTCCTGGCGCGTCGGGGCGCCGGGAGGAGCGTCCGTATCCGGGCCTCGGTCTTGAGAAGCGGAACCAGGACCGGGACTAACGACATCTGCGCCCGGGTTTCCAAGGCCGCGTACGAGATGGCCGATCTCGGCCCCAAGGACGTGGATGTGGTCGAGGTCCACGACGCCACAGCTTTCGGGGAGCTATACCAATCCGAGCAGATGGGGTTTTGCCCCATCGGGGAAGGAGGGCCCTTTGCCGAGAGCGGGGCCACGGCCATCGGCGGAAAGATCCCCATCAACCCGAGTGGAGGCCTCATCGCCCGGGGCCATCCCGTGGGAGCTTCCGGGCTCGCCCAGGTCTTCGAGCTCACGGCTCATTTAAATGGCGAGGCGGGGGCGAGGCAGGTGGAAGGCGCGCGCATCGCCCTCGCGGAAAACGGAGGGGGATTCCTTGGCATGGGCGAGGCCGCCATGGCCATCCATATTTTGGAAAAAGTTTGAAAGGGTCCCTTGGTGGGGAAATGATCAAGCAAAGCGATCTCGCATCCATTGAAAAGTTGAAATCCGAGTTCACGGAGACCGAAAGGATCATCCTGAGCCGCAGAAGCGTCCGCCAGTACAAAAGCGACCAGGTCCCGGAGTTCATGGTGAAAAGGATCCTGGAGGCCGGGCGCTTCGCCCCATCCGCGGGAAACTACCAGCCCTGGAGGTTCATCGTGCTGAGGGACCCCGAGCTCATCGCGGGGATCACGGAAACTGTGAAGGCTTCCTGCCTGTTCTTTAAAAAGCTCCTCGATTACCGGCAAAACAGCTCCTGGTGGCACAGGCTTCTTGTAAAGGTGCTGATCCGGTTGATGATGAACGAGCTCCATCCCATGCCTTTTACGGCCATTCCCCTCGTGGCTGAAGGACGGCTGGGCCTTTTCCACGGTGCGCCCACGGTCATCGTCATCTTAAAAGACGTCCGGGGCGTGTCCAAACCGGATCTGGATTGCGGGATCGCCGGTCAAAACATGGTGATCGCAGCCCACAGCATGGGCCTGGGCACCTGCTGGGTGGGTTTTTCAAAGATGGCCCTGGACAAGGATTCCAAATGGAAGAAGCGGCTCGGCATCCAGTACCCCTACAAGTTCGCGACGAGCCTCGCCATCGGATGGCCGAAGGGCAATCCCGACGGGATGATCGCCCGGGAAACCCATGCAGTGGACTGGTACGAAAACGGCATCATGAAAACGCTCACATAGCGAGAAAGAATCTGTGATGGAAGCTTTTGGCCTGCCAGACAGGTTTCGCGTGCCCGCTTATGACGACCGGCGACAGATGCGCTTCGGTGTCGTGGCCGTGGACCCGGAAAAATGCATCGGCTGTTCCCTCTGCCTGGGGGCATGCCCGGCGGATGCCCTGATCGTCATCCACAAGAAAGCCCGGCCCAGGGAGGATGCTGAAAATTACTGCGCCTTCTGCGGAGACTGCGCCGCCATCTGTCCCAAAGGCGCGGTGACTCTGAAGACCCCATATCGCTTCACCAAGTTTTTCAAGACGTTCGGCAGGACGGGCATGAGTCTTCCACGGCTCTGAGCGCCGTCCTGAAGGCCGGGAAGTGGGGAGCCCACGGAGTCCAGCCGGCATCGGGAGTGAACCGTATCCTTTGTGAGGACCACGCCAAGTCAAAGAGGATGAAAATCATGAGTCAGGAAAGAATGGTTGTTCCGCAACAAACGTCCTACTGGACCGAGGAGCTGGAGAGGCAGGCCGGGCTCGTGGGCGACAAGAAGTTTCTATACCTGGTGCAACAAAAGAGGTCCGTTTCCTACCGGGAGATGAACGGGAACGCCAACCGGATCGCAAACTATCTCCTGGGTATCGGCTCCAAGCCGGGCGACGGCCTTGCTACGCTCATGGGAAACTCCGCACAGTTTCTCGATGTCTTCTTCGGAATCCAGAAGCTCGGGATGTATATCAACCCCGTCAACACCGGGCTGCGGGGAGAAGGCCTCGCATTCATCATCGACAACTGCGATGCCAGATTCCTGGTTGTGGATCACGACAAGATAGACCTGTATCGCAGCGTCGAAAGAAAAACGCCCCAGGTCCGACATATTATTGTGAACACCTTAGAGGCGCCTGACGGCTACCGCGTTCCCAAGGGGATGCTGGACCTTCGGGACGCACACAGGAACAATGTCTCCACCGCGAAACCCAAGGTCTGCTTCAGCCTGGATTCCCTGCTCCTCATCATGTACACCTCCGGGACCACGGGGCTGCCCAAAGGAGTCGTCTTTAGGTACAACAAAAACCTGGTCGAAAAGATCAGGCTTCTTTCTCAGTTCGTCATGAAGCCGGACTCGGTCTATTACTCTCCTCTCGCTCTCTTTCACGGCAATGCCTTGTTCGTCGCCATGACCCAGGTGCTGGTATCGGGCGCCACGCTGGCCCTCTCCAAGAAGTTCAGCGCGAGCCGCTTCTGGGATGAGGTCTATGAGTCAGGGGCGACGATATTCAACACCGTTGGAGCGATAATCCCAATTCTCCTCAAGCAGCCGCCGGCCCCCCACGAGAGGAACCACAAGGTCAAGTTCATCATTTCAGCCGGGTGCCCGGCCGACATGTGGGAGCCTTTCGAGAAGAGGTTCAACGTCACTATTTACGAAGCATACGGCTCCATAGACGGGACGGGATCCATCATGAACCTAGGCAACGCGCCCAAGGGCTCGGTGGGGCAGACGCTCCTTTCAGACATCCGGCTCGTTGATGAAATGGGGCGCGACGTCAAGGTGGGAGAGGCCGGAGAACTCCTTTTCAAGGTCAACCCGGATAAAAAAAGCACGGTGGAGTATTACAAAAACATTGCGGCCACCGAGACCAAGACCAAAGGGGAGTGGGAGCACACGGGGGACTTCATGTACCGGGACGACGCGGGATACCTCTACTTCGTGGGCCGCAAGACGGATTCCATGCGCCGGCGCGGCGAGAACGTCTCGGCCTACGAGGTCGAGAAGGTCATTCTCAATAACCCCAAAATCCAGGAGTGCGCCGTTTACGGGGTTCCCTCAGAGATGACGGAAGATGAGATCATGGCCTCGGTCTCGGTCGTGAACGGGGAGAAGCTGGCTCCCTCGGAACTCGTCGAGTTTCTCAGGGACAAGCTAGCGAGTTATGCAATCCCGCGCTACATCCGGATCGTGGACGACTTTCCAAGGACGGAAACCTTCCGGATCAAGAAAAATGAGCTGAAGGCTTTGGGAGTGACCCCGAACACTTATGACGCCGAAAGATCGTAAGGCCGCGGGAAGCGGGATTGGCTCAAGCCATGATTCATGACTTCAGGGAACTTTTGGATGACGCCTTGAGGACCGAGCCCCGGACCGTGTCCGTGGCCGCGGCCGATGACTACGAGACGCTCAAGGCCGTGGTTGAGGCGGCCCGGAGCGGGCTCGTCAAGGCCATTCTCACGGGCAACCGGGACCTGATTCTCGACATGCTGGAGAAAGAGAAGGCTCCTTCCGCCGATTTCGAGATCATCGGAGAAAAGGATGCCGTAAAGGCCGCCGCCCTGGCTGTCCGGGTGATTAGCGAGGGCCGGGCGGACATCCTCATGAAAGGGGGGGTGGTCACCTCGAAGTTTCTCCAGGCGGCTCTGGGTGGGCACGGGGGCTTGAAGCGCGGCCTTTTCAGCGATGTGGCGATTTACGAGGACGCGAGAGTGGAAGCCCGCCTGGTGCTCGTGAGCGATGGCGGGGTGAACATCTCCCCGGGCATCAAGGAGAAGCTAAAGATCATCGAGAATGCTGTGGCCGTCGCTCATCGCCTGGGTATCGGAAGCCCCAAGGTGGCCTTGCTTTCGGGAGCCGAAAAGGTGCACCCCGATTTCAAGTCCACCATAGACGCGGTGGCCCTGGTGAAAATATGCCAGGACGGTGCGGTTCCTGGGTGCGTGGTTGACGGGCCTTTTGCCCTGGACAACGCCATAGACGCGGCTTCGGCACGGAAGAAGGGCATCGAGTCCCCCGTGGCGGGCAGGGCCGATATCCTGATCGTGCCCACGCTGGAGGCGGGCAACATCTTCAGCAAGGGCCTTCAGTACTACGCCGGACGAATGCTGATCCACGTGGGCATGGGCGCCAAGGTCCCGATCCTCATAGACTCGCGCTCCGCCACCGCGAACGAGAAGATGCACTCACTGGCTCTCGCTAAACTGCTGTGTATCGGCAGGCAAGCCCGAGATGAAGGGGAGTCATGATGAAAGAAAAGGAATTTCTCGTTCCCCAACTATCGGTCTTCATCGAGAACCGGCTATCGAGCCTGGCCAAGCTGACCCGTTGCATCGCGAACCGGAACATCAACCTGCGCGGCTTTTCGCTCGCCGAATCCCGCGAGTTCGGGGCCGCACGCATCATCGTTTCCGATGTGGTGAGCTGTCGGGAAGTGCTCCAGGCGGCAGGTTACCATTTCGTCGAAACCGATGTCCTCGCGGTGGCGGTCTCGGACCGGCCGGGAGGCATGGCGGATGTGCTGGAAGGCCTAGCCGCAGAGCAGGTGAATGTGGAATATGCCTACGCCATGATCGATAAACACTTGGAATCCGCGATAATCATCCTGCGCGTGCCCGACCCCCTGAAGGTGGTCATGATTCTGCGAAAAACCAATGTCCGGCTCCTGACCTGGAAGGATGTCACGCTTCTATGAAAGATCACGGGTCGGACATGAATGGTTTTCGAATCCTTGCCATAAACCCCGGAAGCACCTCCACGAAGGTCGCTCTCTTTGAGGGGGATGGAGCACTCGCCCATAAAACCCTATCTCACTCGGACCAGGTGCTTTCGAAATCGAAGAGAGTTCTTGAGCAACTCGATATGAGGATAGGCGCCATTCAGGAGTTTCTAGAAGAAAACCGCATCGTTCTGGTTCACGCCGTTGCAGGCAGAGGAGGGCTTCTTCGGCCCCTCCCAGGGGGGACTTATCGGGTGAACGAGACAATGCTGCGGGAGCTTGCAGAGGCCCGTTATGGAGAGCATGCCAGCAACTTGGGCCCCCTCCTCGCCAGTCATTTCGGGGGAAAGTTTGGCACCCCCGCATTTATCGTGGATCCGATAAGCGTGGACGAGTTCGAGCCTTGCTCTAGAATTTCAGGGGTTCCGGGCATCGAGCGGCAGTGCCGCGTTCATGCGCTCAACATCAAGGCGGTGGCGCGACGGCGCGCCCTGGAAATGGGAAGGGCACTGGAAGACACGAGATTCGTCGTGGCTCACCTCGGCGGGGGTATATCGGTGTGCGCCCTCGCGGGCGGGAGAATCGTTGATTCCACGGATGCCCTTCTGGGCGAAGGGCCGTTTTCCATGGAACGTTCCGGGACCCTTCCCCTTGCCGGGTTGATTGACCTTTGTTTTGACAAGGGTCTTTCGAAAGAAGATGTTCGCTCGCTCCTCTCGCGCGGGAGCGGGTTTACGGGCTACACGGGATGCGGCCGTTTTATGGCGGCCCTGGAGCGGATCGAGGGCCGCGACACTCTCCCGTCCCTCGTCTTCGAAGCCATGGTGAGACAGACCATCAAATGGATAGGGGCCATGATGGCCCTGTGCAAGGGAAAGCCCGACGCTGTGATACTTACCGGCGGAATGGCGAACTCCAAATATCTCATAGATGCGATAAGCGCCTGCATCGGGCCTTTTGCGGAAGTGATCAGCTACCCCGGAGAATTTGAAATGGAGGCTTTGGCCGAAGGCGTTCTTCGCGTTCTTCAAAAGCGCGAGCCCGCTTTGGAATACCAAGGGCATTCTGAAGAACATCTCCTTTTCAGTGATTGAAACGCCAATTGATAGGGCCGAACCAAGCGGATAGATGAAAACGTCATCCTTTCACTATTTCCAACCATCCGGCGGAACAAAGGAGAAACCATGAAAAAAGGCGTATTATTAAGGTTTGCAATGATGGTTGCCCTGGCAACCGCGGTGTTCCCCGCCTCGTTTTCCCAGGCAGGGGAGAAAACGGCGATCAAGATTGCCACCCTTGCGCCCAAAGATGTTGGCTGGTCCATTACCTTCAATAAACTCATAAACCCGTGGTTTGAGAGGGCCACCGAAAATCACTTCGTGATCAAACCCTACTGGGGTGGAGTGATGGGAAATGATGACGACTACCTGCGCAAGATGAAGATCGGCCAACTTCAAGGCGCAGGCCTTTCGGGCCAGGGCTCCAATAATGCCTGCCCCGAGTTTTCGGTGCTGGGGCTGCCTCTGTTGTTCAACAATTATGAAGAGGTGGATTACATAAGGTTCGTTATGCAAGGAACCTTCGACGACTTCTTCGCCCAGAACGGCTACAAGCTCCTGTTGTGGATTGACCAGGATTTTGATCTTTTTTATTCCTCCAAGTTCCGCTTTGATAAAATGACGGACTTTCGAATGGCCCGAATCGCAACTTGGTATGGCCCCCAGGAGGCGGCCATGCTCGAGGCTTTGGGGGCGAGCCCAATTCCATCGCCCGTCACGGACGGTCCCACGCTCAAGCGTACCGGTATAGTGGATACCAACATAGCTCCGGCCATCTTCCAGGTGGGCGCACAGCTTTACACCATAGATAAATATGTGAACACGATGAAAATACGCTACTCTCCGGCAACCGTCGTTTTTTCCAATGAGATGTGGGCCCAGATACCTGAAAAATACCAAAATAACCTCATGGCCGAGCAGGCCGATATCCAAAAGCTTTTTTGTGCCGATATCCGGAAAGACAACGAAAAATGTCTGAAAGCTATGGTGAACTACGGCATAGTAGAGGTGACGCCGCCGCCCGATGTCATGGCCGAAATCCAAAGAAGGGTCATGAAGGTTTACAATGATATGAGCGGCAAACTGTATCCCGTTGAGCTTCTCAAGGAGGTCCGCCGCTATTTAGCGGCCTACCGGCAGAAGAAGCCGCAAAAGGCGGAGGCGGTCGCGTTAAAGGAAGAAAAGTCCGCGCTCGGTGAAGAAAAGGCGATTCTTGAGGAAATCCCTCGAGTTCCCGAGGAGTCGACGGAAACCGAAAAAGAGGTCGAAACCGGTTCGGCTGCTCAAGAAAAGACGAACGTTTCGAGCGACAAGGCTTCGGCCTGGGAAAAGCGCAAGAAAGAGATCATGGAAGCCCAGAAAATTCTTCAGGGCATGGGCTTTTACAAAGCTGGAATTGACGGCATCGCGGGCCCTGAGACCCGAAACGCGATATTGGAGTACCAGAAAACCAAGGGACTTCCAGAAACGGGCTCCATAAGCAAAAACCTTTTACGCCAAATGGGAATTATAGAGTGACCTGATGTAAATCTGGATTCTGGGGTTAATCGCGGTGAAAACCGATTCAGATATAGTAGGCAGGCGGGTTGCCTGCCTCCCTGCCACGCCACCCCTGGCCTTCGCGGGCCGGGGGTGGCGCTTAACTTCTCAGCCTATTCTGTCCGGGAAGATCTCAACTTTTTCATGAAAGATAATGCAGGCAGAGGACCGGGTTCAAGATGGCCTAACAATGTTTCCTGCACGGATGGAAATGCAAACCCTAACGGCAAGGATCAGACCCTGCCCCCCCCCCTATCTTGTGGCCCACAGATTCGAGGAATAGTGTTACTTTCTGCCACGGGATGAGAATCTCCATTTTACGCCCCCCTATCGAAAGCCAAACGCTTTCTTCATTTTTTGATGGGATGGGGGACCTCCCGGCCCCCCAAGTTTTCATCTGTACAGGTTCTCGATCCACCGCATGGCCTCCATCTCGCTGACCTTGCCCAGGTATCTCTGGGTCGTGGACAGGTTGGAATGCCGGAGGATGACCTTGCTGATTATTTCGATTGGTGTCCCCGATCTGGAAGCGTATGTGCCTGCATGGCGACGAATTCGAGGATGTCCCTGCTCGGCAGCCGCTGACAGCGGAAGAGTTTCCTCAGTACGGGGGAATCGCAAGGGCTAGGGAAATTGTTGTGGGAGGTCTGGCGGAAAAAATTGAAAAAGCAGCGGACCTGCCCAAAACGGTTTTTCTTGGTGCTGGGCTTGTTGCCTTCGGACAGGGCCGTTAGGAAGGAAAGGACTTCTTCGGTGGTGATGGACTCGACCTCACGCAGCCCCAAATGGGGCAGGGTTTGGTGAGCCCCTGGTTTTTTCGAATATCCTGGTAGCTTTTTATCACATGGCATTTGATTCTGGCTTCGATGGCCAAGTTCTCAGCTTGCTTGTGAAGGAATCCTTTCAGGGGTGAGATCCACCTCTTCCGGAAACATTCCGTGGTTTGCGGAAATCAGCTTCCAAAGGGTCCGGGGTGGGAGAAGAAGTTCGTCTGCGCGCCTTGGAGAATCCTTGGCGGCCGGATGTCGTGGACGGACCTTTCCCCATTTTCTGGCATACCGGATCTCGGCTCTGCGGAAAGCATTGACAACCCGTAACGTATCCAAAAGGACGAACAGCTTCAGGAAGTTGAATGGATGCATCGCGTCCGTCAGTCTCATGAGCCTCTTCTTGCCATGCACCCCGCCGGGAAATGGCCAAACAAAGACCCAAAGTAGCGCACGATCATGCCCCGGCCTAGTGGTTGCCCGCGAAGGCCTTTGCCCATTGGAACAGGGTATCTAGAAATTCGTCAAGGTCGTATCTGTTGTCCTGCATCAGGCGAAAACACGCAAAATCAAACGCCCCGAACACCATATAGCCCAAAAGCTCGGGGGAAAGGGGGAGTTCCCATATCAAGCCGTTCTCCTGGGCCTTTTTTATGTCGTTTCCGAGCAGTTCCAGCAGGTTTTTGTAAATGGCCCGGCCGCCGTATTCCGACAGCTCCTCCCGGCCGATGGTTTCCGCGCGGATGATATCGAAAACCCGATGGTACTTCTTGTAGGTGAAAAAGTATCTCCTGGCCCGCTTGTACATGCGGACAAAGAAATCGGGTTCGCTTTCCAGGTTTTCCTCAATCTCCGTGAGCACTCCGGTCAAGTGAAGGAATACGGCCAGAAAAACGTCGCGCTTGTTCTTGAAATAAATGTAGAACGTGCCTTTGGAGATGTGTAGGCCGTCGGTGATATCGCTGATGTGGGTCCGGTGGTATCCCTTGCTGGAAAACAGTTCCAGGGCCTTATTGATGATCCTTTGCCGCTGCTGTTCCCCTTTTGAGCCCGGCTGGGCGGACACCAAGCCGCCGCCCTTTTCCCATTCGTCGCCGAATCGCAGGAGCACTTCCTGGCGCACGGCGACAATCGGCATGTCGCGTTCGGCTCGAAGCCCCTTGATAAAACGCAGGCAATCCAGGTGGGTCTGGCTATACAGCGCCATGGTCTTCCCGGTTTTGACAGGGGGAGGCAGAAGTCCTTCCTTGAGATAATAGTGGACAGTGTGGCGGCTGAGACCGGCCTCTTCCGCCAGATCGGATATTTTCATCCATTTTGTCTCTTTGATGTCCATGTCCATCCCTACTCTACAGTTACTCCACATTCGATAAACAGTCAGTCGATTTCAATCGGACATGATCTTCCTACGCCACAAGGGCTTTGATGTCAAGAAACATCTGAAAATATATAATTAATCGAAATAAAAATAAAAAATATTATTGCCTGAGGCGGAGAGGCATCCTGTTTTTTTCTTGACAGGAGGGCGGGGGATGCGGGATATAAAACTGACGTTTCAGTTTTTACTATAGAGTATGACCGGCGCAACCGGCCGGATTCGGCCTGAAAGGAGGACGAAATGATGCCGCTGGAATCTTCCGATTATTTCCGGATTGCCCGCATGGCCCACACAACGGGCCTCATGGGAAAGATGGGCTCCATTACGGAACAGGCCCTGGATGCCGTGTTTCAGGAACTTGGGATAGGCCCCTATGAGGTGCTCGATTGCCTGGACCGGGCCGATCCGGACCCCCTGGAACGAGCCCTGGGGCGCGCTAACCCCTTTCTTGTCCGGCTGGCGGCCAGGCCCGCGCTGATGAAGCTTGCGGCCCTGGCGCTGGATCGGCCTGCGATAAGGGCCAGGGCGCTCGAGCACGTCAAGCGCCGATATCTAAGGTTTTTTACAGCCGCCATGGAAAACGCAGGGCGGCCCGGGGAGGTGTCCCAATGAAAAATGAAACGAAAATAAAAGCGGCGTTCATTGCTGCCGTAGGCTCGGATCATTTTCATGAAAACCCGGACAAGCTTTCCGGATACGCCCATGGCGGCGCTTTTGTCGCCGGACAAACGCCCCTATGCGTGGTCGAGCCCGGGAACAGCGACCAGGTGGCCGAGGTGGTGCGGGCGGCGGTGGAGACGGGCGCCAACCTGATTCCCTGCTCCAGCGGTCCGCCTAAGTCCCAGAGGGCTTGCTCTGTGCCGGCGGAAATTCCCTCGGTGGTGGTCGATCTGGGAAAAATGGACCGCATAACCCGTATCAACCGCAGAAACAAGGTGGCCATCATCGAGCCCGGGGTTTGCTTCGGGGCGCTCCAGGCCGAGTCGAAAAAACTGGGGATGAAGGCTCTTCTGCCCCTTCTGCCCCGCGCGTCCAAGTCCGTTGTGGCCTCCTACCTGGAAAGGGAGCCCATCACCATACCCAAGTTTCACTGGGACATGACCGACCCCATGCTGTGCGTCGAGACGGTTTTCGGCACCGGAGACACCTTCCGCACTGGCGGCGCGGCCGGGCCCGGCTCCCTGGAGGAGCAGTGGAAATCCGGGGCCTCGCAAAAAAACCCCATGGGCCCGGCACAGACTGACCTGGTACGCGTGATCCAGGGAGCCCAGGGCACCATGGGCATCGTCACCTGGTCCAGCGTCAAGCTGGAAGTTCTGCCCCGTATCCGCAAGGGGTATTTCATCACTTCCACGCAAATCTGGCCCCTCATCGATCTGGCCTATGCCATGACCCAGCTTCGCTTAGGTGACGAGTTGTTTCTTTTGAACGCGCAGGCCCTGGCGGGCATTGTCGAAAAAGACACGGCAAAAATCGAGGGATTGGCGGAAAACCTTGCACCCTGGATCCTGTTTTATTGCGTTGCCGGGTACGAGGTGCTTCCAGAGCTCCGGGTCCGCCAGCAGGAGCAGGACATAGCGGCCCTGGCCAACAACCTTGGCCTGAAAGCCGTGCGAAATCTTGACGGCGCAGATGGAGACGACATTGCCCGCCTCATCGATCTGCCGTGCCAGGAGCCCCATTGGAAAGACCGCCTCAAAGGGGCCCACGCCGAGATCTTTTTCCTCACGACCATGGATTGCGTGTCCGTCTTTCTGGAAGCCATGGGCGAACTCGCGGACGCGCACGGGTATCCCGCAAAGGAACTGGGTGTGTATGTTCAGCCCGTGCAACAGGGCCGGAACTGCCATCTGGAGTTCGTGCTTCCATTTGATCCAGAAGACGCGGACGAGGTCGGACGCGCGGAAGATCTTTTTGAAAAAGCAGGCAAGATTATGCTCGAAAAGGGGGCATTTTTCAGCCGGCCTTATGGTCCGTGGGCCGAGCAGGCGTATGCCCTGTGCCCGGACACGGTCGCGGCCATAAAAACGGTCAAGGACATCCTCGATCCCCATAACGTCTTCAACCAGGGCAGGCTCTGCCTCTAGGAGGTATATCATGGCATTGGAAGAATATCGCAGGGACATGGAGGGCTGCTCGCGGTGCTCGTCATGCAAATGGGTGCCGGTGAGCCAGATAAAGAGCCACCGTTTCTCCCAGGCCTGCCCGTCCATATCCCGCTACAATTTCCACGGGTTCGCGGGCAGCGGCAAGCTCATGCTTGGACTTTCGCTTCTCGACAAAAGAATAGAGATGAACGACTCCGTGGCGGACCTGGTTTACAAGTGCACGCTTTGCGGCGCTTGCGACGCCAACTGTAAAGTCTACCGCGACGACATAGACATTGTCGAAGTGATCGAGGAGATCCGGGCGGCTTGCGTGGAAAACGGCCAGTTTTTCGCTGAGCACCAGATGATGATCGATGACCTGAAACGGGAGAACAATGTCTTTGGAGAACGAAAGGAAGCCCGCGGCGATTGGGCTCGAGGGCTCGGCCTGAAGGATGCAAACTCCCAGAAGGTGGAGGTTTTGTTTCACGCCGGATGCCGGTTTTCTTATGACGAGGATCTTCTTGACGTCATCCGAGGGGCGGCAACGCTTATCCTGGACGCGGGGGTTGAGCTGGGGATCGCGGGAAAGGCCGAATCCTGCTGCGGAGGCCGCGCCTTTGGCATGGGCTTTCGGGGGCAGGCCAAAAATTTCGCCGAGGACATGGCGGGTCGGGTGAAGTCCTCTGGCGCCCAGGTTCTCCTCACCCCCTGCGCCGACTGCTACGGCGCGTTCCAATATGCGTATCAGCGCATGGGCGTGGACCTGGGGGTCCGGGTCATGCACATCAGCGAGTTTTTGGGCGGGCTTGCGGCAGAGGGAAGACTGCTTTTCAAAAACAGGGTGGACAGAAAAATCACATATCACGACCCCTGCCACCTTGGCCGGCGAAGCGAGCCCTATTCCGGGCCGTGGAAGGGAAACAAGCTTCTTCGGCATTCCTCATGCAAACGCGACGGAAGAAAAGGGGTTTATGACGCCCCCCGCGAGATTCTTCGATCCATTCCGGGCATTCAACTCGTGGAGATGGAACGCATCAGGGAGTGGTCCTGGTGCTGCGGCGCCGGAGGCGGGGTATGGGAGGCCGACGAGGAACTGTCCGAATTCTCGGCCAGGGAGCGGATCGAGGAAGCCCTGGCCAGCGGCGCGGATGCCCTGGCGACGAGCTGTCCGTGGTGTGAGAGAAATTTGCGCGACGCCGCGGAATCGATGGGCGCCCGGATGGAAATATTTGACGTCACCGAGCTGGTGACGCGGTCGGTAGAAGGGGAGTGAGACCATGACAAAACCGATTTCTTCAAAAAACCTTCCGGACGAGGCGGTTTCCCGGTTCAAGGAGGCCCTGGGCGCGGGGAATTTTTCCACGGACCCGGTCTTTTGCGACTCTTACGCCATGCAGCCCTTTCACAAAACCGACCCGGGGTGCTGGATACCCCGGCCCATGGCGGTGGCATTGCCCGGAAGCACCGAAGACGTTCAGGCGGTGGTGAAGATCTGCATCCAGTACGGCCTGCGTTACAAGGCCCACAGCACCGGCTGGGGGGCCCACGGCGGGCCCGGGTATGACAACGTGGTGCAGATAGACCTTAGGCGCATGAACAACATCGTGGAATGGGACGAAAAAAACCGCTACGTGGTGGTCGAGCCATACGTCAACTGCGCCGAACTCCAGGCGGAAGCCATGAAGCGGGGCTATAACATCCACATCCACGGCGCGGGCAGCGTCTGCTCGCCCCTGGCCAACGCCACCTCCCATTGCGGCATGGGATGGACCGGGATATCCACTTCAACCAGTTCACGCAACATTCTGGGCGTGGAGTGGGTCCTGCCTTCCGGCGAGGTCCTCAAACTGGGAACCTGTGGATCTTCGGGCCGCTGGTTTTCGGCCGATGGCCCCGGACCGGGGTTGAGGGGCATCATGCGCGGATGGGCCGGCGCGGACGGGGGCCTCGGGGTGTTCACGAAAATGTCCATGAAACTCTTTCACTGGGCCGGGCCCAAAGAAACCCGGGTCGGGGGCCGCCTCCTGGACCTAGAGGTTGAAAAACCGGACAACTTCAGAATCGCCGTGTGCGCGTTTCCAGAAGCCAAGGCCTACGCGGACGCCCTGTTGAAAATAGGGGAGGCGGAGATCGGATTCCTGCAGTGTAAAAATCCCGTTTCGCTGCTTTTTTCAGGCGGGATGCCGCGGCTCCTGCGTAAGATCCACGCCATGCCGAACACAAAAAAACTCCTGGACGCGTTCAGATACCAGTTCCAGTTCATGATCGCCGCGACCTCCGAGCTGGATTACCAATACCAGAACCAGTGCCTTAATAAAATCGTGGACGACCACGGTGGAATCCTCCTGGACACTCCGGCTGCCCTGAATTCCATCACCTACTGGAGTTTTGTTCGAGTGAGTGTGCCTCCCGTAATATTCAGGATGGGCGGCAATTTCTTCTCGGCCTTCGGGGGGGACGAGGCCCTTGACAATTGCATGGAGCAGGCCCGAATCGGCGAGGAGATAAAAAGGCAGTTCATCGCGAGAAACGCATGCTTTGACGACCTTGCCGACGGCGCCTGGTCCCTGATTTATGAAAACGGGCTTTTTGGCCACAACGAGGAACTGTACGCATTTGATCACCGCGACCCTGAAATGGGCCGGCAGCTGGATGATTTTGCAAAGGCATGCACGCAAGCCACCGTGGAGCATAACCTGGGCGGCGGAGGATTCGCCTTTTTCAAGGGGGGCGAGGTGCATGACCTTCTGGGGCCTTCCATGAGCAACTACCACATCTGGCAGCGCAGGATAAAAAAAGCCCTGGACCCGGACGACCTGTCGGATTCCAAATATTACATTTCCTCTGATTGAGGGTTTGATTGGGGGAAAAAAGGAGCGGATCATGGCTTCACCCGTTTTGGTTTTGGCGGAAAGTTCATGCGCGGGAGTTCTTTCTTTGTCCCTGGAGACCCTGGCCATGGGCCAAAAGGCGGCAAGGGAAAGCGATGCGTCCCTGGCCGTTCTGGTCTGTGGAAAGGGCGTTTCGGAGGCGGCAAATGAGCTGCTTTGTTATGGCGCGGACAAAGTCTTTGCCGTGGACAGCGATCTATTGGAGGACCTCCATCCGGATCTTTTGTGCGCAGCGGTTTCCCAGGTATGCGAAATCATCAGGCCCGGGGCTCTTTTTATGGCCGAAACTCTCGCGGCCCTGGACCTGGCCCCCAGACTGGCCGCGCGCCTTGGGACCGGGTGCGCCTCGGACTGCGTGGATGTGTGCTTTTTGCAGGATTCGGTAGGCTTTGTCTTCACCAAGCCGGTTTATTCCGGGAACGTCATGGCCCGATTCGCCCTTTCCGGGGAACCGGTGGTAGCCACCTTCCGGACCCGGGCAGGGAAAGCCCCACAACCCGGCGAGGCGTCGGGGAAGGTAGAAAGCCTGGATGTCCGCCTGGATCCCTCCCTTGCCCGTTACGAGGTGGTGAAAAGGTTTTCAGGCGATGCCGCGGGCGGTCCCAGGCTGGAGAGCGCGGACAAGATCGTCTCCGGCGGGCGGGGAATGGGCGGGCCGGAAGGTTTTGCCGCCCTGGAAAAGCTGGCTGAAGCACTGGGAGGCGCGGTAGGCGCGAGCCGGCCTCCCTGTGACCTGGGATGGATTTCCCCGGTCCATCAGGTGGGCATCACCGGCGCCATCGTGGCCCCGTCCCTGTATATAGCCACCGGCATTTCCGGCTCCACCCAGCACGTTGCCGGCATGGCGGACTCCAGGGTGATCGTCGCCATCAACAAAAACGAGGACGCCAATATCTTCAAGATAGCGGATTTCGGAATCGTGGGGGGCTGGGAGGAAATCATTCCGGCCCTCACCAGGGCGGCCGCAGAAATCGCAGGATAGTAGCAATCAGGCAAAAGGAGTGTCAGCCCATGCACATAGTCGTTTGTATGAAGCAGGTGCCGGACCCGGAGAGCCCTCCCGAGTCTTTTGCCATCAACCAGGAGACCCAGCGCGTGGAGCCCCGCGGCATCCCGCCGGTCATGTCGCTTTTTGATGAAAACGCCCTGGAGGCGGCCCTGAAGATGAAGGACGCCGACAAGGAAGGAACAAAAATCACGGTGCTCTCCGCCGGGAAGCGGGTGCCGGACGCGGTCATGCTCAAATCCCTGGCCGCCGGCGCGGACGAACTCGCCAAAATCGAGGGGCCGGACCTCGACAATATGACTTTGAACGCCCGGGGCACTGCCCATGTCCTGGCCAAGGCCATTCAAAAGATCGGGGACGCGGACCTGATCCTTGCCGGCCGCCAGGCCGCGGATTCCAACGCCGGACAGGTGGGAGCGGAGCTCGCCGCGGCTATGGATCTACCCCTGGTCACCATGGCCCGCAAGATTTCGCCGGAAGGGGGGGCGGTCCTCGTGGAGCGGGTCCTGGCGGACGGGTATGAAGTCGTGAAGGCTCACCTGCCCTGCGTGGTGGTGGTCTCCAACGAGGTGGGGGAGCTCCGTTATCCAGCCATGAAGGAAAGAAGAAAGGCCGGGAAAAAGCCGGTCTCCTCCACCGGGCCCTGGGACGTGGGCGCGGACCAGATCCCGGAAGCCGGTGCCGCCCTCAAGGGCCTGGAATATCCGGCGGCAAAGGAACGCCGTTGCGAAATCATCCCGGCTGATGATCCCGACCGAGCGGCGAAAACCCTTTTGCAAAAATTGAAGGAGGCGGGTCTATTCTAACCAGAATCATTCGATATTCCCAATGAAGGTAGTAGCTACGGATTTGCCCTAAAAACCCCCAGCATTTGGGGCTGTTCTTGATTTATCATAAAAAATGTTAGGTTATATTGTATTCTGCAAGTTTAGGATGGAAGTTGCCGAGCATGGGCCGACCTCATTGATTTTTGACAAACAGGAAAGCGGTGTCATTCATCAAGGGTGCGGCCAAATAATGTCCTATTACTCCAGCAAGGGATGCCAATGAAAAACGGCGCCAAGGCATTGATCCAGACGCTATTGAACTTTGGTGTAGATACCTGTTTTACAAACCCGGGAACATCCGAGATGCATTTTGTCGCGGCATTGGACGGCACCGACATGAGAGCCGTACTGACCTTGTTCGAAGGAGTCGCAACAGGGGCTGCCGACGGGTATGCCCGAATCGCCGACAAGCCCGCGGCTACCCTGCTCCATCTGGGTTGTGGATTGAGCAATGGCTTGGCGAATCTGCACAATGCTCGCAAGGCACGGGTTCCCATGGTCAATATTATCGGTGACCATGCAACATATCATAAAAAATTCAATGCCCCGCTGGAGTCGGATATTGAAACCGTTGCGCGTAATATTTCCACATGGATTCGTACAACTCTCTCGACGGAACAATTGGCGTTTGATGCCGCCGAAGCGGTTGCGGTAGCCGGAGGGCCGCCGGCCCAAATATCGACTCTAATTCTCCCTGCTGACGTTTCATGGGGCGATGGAGGGATGGCCGTTGATGCTCTGCCAGCCGCCGCTTCGGAAAAAGCCTCCGATGCCGTTGTAAATCAAGCTGCTGAAGCGTTGTTAAAGAAAAACAGCCGGAAAGCCCTTCTACTGGGCCGGAGAGTTCTGCTGGAAGACGGCTTGCTGGCTGCCTCGAAAATTGCCGAAAGAACAGGAGCAAAACTCTTTGCGGAAGTTTTCCCCGCACGAATGGAAAGGGGAGCAGGATTGCCGTATATAGCGAGAATAGCCTATCTTGCTGAAATGGCATCTGTTCAGCTCAACGGTTTCGACAGTCTTGTCCTTGTCGATACAAAGGAGCCGGTTTCCTTTTTTGCCTATCCGGGCAAGAAAAGCGTTCTTGTGCCCGACTCCTGTGCCATACACAATCTGGTGGAGCCCCATCAGGATGCCCTGGGAAGCCTCCAGTCCCTTGTATCTGCGGTCGGCGCCTCAGAAACCAAACCAAGGCTGCAGCAGGCCGTCAGGCCAAAACCGCCCTCGGGGAAACTGACGGCGTCGAAAGTGTGCCAGGCCGTTGGCGCACTGATGCCGGACAATGCCATTATATCCGACGAGGCCCAGACCTCGGGGATCAAACTGCCGGCCTTTACGGTCGGTGCGCCGCGACACGATCTGCTCACTCTAACGGGCGGAGCTATCGGCCAGGGTTTACCGGTGGCCGTTGGAGCGGCCATTGCAGGAAAAGGTAGACCGGTGATCGCCCTGGTTGGTGATGGGAGCTCCATGTATACGATCCAATCCTTGTGGACCATCGTCCGGGAAGAACTGGATATCACAACTATTGTTTTCAATAATCGCTCCTACGCAATTCTCAATATCGAGCTGCAAAGAGTCGGAGCGGAGAAAATAGGCCCGAAAGCCAAATCCCAGCTCGACCTGTCGCAACCCGCGATTGACTTTGTCGCACTTGCCATGGGCATGGGAATGCCAGCCCAAAAGGCTGAAACCGCCGATGAGTTCAATAGGGCGCTTGAGAAGGCATTCAGCGAGCCCGGCCCTCACCTGATTGACGCAATAGTCCCGAATGAGTACGAAGGTCTGAAACTGAAGGCAATGCCCGGTCTGCTCGGTGCACTGAAGCTCATACCCTCTCCTGTCGCAAAAGCGATAAAGAAAAAATTTGTGCCCTAACCGAGGTAATGAATATGTCCGGCAAGCCTAAATCCCGGAATGCCCGGCCGGTTTAGTCCGATCCCGGGCGAGAGTCTCAGAGTTGGCATACTCATATGGGTTTTGCAGGTTTGGCGTGGCCCAAGATATGGGGCGGGAGCCCTGTTTTCCTGCACCCGGCTGAATGAAACCGATAAAAAGGAGATCATGAATGAAGGTTGTCGCCTTCAATGGCAGTCCGAGGAAAAACGGCAACACGGCGAGCTCGCTGGCTGTTGTGACGGGTGAATTGGAGAAGGCGGGAATTTCTACCGAACTGGTCCATGTGGGCAAAGAGACGGTGTCCGGATGCAAGTCCTGTTTCTCCTGCGTGAAGAACCAGAACCTGCAATGCATTATCGACAAGGACCCGGTAAACGAGTGGATCGCCAAGATGGGCGAGGCCGACGGGATCCTGCTGGGTTCTCCTGTCCATTTTTCAGGGGTCGCGGGGGCGATGAAAAGCTTTCTTGACCGGGCCTTTTTCGTGATTTCGGTCAACGGCGGGACCCTGCTTCGCCACAAGGCCGGGGCATCCGTGGCGGCGGTCCGGCGTTCCGGCGGGCTTCCCACCATGAACGGCCTGAACCATTACCTTCTGTATTCGGAGATGGTCATTCCTTGTTCCAACTACTGGAACGTGGCCCACGGCATGAACCCCGGCGAGATGGCCCAGGATCCGGAAGGAGTTCAGATTCTGGAGGTCCTGGGAAGAAACATGGCCTGGCTCATGCAAGTAATGGAGGCGGGGAAAAAGGTGGTGCCTCCGCCAGAAAAGGTAGGGAAGATCCTGACCAATTTCGTGCGATGATCCACCTTTTCGGTCAGGAAGCCAAAGCCGGGATGGGTTCAGCGGTTGTCCTCAACGGGATAGACCCTGCACCTCCTCCCACCCCTCAGGTCCGGCAGGCCCTGCTCCGGGTCCATGAACGCGGGATCATCGTCTAAAAGCACGGCGTCGGAATGATCAAAGGCGCCTGAAAGTGAAGGCTCGCCCTGATCCTTTTCGGGTTTCCACCACCCGTGGGGCAGACGCACCAGGTTCGGGTGCATATCGGCGCTGAGCTTGGCCTTCATTTTTATCCGACCCCATGTGGTTTCCACGAAAATCCAGGCCCCCTCCTCAATTCCAATTTCACGGGCAGTCTTGTCGTTTATGATGGCCAGAGGGTCGGGGTTTCGTTTGCGCAATTTTCCAACATGCCGACCGGCGGAATGGAAATATTCGTCTTCCCGCAGCCCCACGAAAAGCTGGAGTGGGTACGGATCGCTAAAATCCGATGTTTCGTCAGGCGCGCCGATGTCCTTCCAATAAGGCAGGGGGTCAAGGCCAAGGCCCTCCATAACGCTGGAGAAAAGCTCCACCTTTCCGCTGGGCGTGGCGAAACCGAGTTTTTTGTAGGGATAGGATTTCAGGGAAATATGGTCTTCAAACAGGCGGGCCAGGCGCTCCATGCCCAGACCCAATAACCTGCTTCGGGCTTTCTGCTGCCGATGCATGGTGCCAAGGATCATCGAGTTGAAACCGGAAAAAAGATTTAAACGGGAAAGGCTTTTAAACAGGCCTCTAACCATTGGCACTGCCTCCGCTGGCACGGAGGGGATGGCGAAGAAATTATCTTGAATCTCTCCCCAGGACAGGCCCGTGGCCGCAACGCGGTAATCGTATAAGTCTTCAAGTGTCTTCCACGGAAAATGCTTCTTCATTCCCATGCGCACGGCCAGTTCCCGCCAGAAAAAATAAACGTCTTTGCATTCACCGGGCGGCTCCAAAGCTTTCGGGGAAACAAAGTAGGTGTTTATCCACTCCGCGCCGTTGTAGAGTACCGGGCGCTCCAGAAAGCTGTCTCCGGGGAGCACATAATCGGCAAGCTGGGCCGTGGGGCTCATGAAAATGTCGTTGACAACGAATAGATCCACGCTTTTCAAAGCCTCGTGGATTCCTTGCTGGTTCGTGTAGCACATGAGGGTGTTGTTTGCGACGGAGAAAAAGGCTTTGACCGGATAGGGTAAACCCTCG
This sequence comes from Thermodesulfobacteriota bacterium, assembly GCA_040753055.1. GTDB lineage: Bacteria > Desulfobacterota > Desulfobacteria > Desulfobacterales > Desulfatibacillaceae > JBFMHL01. The sequence continues at coordinate 27,510 of JBFMHL010000290.1, read as the reverse complement.
CGCATGGCCCTGAATACGGCGGGTGGATGGGCCATGTACTGGCCTTTCATCAAGTTGATAAAGGGGCGGCCGAAGACCTTTTGGCGTGGTTCGTTGAGAGCCTGCTGGCCCCGGTAGGTCATTACCGGATGCTTGTCCGCCCCGAGCTGAAGGGCTTTTTTATCGTCGGGAAGAGCCTCGTGGAGTTCCAGTTCCGACTCGGAAACCACCATGGGGTTGGGGCCTTGGATCACGTCCCCCCCGGGCATATTGAGATTTCCGGTCAAGGCCCGCAGAATACTCTGGCAGCGCAGGGCAGAGGTGCTGTTGATCTGCTGGTCGGTGATGCATGTCCAGGGGATCACGCCGGGAGTATTCCGGGCGTACATGCGCGCCGCCTCCCGAATGAGCTTTGCGGGAACTCCTGTAATGGTTTCCACCTTTTCCGGAGGGTATTTCGCAACCCGGGCCTTCAATTCCTCAAAACCAACGCACCACTGGGACACAAACTTCTTATCGTACAGGTTCTCCATGATGATAACGTTGATCCAGCCCAGGGACATGGCAGCGTCCGTACCGGCACGCAGTTGCAGGTGGACATCCGCCATTTTCGCGCAATGGCTTTTGCGCGGGTCTAACACTATGAGCTTGGCGCCCCTCGCCATGGCGGCCTTCAGCCGCTGGTATTCCCCGGCCCAGACGTTGGGCTTGGGGTTGTGCCCGAAATAGACGACGCACCGGGTATTTTCATAATCCGGAAAAGGATAGCCGCCATAGGTCATGGAATTGACGGCTGCCGTGTTGCCCATGCACAGGGAAACCCCGCTGATGTAATTGGGGCTTCCCAAAAGGTTCATGAAGCGGCGGCAAGCCCCGGAACCCACCTGAGAATTGTATTCAGATGTAGAGCAGGCGAATGATTCGGGGCCGTATCGGTCCACCACGTCCTGAAGCCGCCTGGCGATTTCGTCCATGGCCTGCTCCCAGCTGATTTGTTCCCATAGCCCGGAACCCCGATCTCCCTTTCTTTTCAAGGGGTGCAAAAGCCGTTTATCGTTGTAGAACCATTTAGCGGCGTTTGCGGGCTTGTTGCAAAACACATTGGGGGTTACCGGATGGTCGGCCCAGCCCCGGAGCTTTACCAGGCTTCCATTTTCCACCTGGGCCTCCAGGGTACAGGACAAATCGCACATGCTGCATACGACCAGTTTCTTTTCCACTGTATAATCTCCATCATCAAACAGCAGGGCCAAATCCAGCCAGATACTCACCATGGCTTAGGCTGGGGGGGAGATGGCTATTTTCCCCTTCAAGATAGCTTCAGGTCCGCTTGGTTCGCAGCCACCTCAAAATGACACATAGCAACGACCATATCAAGGCATGGAAAAGTTCGTACTTTGATGAGCTTCTTAAATCCGGGAGATCTCTGGTGAAAGAAATGGAAGTCATCAATATATTGTTGTGATTCAGTATCTAATAAACCTTTGAAAGGAAATATCATGGCAGAGCGCATCGAAGCAGACGCACTGCGTTTTCTCCCAGAACTTTCGCCATAGTACGTTTTGTCCAACCCCTTTCCGTCATATTTTTAGTAAGCCGAGGCAGGTCAGAAGCGCTCTTCATTCCATGTGGCAAAAGCAGGCAACCGCCCCAGTCCGATCCCAAGGCTGCATGTTCCTCACCGACCAAAGTCATGATGTGTTCAAGATGGTCTATAACCCGATCAAAAGTCCTTCCCCCCAGAAACATGGTTTCATATATAATGCCTATGACTCCGCCTCTCTGGGCCACCGCTTTAATTTGGTCATCATTAATGTTTCGCCAGCTGGGATGCACGCTTCTCACTCCGGTATGGGACACCATCACCGGTCCTTTGGTATATTTAAGCACATCATCAAAAGTGGTCTCCGATGCATGGGCGAGATCCGGGAGCATACCCAACCCTTCCATACATTCAAGAACATCCCGGCCAAGTGGTGTTACTCCTCGGGTCTTTTCGCCCCTATGATAAGATGATCTCCCCAAGTCATTAGAATCTGTTTCATAACCTCCCATCTTGTGCCCTGGGAGGTGTCGAGCAATATATGTTGTGTTTCTATACCGTTAGCAGTCTATGCATTTTTAACGATTTCGGGTAGTAAGCTGTTGGAGGTGATCCAATGGCGCGATATACCCGATTCCTGACGGATGAACAGTGGGCCAAGATCGGGCCCTTGCTCCCCAAGCTCAAACCCGGGAGCAGAGGCGGCAGGCCAGGGGCTGACAACCGGGAAGTGCTCGGAGAAATCCTCTGGATTCTTCGGACCGGCGCTCCCTGGAAAGCACTGTCCACGGAATAGCCCAGCCACACGCTGGCGGCGGCTCAGGCTGTGGGAAGACGAGGGCATCTGGCTGGACATTTGGCGAAAGTTCCTCGCCGACCTGGACGAAGCCGCTCTGCTGGATTGGGAAGAAGCCTTCATTGACGGCAGCTTCGCACCGGCAAAAAGGGGGGCGCCTGCGTCGGAAAAACCAAGAAGGGCAAAGGAACAAAGTGGGTGGTGGTCGCCGGCAAGGGTGTTCCTCTGGGAAGCACCCAACCCTCGGCATCCCCGGCGGAAGTGACCCTGGCCCACGACACCCTCGCCCAAATCAAGGTTCCCCGAAACGGTCCGGGCAGACCGAAGCAGAAGCCCAAGCGACTCATCGCAGACAAGGGCTACGACAGCGATCCGCTGCGATATGAGCTGAAAAGGCGTGGAATCGAGCTTGTCTGCCCGCACCGCAAGAATAGGAAAAAGCCCAAGACCCAGGACGGGCGAAAGCTCCGCCGCTACCGCAAGAGATGGAAGGTGGAGCGGACCTTCGCCTGGCTGGGCAACTTCCGAAGGCTCCTGGTCCGCCACGAGAGGCTGATCACGGTCTGCAGGGCCTTCTTCCATATCGCCTGCCTCCTCATCACGCTGAGGGGGTTATGAAACAGCTTCTACCAATGGAAGAACGATTTCTCAGCAGATATCTTGCCAGTCTCACCGTGGGAGCCCCTGGCCACCACCCTATAGTTCAAGAGGCCGGGCACCTTTTCCCCATCACGAACATGATCGGCGCCGGGCCTTTCCATCTCCAACCCGGCGAGTGGATGGAAGACAGGTCTTAGGCCCTTTGCCTGGTGGAGAGCCTGACGGAAAACCGCGGCTTAGATGCCCCCGATCAGATGAAACGAAACATCCGGTTGTTTCGGTAAGGTCATCCCTCCAGCAACGCACGCTGCTTCGACATCGGAAACACTATGCGGGAGGCCACTTCCTCGTTCGAGCGAACCGACAGCTCTTTCTCCGGCAGCACCTTCCCCTGCTCCGCGAAAAATGGCTCGATAATGCGCCTGGCACCGATTCCCATGCGCTTCTGCACCGAGCCTGAAAAGGCCATGGATACGGCGATAGAAAACCTCCCGGGTGGGTGGGCCGGAGAATATGCTGCAGAGGGAGTGGCTCACGGGTCTCTCCGCGTCCCGTAAGGCCCCGGCTAATCGCCGGGCCGAGATCCAGGGACGCAGATCAGGCTCATGTCCATGGAAAGCAGGCGCGGCGGGAAGCGCTCGGCGTTGGCTCCTGCTTCGGGCCGCCGGGTGCCGAGGAGGGGGGGAACGGGGCGCCCAGCCGGTGCCCTGCTGGAATGTCTTGTAGCGCGTCCTCTTGCTTCAATAGATCAAACGAATGAAACATGCAGCGGGTTCCAAGATCCAGCTGGTCTTCACCCTGAATGCCACGGGAGCGATCGCGGCGAACTTGATCCAGCCCACGTTTTCTCCCCAGGCACTTCCCGAGAACTCGCCGGTGATGGAGTTGATGACCACTCCTCCGCCCTTCGGGGAAAAGTTGATCCAGCCCACGTTTTCCCCCCAGGCATAACCGGAAAGGTTGCCGAGACCGTCGTTAAAAACCCCGTAGCTGGAAGTTCCGCAGGCATCGGTGTTCTGGCACGACAGGCTGATCCATCCGAAGTTCTCCGACCAGATGAAGCCGGTGAGCTTTGCGTTGGCCACTTCCACCCCTTGGCCGGTGTCGCCGCCGGGCTTGGCGTCCATCCACCCGCCGTTCTCGCTCCAGGCGTACTTGTCCCCTACGTTGCCGGGATCTATATTCACGGCCAGGGCTGCCCCCATGGAAAGGAGCAGGCAAGCCGCAGCTGCTGTCATTGCCTTGCCGATGGTGGTTCTCTTCATCCTGTCCTCCATATGTTTACATCACGATGGCCGGTGGCTGCACTGTGCAGGAGCTCTCTCGTTCTATTCCAAATTATTGCCGGAGTTGCATGCACCAGAGCAGGAAATGGAACCATTCGTGTTGTTTCCTAATACATTATAATAAATTAAAGCATTAACAACCGATATACCATACTGACTATTGTAACTCGCATGATTATATGTAATAATTTGTTGACCAAAATCGCCATATATCCCATTTGCAGAATTGTTATCTACTACATTATTCGTTATTATCCCTCCTCCTACCACAATAATGCCGTGAAGAAGGTTGCGCGAAGAAACATTGTTGCTAATTATGTACATGTCATGTGCTTGGATACCTGATCCAGAACAATCAGTTACAACGCAATTAGTTATTCTTGCCCTATCGTTTAGCTGTATACCTGTTAACGAGCAGTTTCTGACCACCAAATTATCAGCAACGCAATCATCGCCCCCAAGAAACGCATTTCTAAATGATCTGATGAAACCGTTTCGAACCACAACCCAGGGCCTGCCGTTCGCATTGATTCCCCAGTAATTACCGGCCCCCGGACCAGTTATGGCGAAACCGTTCAGATCGATGGTCACGCTGTCGGCGGTTATCGTTATTGCCGTCTGTGCGGCGGTGATGTTTCCCGTAAGATAAAAGGACCCCCTCGCGGAGATGATCAGGGGGATGTCCGCCTGGGATATGGGAGTCCTGGCTTCCACCTGGTCCAGGGTCTTCATGGTGGGAGTGGGGGGGCCCGGAGGGTTGAGGCTGCCGGCCAAAGTGTACGCGGGCAACAGGCAGAGCACCAGGGCCGAAACGACTACTCCAACTTTAGCTATATTGCGAGTGCTCATGATGGTCTTCCTTGTTGTGAATATTGAGTAGGACACCGATAATCACTCTTTATACAACCGGTCACCCTTCAAGTGCGTGGCAATGCTTTTGTGAAAGAACTCCTTGCCATCTTGCGGCGGTCTTCATCTTCTCCACCCCGGCCGCCGGGCCTGAAGGCGAGACGAAACCGCTCGATCCACTCTCTCCGGCTTCTCGTAAATGCCTGGACCCATATGTGGGCATTATTTCGTGATGCCGGCAAATACTTCAATTTTTCTGGTATATTTGTACGATAATTCCTTTTTAGGATTTTTCAAGCTCTATTAGGGGCAACCCGAATCGGTGAAAGCGCACGCCCACAGCCCGGAAGGAAGACGAAAAGGAAGGAGGCCATGCGGGGTGGGACTCTGTCCGAAAGAACCCTCCGCTCGCTCGGCCTGCGCGGAACTGCCTGGTGTCCTGACCGGCAAGCTCCACAGTTTTTTCTCCGGGAGCGCGGCGAGCAAGGAAACATAGCTCGGTTCTTGAATGAACACGGTTTATTTCGTTCCCGATTGTGCTGGGAACCTTCCAGGCAGGGCGCACTCCCCTATCTTCCACGGCTTTCCGGCCGGCTGTCGCCTCGGAGGAAAGGGGCCGGCGGTGGCCTTGTTCTCCGCCGCCGCTCTCCCTTTGGCACATGCCGCGACCAGGGCCGCCCGGCAAGCATCTCTCCGGCCCCTCCGCGAAAAGCCTCTTGACATCTCCCTGCGCCCCGCCGTATTTAAGCTCCCGTAAGGTGCCCAATGGGCCTAACAGGGAATCCCGTGTGAATCGGGAGCGGTCCCGCCGCTGTCATCGGGGACGCTTTCCGCACAATCCACTGCCGGGGAAAACCGGTGGGAAGGAGCGGAAAAGCGGTTGATCCGAGAGCCAGAAGACCTGCCTTGCACGATAAGCCGAGCCGCCGCGTGGAACGGACCATAGGCCGGCAATGACGGGTCAAGAAGCTGGGTGCAGCCCTTCAAGCATGTTTTCCGCTTGAAGGGCTTTTTTTATTGGCCCCCGGTCACCGGGGCCGAGCCCTTTCAGGCGGGCGATGTCGGGCCGGAGGGCGTCTTTCTCCGGTCTGGACAGGAACTCACGACCGGAAAGGGCGCTCCCGTGAAAAAAGCGATCCTGCTGCTCTCTTGTGCCGCGTTTATTGCTTTCGCTTCTCCCCTCTATGCCTCCCAGGGCCGCAAGCCCGAAAAAACCGGGATTCTTCTGGTAGCCTTCGGATCCAGCGAGGCTTCCGCCCAGGCCGCCTTCGACAACATCGAAAAACGGGTCCGCGAAGTTTTCCCCGAAACTCCCCTTTACTGGGCCTACACCTCCCACATCATCCGCCACAAGCTGGTAAAGCAGGGGAAGGTCCTCCTCTCCCCCGCCGAGGCCCTGGCCCGGATGATGGACGAGGGCTTCACCCGCGTGGCGGTCCAGTCCCTGCACACCATCCCGGGTGAAGAGTTCGGGGATCTCCAGGAAACCGTGCGGGCCTTCCAGGGAATGCCCGACGGCTTCATGCAGCTGGCCCTGGGAGAGCCCCTCCTCGCCACCCAGCAGGACCTCGGCCGGGCCGTGGACGCCATCCTCGCCACCATTCCGCCGGCCCGCAAACCCTCCGAGGCGGTGCTGCTCATGGGGCACGGGACGCCCCACCCCGCCAACGCCTATTACTCGGCCCTCAACTGGCAAATGCAGCAGAAAGACCCCAACCTCATCATCGGTACGGTGGAGGGCTACCCGGAGATCGGCCAGGTGGCCGACTACCTGAAAAAGCGTAAGGCGGCCCGCGTGTGGCTCATGCCCTTCATGTCCGTGGCCGGCGACCACGCCAAAAACGACATGGCCGGCCCGGAAGAGGATTCCTGGGTTTCGGTTCTCACCAAGCAGGGATTCGACTGCCGGACGGTCTTGAAAGGCACGGCCGAGTACGACGTCTTCGTGGACATCTGGGTGGACCACCTCCGGAGCGCCCTGGGCAGACTGGACCAGATGTAACAATGCAGAAGAAGGGCCGCGCCTTGATCCGAAGCAGACAACCAACCGCCCCTTTCCCCCCCGGCCTGCTGCCGGCCGCGGCCTTAGCCGCGCTTATGATCTGCGTCCTGGTTTCCGCCGGCCTGGGCTACATGCCCGTTGCGGTCAAGGACGTGGCCCGTTCGATCCTCTCCCTGATCCTCGGGCAAGGCGTTCCCCAGGGCCTGGACCCTGCGGCCTACGCGGTGGTCACCCAGGTGCGCCTTCCCCGCATCTTCACCGCGGCCTGGGTGGGAGGGAGCCTCGCGGTTTCCGGGGCCGTGTTCCAGGGCATCCTGCGGAACCCCCTGGCCGACCCTTACACCCTGGGCGTTTCCGCAGGGGCGGGCTTCGGGGCCTCCCTGGCCCTGCTCCTGGGCATCTCCCTTTGCGGCGTGTGGAGCGTTTCCCTCTTCGCCTTTGCCGGAGCCCTTGCCTCGCTTTTCGTGGTCATGCGCCTGGCCTCGGGCGCGGGCTACTCGTCGGGCAATCTGGTCCTGGCCGGGATCATCGTGGCGGCCATCCTTTCCGCGGGCATCAGCTTTCTCAAGTACGTGGCCGACGAACGGGTCTCGGTCATCATCTTCTGGCTCATGGGAAGCTTCGCCTCCAAGACCTGGACCGAGGCGGGCCTGACCCTGGGCGCGGGCCTCGCGGGCAGCGCCTTCTGCCTGGCCTACGCGCGGGACCTGAACTGCATGGCCCTGGGAGAACGGGGCGCATCCTCCCTGGGAGTGGACACATCCCGGATCACGGCGCTTCTTCTGGCCGCGGCATCGCTCATGGCAGCGGTCTGCGTGGCGGTTTCGGGGATCATCGGCTTCGTGGGCCTGCTGGTTCCCCACATCCTCCGGCCCCTGACCGGCCCGGACAACCGGCGGCTGATCCCGGCCTGCTTCCTGGTGGGGGCGGTGCTCCTGCTGAGCGCCGACACGCTCACGCGGGCCGTGCTGCCCAACGAGATCCCCATCGGCGTCCTGACTGCCCTGTTGGGAGGGCCCTTCTTCTGCTGGATATTCAGCAGGCGCATGACGAAAGGGGCCGGCGCTGGTCTTTGAGCTCCAACAGATATCCGCCTCGCGGGGCGGTGTTCCGGCCCTTGCGGGGATCGAGCTGGCCCTGGAACCAGGCCGCATCCACGGCATCCTGGGACCCAACGGGTCGGGCAAGACCACCCTCCTGGACCTGATGTGCCGGCTGCTGCCGCCGGACGCAGGCGCGGTCCGGCTGGAGGGCCGCCCCATCGCCTCCTATTCCCGGCGGGAGCTGGCGCGGACCGTCTCCCTGGTGCCCCAGGATTACGGGATCTCCTTTCCCTTTACGGTGGAGGAGACCGTCCTGATGGGGAGGCATCCGCACCTGGGACCTTTCTCCTCTCCCATGCGCCGGGACCGGGAAAAAGCCGAAGCCGCCATGGAGGCCACCGGGACCCTGGCCTTCGCCGGCCGCCCGGTCACGGCCCTCTCCGGCGGGGAGCGCCAGCGGGTGGCCTTTGCCCGGATGCTGGCCCAGGACGCGCCGGTCATGCTGCTGGACGAGCCCACCGCAAACCTGGACGTGGGCCACGCGCTGGACCTCATGGACCTGGTGGCCGGCCTGGTGGAAAGCCTGGGCCGCACCGCCGTGGTGGTGATGCAGGACCTGAACCTCGCGCTCCGCTACTGCCGGAGCCTGGTCTTCCTGAAGCAGGGCCGCATCCGGGCCCAAGGTCCGGTGCGAGATGTGCTGGTCCCCCGGGTGCTGGGCGACGTCTTCGAAAAGGATGCCCTGGTCCGCATGGAGCCGGAGCTGGGCGTTCCCCAGGTGCTATTCCGATGAGACTATTCAGACGCACATACGGCCGGACGGTTTTTGGGGCTCTTCTCTGGGCGGCCCTGCTCGCGGCCTCCGGAGCCCGGGCGGCTGACTCTCCGCCGGGGATCGCCGGCCGGGAGATCACGGACGGCGCAGGACGGATCGTCCGGGCGGACAAGCCTTTCACGCGGATCATCTCCTTGTATCCCGCCCACACGGAGAACCTGTTCGCCCTGGGCCTGGACAAGGAAATCGTCGGGGTTTCGGCCCTGGACGACTATCCCCCCCAGGCCGAAGCCCGGCCCCGGTTTTCCTATCGCGACGATCCGGAACGCTTCCTGGCCGCGTGGCCGGACCTGGTCCTGGTGCGCCCCATGGTGGATCGAGCCTACCCGCAGCTCCTGGCCATATTGGAACAGCGCGGCATTGCGGTGGTGTCCCTCCAGCCTTCGGGGGTGGAGGAGCTTTCCGGCTACTGGCGCATTCTGGGGGCTCTCACGGGAAAGGAGAAGGAGGCCCAAGCCCTGGCCGACGACTTCTTCGGCCAGGTGGAGGCGTGGCGGAGGTGGTCGCGGGGGATCCGGCCCAAGAAGCGGGTCTATTTCGAGGCCGTGCACTCCAAGACGAAGACCTTCTCTCCGGGGGCCATGGCCATCTTCGCGCTCACGGCCGCAGGCGGGCTGAACGCAGCCGCCGATGCCGTTCCCTCCCGCGGCACCAACATCGCCGTCTTCGGAAAGGAGCGCCTGCTCTCGCGCGCGGGCGCGATTGACGTGTACCTGGCCCAGTCCGGAGCCATGAACCAGGTCTCCCGGGAAACGATCCTGGAGGAGCCGGGCTTTTCCCTCATCAAGGCCGTCCAGGAAGGAGAGGTGTACATCCTGGACGAGGCCCTGGTCTCCCGGCCCACTCCGCGCCTGCTCCAGGGGATATGGAGAATCGCCGAAATCCTGTATCCGGGCCGGGTTCCCGCCGATCCGGCGGTCGGCCTGCAGGGGAGCGCCCCATGAGCGCGGGTTGCTGCAAAGGCCTGGTGGTGGCGGGAACCCACAGCGGTTGCGGCAAGACCACCGTCACCCTGGCGCTTCTGGCGGCCCTCCGGAGGCGCGGCCTGCGCGCGGCGCCCTTCAAGGCGGGACCGGACTTCATTGATCCGGGCCACCACTCCCAGGTTTCGGGCCGGGCAAGCCGCAACCTGGACGGATGGATGCTCTGCCGGGACGCGTGCCGGGAGGTCTTCGCCCGAGCGGCGCAAGACTCCGACATCGCCGTGGTGGAGGGCGTCATGGGGCTCTTCGACGGCGTGGACGGAACGAGCGAGGACGGGTCCACGGCCCAGATGGCCAAGTGGCTTGGCCTGCCGGTGCTCCTGGTGGCGGACGCCCGGAGCATGGCCCGGAGCGCGGCCGCTCTGGTTGCGGGCTTCGAGGGCTTCGATCCGGAGTTGTCCTTCTGCGGAGTTGCGTTCAACCGGGTGGGAAGCCAAAGGCACCGCCTGATGCTGGAGCAAGCCCTTTCCGGCCGTGTGAAGATGCCCTGCCGGGGAGCCCTGCCCCGGCGGGAAGACCTGGCCATCGCCGAGCGGCACCTGGGCCTGGTCACGCGGGAGGACCACGCCCTGGGCGAAGGAGACGCGGCCCGGCTCGCAGACTGGATCGAGGAGTCCCTGGACCTGGACGGGCTGATCTCCGCCCTACCCTCCGTGCCTTTGCCCCCTGCTCCGCCCGCGCCGGAGATGGAGGCGGATCAGGCTCCGGTTCGCATCGCCGTGGCCAGGGACCGGGCCTTTTGCTTCTACTACCAGGACAACCTGGATCTTCTCATGCGCTTCGGCGCGGAGATCGTCTTCTTCTCTCCCCTCGACGACCCGGCACTTCCCGCGGGGATACAGGGCCTGTACCTGGGGGGAGGCTACCCGGAGCTCCACGCGGCCGCGCTAGCCGAAAACGCATCGCTCCGCGCTCTTATCCGCCAAAGATTTTTGGACGGCATGCCCGTTTACGCCGAGTGCGGAGGCTTCATGTACCTGTGCCGGAGCCTGTGCGGAACGGACGGCCGGGAACACCCCATGGCCGGATGCTTCGATTTCGGGTGCACAATGTCCCCGCGCCTGCGCAGCCTGGGCTACCGGGACGTGGAGATGCGCCGGGACACGATCCTGGGCAAGGCAGGCACGAGGGTCCGTGGCCACGAGTTCCATTACTCCCACCTAACCGACCCGCCCTCGCAGGCCGACGGGTCCGGCCCCTGCCGCCTTTTGAACCGGGAGGGGAAGGAGACGGAGCCGGCTGCGTTTTCCGAACGGCAGTGCCTGGCCGGCTACGTTCACCTTCATTTTTTGAGCAACCCCTCCGTGGCGGGCAGCTTTGTCGAGTCCTGCCGGGAGTACGGGAGGAGAAACGGAGGATCCGGTGAGGCCTGAAGAGATCGAACGAACCAGCTTTTCGATCATTGACGAGGAGGCGGGTCGCCACGGCTTCGACCCGGAGCACTGGGCCGTGGTGCGGCGCATGATCCACACGACCGCGGACTTCGACTACCTCCGCACGGTCCGCTTCCACCGCCGGGCTCTTTCGGAGGGCGTCCGGGCCATCCGGAGGGGCTGCGCCATCGTCACGGACACCAACATGGCCCGGAGCGGAATCCGGAAAGCGCCTGTGGAGCGCTTCGGGTGCCGGGTGCTGTGCCTCATGGAGGACCCGGCAGTGGCGGCGCAGGCTCGGGAGCAGGGCGTCACCCGCGCCCGGGCGGCCGTGGACGCTGCCTGCGGGATCATGGAGAGCGGCATCTACGTGGTGGGCAACGCCCCGACGGCCCTGCTGCGGCTCCTGGAAAACATCCGCGAGGCCAAGGCCCTGCCCGCCCTGGTGGTGGGCCTGCCGGTGGGATTCGTCAACGCCGCGGAGTCCAAGGCCGCGCTTTTGGAAGCCGACATTCCTTTCATTACCAATCACGGCCGCAAGGGCGGCTCCAACGTGGCTGCGGCGGTGGTCAACGCCCTGGCCATTCTGGCGGAGGAAAGGATCCTCTCATGAGCGGCGAGACGGCAGGAACGAAAGGCCCCGGAACCCTCTACGGAATCGGGGTGGGGCCGGGCGGGGAAGGAATGATCACCGTCAAGGGGGCGCAGGTGCTGGGCCGTGTGGACCTGATCTTCACGGCCTCGTCCACCAAGAACCAGCACAGCCTGGCCGTGGAGATCGCAGCGCCGCACATCCCCCCCGCCACGCCGGTCCGGGTGCTGGGCTTCCCCATGACCAAGGACCCGGAAGCCCTGGAAAAAGCCTGGGAAGAGAACGCCCGGCTGGTGATCCGGGAGCTTCAGCAAGGCAAGGACGCGGCCTTTCTCACCGTGGGCGACTGCCTCACCTACTCCACCTTCGGCTACGTGGTCCGCCAGGTGAAGCGGCTGGCGCCCCACATCCGCATTTGCAGCATTCCGGGCATCACGGCCTTCCAGGCCGCCGCCGCCCGCCTGAACCAGCCCCTGGTGGAGGGGGAGGAGAGCATGCTTCTCGTTTCCGGGGTGGGTGGAGGCGACACCTTCCGGAAGATGGGGTCCAAGCCGGAGAACGTCGTCTTCCTCAAGGCCTACCGCAATGCCGGCGACATCGTGGACGCCCTGGAGGAAAACGGAATGGGGGCGGGCAGCGTTGCGGTGACCTCCTGCGGGCGGGCGGACGAAAGCATCGAAACCGATATCCGCAACCTGAGAGCGCGGCGCCCCAACTACTGGACGCTCATCCTGTGCAAGAAGCCCGGCCATGAAGAAAACTAACAAAGCCGCCTCCGGCAAACGATCCCTATTCCTGTCTCTGGCCGCAAGCTTCCTGGTTGTCTGCGCGGGGCTCCTGTGGCCGGGGTCCTCTATCACCTGGGGCCAGGTGCCCAAGGGGCTGGCCTTTCCGCTCCTGCGGCTCATGCTGGTCCTGGCCGCCGGACTCGCCGCAGCCCAGGCCCTGGAAGCGGCGGGATGGACCCGGCACCTGGGCAGGCTGGCCGGGCCTCTTTTCCGCTTCGCCCACCTGCCGCCCCATGCAAGCGCGGCCTTTTCCACGGCTTTCTTTTCGGGCGCCGCCTCCAACGCCATGCTGCTGGAGTTCTACCAGACGGGCAAGATCACCAAGAAGCAGCTCATCCTCTCCAACCTCATCAACCAGCTGCCCGCCTACTTCCTGCATCTGCCCACGGTCTTCTTCGTGGTGGTGCCCCTGACCCGGACCGCCGGGCTCATTTACATGGGCCTTACTTTTGTAGCGGCCATCCTGCGGACCGCGCTCTTCGCCCTCTGGGGCAGGCTCCATATCCCCGCCTCCGACCTGCAAAGGGCCGAGGAGGCCCCCGTTGCACCGGAGCGCAGGAGGCGAAGCAAGGGCGACATCCTCCTGGAGGTGAAGAAACGCCTGCCCCGGCGCGTCCTGGAGGTGGCCGTTTGGGTGGTGCCCATCTACGCGGGGGTTTTCGTTTTCAACCGCCTGGGGGGATTCGACTGGACCCAAGATTGGATGGCCCGGACCGTGACCCTCCGCATCGTTCCCATGGAGTCGGTCTCGGTCGTCATGCTGAGCTTCGCGGCCGAGTTCTCCTCCGGGTTCGCGGCGGCCGGGGCCCTCATGAGCGCCGGGGTCCTGAGCGTGAAGCAGGCCGTTCTGGCGCTCATCATCGGCAACATCACGGCCTTTCCCGTCCGCGCCCTGCGGCATCAGCTTCCGCGCTACATGGGGGTGTTCTCCCCCGGCCTGGGCGCGCAGATCCTGCTTTTGGGCCAGGGTTTCCGGATCGCCAGCCTGATCTTCACGGGCATGGTCTTTTACTGGGCTGCATGAGGCACGGCATGGGCGAACCGGGAAAAAACAGGCTCAGATCCGGCTTCACCACGGGAACGGCTGCCGCCGCCGCGGCCAAGGGAGCGGTTTCGGCCCTGGTCCTCCGGCATCCGCCGGAGCGCGTAAACGTGGCGCTTCCGGCGGGCGGCGCGCTTGCCATCCCCCTGCATTCCTGCCGCACGGAAGGACCGGCCACCGCCGTCTGCACCGTGGTTAAGGATGCCGGAGACGACCCGGACGTGACCAACGGCGCGCTCATCGGCGCGCGGGTGGTCCTGGAACCGGAGCGCCAAGACGCTCCCGCGGTCCTCATCGCGGGAGGGCCGGGCGTGGGAAGGGTCACCAAGCCGGGCCTGGAGCTTCCCGTGGGCGAGCCCGCCATCAACCCGGTCCCCAGGAGGATGATCGCGCAAAACGTGCGGGAGGCGCTGGACGAGGCGGGAGCCAAGGCTCTCGTCCGGGTGGAGATATTCGTACCAGACGGCGAGCGCCTGGCACGGAAGACGCTGAACCATAGGTTGGGAATCGAGGGCGGGCTGTCCATCCTGGGCACCACGGGGATTGTGAAGCCCCTTTCCCACGAGGCTTACGAAGAGACCATCCGGGCGGCGGTATCCGTGGCCCGGGCAACGGGAAACAGGCATCTGGTGTTTTCCACGGGAAGAAGAAGCGAGAAGGCGGCGCAGAGGCTCTTTCCCGGCCTGCGCGAGGAAGCCTTCATTCAGATGGGCGATTATTTCCGGGCGGCCATGACGAGTGCGGCGGAGAAGCGGACTCCCCGGACGACCCTGACCGTGTTTTTCGGCAAGGCGCTCAAAATGGCCGCAGGCATCCCCCAGACCCACGCGTCCCGATCGGACACGCCCCTGGACCGGCTGGCAGGCTGGGTCCGCGACCTGGGCGGCCACGAAGAGCTGGCCCGGACCGTCCTGCAGGCCAACACCGCCCGCCAGGCCTTCTTCCTGCTGCAACAAGAGCTTCCGCAGGCCATCGCCTTCGTGGGCCGGGAGCTCGTGCGGCAGGCCCGCGCATTAGGCGGGGACCAAATGCTCGTGGACTGCGTGATCTTCGACTTTGCCGGCGCCCCGGTCTTCGGGCCCGAAGAAAGGCGGGAGGCAGGGAGGTGAGGAGCTTTTCATGAAGGCATCCGACAATAACCCGGTACGCGTGGTGGGCGTGGGAATGGGCGCGGACGACCTGCCCGCTGCCCTCGCAGCCCTGGTCCGGGAGGCCGGCCTCCTGGTAGGAGGGGAAAGGCATCTTGCGGCTTTCGGCGGCCTGCCCTGCCGGAAGCTCATCATCCGCTCGCCCCTCGCCGGGACGGTGGAGGAAATCCGGAGCTTCCGGGAGCGGGGGAAGGTGGTGGTCCTGGCCTCGGGCGACCCCTTGTTCTTCGGTATCGGCCGAACCCTGATCAAGGAGTTGGGCGAAGAAAACGTGGAGATATTTCCCAACGTCTCCAGCCTGGCTGCGGCCTTCGGGAGGCTCAAAAAGCCCTGGGCCAACGTTCCCGTGGTAAGCCTCCACGGCCGGGCCGGCGAAGACGCGCTGCTGGGGGCGCTGAGGGGCTCCGCCGCGGTGTTCGTCCTCACCGGACCGGACCGGAGCCCTGCCTGGATCGGACGCTTCCTTCAGGAGAACCGGGTTCCGGGAACCAAGCTCTTCGTTCTGGAGGAGATGGGGTCGCCCGGAGAAACCCTGCAAGAGCTCACACCCGCCCAAGCCGCAGGCATGGATTTCCGGGAGCCCAACGCGGTGGTCCTGACACGGGCCGAGCCGGGCCCGGCGCAGAGAGATCCCTGCCTGGGCGCGCCCGAGCACTGGTACGAGCACGACGCCGGGGTCATCACCAAGGCCGAGGTGCGCGCCGTGTCGCTGTCCAGGCTCCGCCTTTCCGACGGGCTGGTGCTCTGGGACCTGGGCGCCGGAAGCGGATCGCTTTCCTGCGAGGCTGGCCTGTTCATCAAGAGCCGCCCCATCGTGGCCGTGGAGAAGAACCCGGGGCGCGTTAAGCACATCCGGGCCAACCGGGAGCGCTTCGGGATCTGGAACCTGGCGGTCGTCCAAGCCGAGCTTCCCGAGGGAATGGATGGCCTGCCCGACCCGGACCGGATCTTCGTGGGAGGCGGCGGCCGGAGCCTGGGCCCCATTGTCCGGGAAGCGGCCATGCGCCTTCGGCCGGGCGGCGTCATGGTGGTCAACGCGGTGCTCCTGGAAAGCCTCCACGCAGGCCTTGCGGCCATGGAGGGCGCGGGGCTGGAAACCGGCGTGGTGCAAGTACAGGCCGCCCGTGGGACGTCCCTGTCCCACGGCCGGATGCTCTCGGCGGAAAACCCGGTGTGGGTTCTCTTCGGAACCAAAGGCAAGGGGGAAGACCTTCCATGAAGCGGTATCCCATATTGTTCGTGGGCGCCGGGCCGGGCGATCCCGAGCTCATCACGGTCAAGGGCAGGCGCGCCCTGGAGGAGGCCGACCGGGTCCTGTTCGCAGGGTCGTTGGTGCCCGAGGCGGTCCTTGCCTGGGCCGGGCCCCGGGCGCATTGCGTGAGCAGCGCCCCCATGAACCTGGAAGAGACCACAGGCTTCCTGGAGGAAGGGTATCGGGCCGGGCTGAAGGTGGTTCGCCTGCACTCGGGCGACCCCTCCATCTACGGCGCGATCCGGGAGCAGATGGACCGCCTGTCCGCCCTCGACATTCCCTTCTCGGTCATTCCCGGCGTCACCTCCGCCCTGGCCGCGGCCGCGGCCATGCACCTGGAGTTTACGGTTCCCGAAAGCACCCAGACCCTCGTCATCACGCGGATGGAGGGCCTGACCCCGGTGCCGGAGCGGGAAGCCCTGGCCCAGCTGGCCCGGCACGGCAGCTCCATGGCCATATACCTCTCCGCCTCCCTGGCCGGGAAGGTGGCGGAGGCCCTGGCGCCTTCCTACGGGGCGGACGCTCCGGCGGCCGTGGCGTTCCGGGTGAGCCAGCCGGACCAGAAGATCGTCTCCACCACCGTGGGAGAGCTTCCAGAAGTCCTCGCCCGAGAGGGCATCACCCGCCAGGCGCTCATCATCGTAGGCCCGGCTTTGGAAAAAGCGGCAAACGACAAGGCGTCCCGGCTCTACGACCCGAGCTTTTCCCACGGGTTCCGCAAGGGACGGAACGTTCGATGACAAAGCAGCAAAGCAATCAAGACCTCGCCGTCTGGGCCCTCACCGAGAACGGGCGGGCCCTGGGCCTTCGCATCCTTGGGCACGCGGGAGGAGGCGATCTCTTTCTCTCCGCCTCCGTGGCCGATCCCCCCGCCTCGGCCCGCGCCTTCACCTCCCTGGCCCCGCAGGTGGCGGAAAGCTTCCGGCAATACCGGAGCCATGTCTTCATCATGGCCGCGGGGATCGCCGTCCGGGTCACGGCCCCGCTTCTGGGCCGCAAGTCCGAGGACCCGGCCGTGGTGGTGCTCGATGACGCGGGGCGATTCTCCATAAGCCTCCTCTCCGGCCACCTGGGAGGCGCCAACGACCTGGCGCGCTCGGTGGCCGGCTGGACCGGGGCTCTTCCGGTCATCACCACGGCCACCGACGCCCACGGCCTGCCCGGCGTGGACGTCCTGGCGCGGGACCGGGGCCTTTTCATGGAAAACCCGGAAGCCGTGAAATGGGTGAGCCGCTCCCTTCTGGAAGGAAAGCCCGTGCCTTTGCTGGATCCCCTGGGGTTTTTCCGGGACGCGCCCCCGGAGCACTTCCGGCGCGCGGAAACACAGGACGGCTTGGACGGGGATGCGCCCTGCGTGGCGGTGAGCGACGAAGCCGGCCCCTTCGGCCCCCGAACCCTGGTTCTCCGGCCCAGGAGCTTGTGTGTGGGAATGGGATGCCGGAAGGGGGTTCCGGGCGAGGAGCTAAAAGAATTCCTGGAAACGGTTTTTAATGCGCGGGGGCTTTCGGTGAGGAGCATCCTCTGCCTCGCCACCGCGGACATCAAGGCAGAAGAGCCCGGAATGCTGTGGCTTGCCGGGAGATTGAACGCAAACCTGCGCCTGTTCACCAGCCGGGAGCTGGCGCAGGTGGAAAACGTGCCCACCCCGTCCCTAATGGTGGAGCGCTACCTGGGAGCGTCGAGCGTATGCGAAGCAGCGGCCATGAAAGCGGCGAACGCGAAGAAATGTCTGATCACCAAGACCAAGTCCGGCAAGGCGACCCTGGCGGTGGCCCGCCTCGCCTGTCCCTGGTAGGGATCGGGCCGGGAAGCGCGGAGCACCTTTCGGGAAGGGCGTGGGAGGTTCTGGCGGAGGCCCGGGTCGTGGCCGGGTACACTCCCTACCTGGACCTGATCCGGCCTTTCCTCGCGGGCAAAGCCCTCATCGCTTCGGGCATGACCCGGGAGATGGAGCGCGTTTCCGCGGCGGTTCGGGCCGCCCGCGAGCAGGGGCCCTGCGCCCTGGTGTGCTCGGGCGATCCGGGCATATACGCCCTGGCCGGCCTGGTCTTCGAGGTGTGCCGCGCCCAAGGAATTCCCGTTTCCCCGGCCGGCGCTCCCCCCGGCGGTCCCGGGGAGCTCACGGTGGAGGTGGTGCCGGGCATCCCCTCCCTTTGCGCGGGCGCGGCCCTCCTGGGCGCGCCCCTGGTGCACGATTTCGCCTCCGTCAGCCTGTCCGACCGCCTCACGCCCTGGGAAACCATTGAAAAACGCCTGGATGCGGCCGCCTTGGCCGACTTCGTCATCGTGATCCACAACCCCAAAAGCAAAACCCGCACCTGGCAGCTTGCCAGGGCTTGCGAAATCATCGCCCGGCACCGGCCGGGGACGACCCCGGCGGGAGTTGTCCGGCGGGCCATGCGCAAGAACCAGAGCGTCACGCTGTGCACCCTGGAGGGGCTGCCCGAAGCGGATGTGGACATGGAGACCATCTTGTTCGTGGGCAACAGCAAAACCTTCCGCCACGGAAGCTTCCTGGTCACGCCCCGCGGCTACCTGGAGAAGTACGGAGCAACGGACGCGCCATGAGCAGCCGAGCATCCAACAAGGCCCGCTGCCTGGCGGTGCTGGGCACGGGCTCGGACGTGGGCAAGAGCATTGTGGCCACGGCCCTGTGCCGGATACTGGCCGACCGCGGGGTCCGGGTCTGCCCCTTCAAGGCCCAGAACATGTCCAACAACTCCGGGGTCACGCCCGAGGGGCTGGAGATGGGCCGGGCCCAGATCGTCCAGGCCGAGGCCGCCCGCATCCCCCCCCACGTGGACATGAACCCCGTGCTGCTCAAGCCCGTGACCGACCTGGGCTCCCAGGTGGTGGTGCTGGGCCGGGCCCGGGAGACCATGAGCGCATCCGACTACTGGCGGACCAAGGCGGACCTGTCCGGCGAGGCCAAAAGGGCCCTGGACCGCCTGCGGCGGGAGTACGAATGCGTGATACTGGAGGGGGCGGGCTCCTGCGCCGAGGTGAACCTCATGGCCCGGGACATGGTCAATCTGAACATGGCCCGCCATGCAGGCGCGCCTGCGGTCCTGGTGGCCGACATCCACCGGGGCGGCGTGTTCGCCCAGATCGTGGGAACCCTGGACTGCCTGAGCCCGAGCCGGAGGGAGCGCATCGCCGGGTTCGTGGTGAACCGCTTCCGCGGAGACCTCTCCCTGTTCGCGCCCGGAGTCCGCTGGATCGAGAGGAAGACCCGCAAGCCCGTGTTCGGCCTGCTGCCCCACAAGCCAGACCTTATCATCGAGAGCGAGGATTCGGTGGCCATCGAGTCGCCGCCCGCGCCCCCGCCGGGCAAGGTTCCGGCCCCTTCCGTGGGAATCATCCGCCTGCCCCACATCTCCAACTTCACGGACTTCGACGCCCTGGCCCGCGTGGAGGGGCTTCACGTGTTCTTCCTGGAAAAACCCCAAAACCTTTCGCCTTTCCGCGCAGTCATCCTGCCCGGCTCCAAGAGCACCCGGCACGACCTGGACTGGCTGGTCCGCACGGGCTGGAAGGAGGCCCTGCTGCGGTTCCAAGAAGGCGGCGGGCACGTCCTGGGCATCTGCGGGGGCTTTCAGATGCTGGGGGAGGCCGTGGAGGACCCCCAGGGGCTGGAGGGGCTCCCCGGCGCGAGCACGGGCCTGGGTTTGCTTCCGGTGTGGACCCGCCTGTGCGCTCCCAAGACCACCACGCTCACCCGCTTTTCCTTAAAGGGCCAAGAGGGACGAGGCTACGAGATCCACATGGGGCGGACCGAGCTTTGCGGAGGCGACGCCTGGCTCGAGGTCCTCTCCCGGAACCAGGAGCCGGTCTCCGGCCGGGACGGGTGCGTGTCCGGGTCGGGCCGGGTCACGGGAACCTACATACACGGCCTGTTCGACAGCCCCGGCATCCTTTCCGCCTGGCTGGAAGGCCTGGGCCTGGAGAACCTGCCCGTACCCGCGTTGGGAGGGCCGGAGGCGCGGGACCGGCAGTACGACCTTCTGGCAGAGCATTTCACGCAACACGTGGACGTGGAGGCCATTTTGCGGGCCATGGAAAAAGGAGCGGGCAAGTGAGGGAGAAAGTACTGGTCACGGGCGGCTGCCGGAGCGGGAAAACGGCCCGGGCCCTCTGGCTGGCCGAGTCCTGCGGGGCTCAACGAAAGATATACATCGCCACCTGCGTGCCCCGCGACCCCGAGATGGAGGAGCGGGTAAGCAAGCACAAGGCCGAGCGCGGGAGCGGCTGGGTCACCCTGGAGGAGCCCCTGCTGCTGGCGGAAGCCGTTGCGCGGGAGTCTAGGGAAGGCACCGTCCTCCTGGTGGACTGCCTGACCCTCTGGCTCTCCAACCTGCTCGTGGAAGGCCGGGAGGAAGACGCCCTCCCCGGCCTTTTCTCGGGCCTGGCCCATGCCCTGGGCCGGGCCGCCGGCCCCGTGATCTGCGTGAGCAACGAGGTGGGGGCGGGCATCGTTCCGGAAAACGCCCTGGCCCGCAGGTTCCGCGACCTGTCCGGCCTTCTCAACCAGCGGGTGGCTTGCGCGGCGGACCGGGTGCTCTGGATGGTGGCCGGAATTCCCGTGCAGGTGAAGGGAGGAGGACGGCCATGAGGATCGCCGCCATCCGACGCTTTCCCTCCCTTTTTGCGTCCGCCCTGGGTTTTCTCAGCATCCTGCCCGCGCCGGCCCAAGCCCGGTTCGAGCCCGCCGGCATGGTTGCCTGCTTCCCGGTGGCGGGGCTTTTCCTGGGCCTGCTGGCCGCCTGCCTCGACCGGGCCGCCTGCGTGTGGTGGTCTCCGCAGGCGGCGGGCGTGCTGGATGCGGTCTTCCTGGCAGTCGTGAGCGGCGGGCTCCACCTGGACGGGCTGGCCGACGCGGCGGACGGCCTGATGGGCCACCACGGCAAGGACCGGGCGCTCAGCATCATGAAGGACAGCCGGGTGGGAGCCATGGGGCTCCTGGCCGTGGTCCTGTGCCTGGCCGTGAAAACGGCGGGCCTGGCCCATCTGGGCCCCCACCGTTTCCTGGCCGTAATGCTGGTTCCCGCCTATGCGCGGGCGCTCATGCTGTTCGGCCTCCTGGGGCTTCCCTACGGCCGCGAAAACGGGACGGGACGGGCCTTCTTCGAAAAGCCCCTTTCGGTTTCGGTTTTTGCGGGCCTGATTCCGGCCGCTCTACTCTCCCTGTTCCTGGGCGGCCGCTTCTTCGTCCTCAACCTGGCCTTTTTGCTGGCGGGCCCGGCCCTGGTCCTCTTCTACAAAAAAAGGCTGGGGGTAATCACCGGCGACATGCTGGGCGCCATGACCGAGGTGGGCGAGGCCCTGTTCTTCCTGGCTATTTCCGCGAGGTGGCCCCTATGATGCACGGCCACGGCGGAAACATTTTCCGGGCGGCCCTGTCCCTGGGCTGCCCCCCCCGCGACATCTGCGACATGAGCAGCAACATCAACCCCCTGGGGCCGGTGCCGGGGCTGCTGGAGCACCTGGCCGAGCACGTGGCCGACGCCGTCTCCCTGCCGGATGTGGACGCGGAAGAGGCGCGGCGGGCCTTCGGCCGATGCCGGGGCCTGCGCCCGGAAAACCTCGCCGCCGGGAACGGGACCACGGAGCTCATCTACCTGATCCCCCGGGCCCTGGGAATCCGCAAGGCCCTCGTCTTCACCCCCACCTATGCCGACTACGCCGACGCGCTCAGGCAGCAGGGGGCCAGGGTCAGGACCCTGACGGGCGAGCGGTCCCGCTCCTTTGTCCCGGATCCGGGCCGGGCCGCCGAGGCGGCGCAGGACGCGGACGCGGTGTTCGTCTGCAATCCCAGCAATCCCACCGGTGTGTTGATCCCACCCGGAGATCTGGAGGACCTGGCTGTGCGCGCTCCGCGCACCCTGTTCGTGGTGGACGAGTCCTACCTGGGCTTTGCGGAGCCGGAGCAGGCCGCTTCGCTGGCCAACCGCAACTTGCCCAATGTGCTCACACTCATCAGCCTGTCCAAAATTTTCGGAATTCCGGGCCTGCGCGCAGGCTTCTGCCACGGGCCGGAGAAGGCCGCGCAAAAGCTCCGGGATCTCTCACCGCCCTGGAGCGTCAACACGCTGGCCCAGGAAGCGATCCTGTTTCTTTCCTCCCGGCATCGGGAAGCGGAGCTCCACGAACAGCGCACCCGTGCCTTCCTGGACCGGGAACGGGAAGCCTTTTCCCGGGGGCTCGCCGGACGGGCGGACATCCGCCTGTATCCCGGGAGGACCTCCTTCGTCCTGGGGGAGCTTTGCTGCGGAACCGGGGCCGCATTGTGCGCCCATCTTCTGCAGAAGAAGATCCTCATCCGCGACTGCGCCAACTTCTCCGGGCTTACCGAAAGCTTCTTCCGCGTCTCCTTGAAGTCGCCCGCCCAGAACGCCCTGGTCCGGGACCACATCCTCGCCTGGCTGGAGGAAAGAAAAGGCGCACAAAGCATCCCCGGACATCCGCCCAGGCAACGACCATGACCGAAACGCTGATGCAAACCCGGCACCTGTGGATCGCCCTCTTCCTTGCCGCGCTCCTGGACCTGGCCCTGGGCGACCCGCCCTGGCTGCCCCATCCGGTCCGGCTCATGGGCCGAGCCATCACTCGTCTGGAAGGGCCGTTCCGCAGGCTTCCGGTGGGGCTCGTCCTGTCCGGGGCCCTGTTCGCCGGGTTTCTCATCCTCAGCGCCTACGCAATTTCCTGGGGCCTGGTCCGGGCGGCCTTTTGCCTGCACCCTCTGGCGGGAACGGCCGTGGAGGCGCTGCTCCTTTACACCTGCCTGTCCGCTCGCTCGCTCAACGACGCGGCCCTGGGGGTGGAGCGGGCGCTGGAAGCGGAAGACGAGGAGCTGGCCCGGAGCCGCGTCGCCATGATCGTCAGCCGGGACGCCCGCGTTCTCAGCCGGGCGGGAATCTGCCGATCGGCCATTGAGTCCGTGGGGGAGAACCTGGTGGACGGAGTGATTTCGCCCCTGTTCTTCGCCGCCATCGGAGGCGCTCCCCTGGCCCTGGCCTTCAAGATGGCCTCCACCCTGGACTCCATGGTGGGCTATCAAAACGATGTCTACCGGCTTTTCGGAAAGGCCTCGGCCCGCCTGGACGACGCGGCCAACTTTTTGCCCGCGCGCTTATCCCTGCCCCTCATCTCCCTGGCCGCCCAGGTCCTGGGCAGGTCGGGGCGCAGGAGCCTTGCCGTTGCCCGAAGGGACGCGGTGCTGCACAAGAGCCCCAACTCGGGCAGGCCCGAGGCCGCGTTCGCGGGCGCGCTGGGGGTTCGCCTGGCGGGCCCGGCCGTCTACCACGGCCGGCTCGTGGCCAAGCCCTATTTCGGCAGGGAGTTTCCCGATCCCCGACCCGGGGACATCCGCAAGGCCCGGCAGCTCATGGTTCTGACCTCCGTGCTGTCCCTGGCCGCGGCCCTCTGCGCGGCCGCTGCCATCCCCCTCTAACCAGGCAGGAGAGAACACAGTGAAGGAACTGCAAGAGATCGTGCAAGGCATCCGGCCGGCGGACCGGTCGTTCATGGAAAAGGCCAAGGAGCGCACCTCGCGGCTGGTCATGCCCCCGCGGGCCCTGGGACGGCTCCACGACATGGCGGAGAAGCTCTGCGGCATCGAGAAAACCGAGCGCCCGGAAACAGGGAGGAAGGCGGTCCTCATCTTCGCCGGGGACCACGGCGTGGCCGCGGACGGCGTGAGCGCCTTTCCCCAGGAGGTCACCGTGGCCATGGTGAGCACCTTCCTGGCCGGTGGAGCGGGCATCAACGCCATGGCCCGCCACGCGGGCGCGGAGGTCTTCGTGGTGGACATGGGCGTGGCCCGGGACCTTGACCCCGCGGGCCTGCCCAACGCAGGCCGGCTTCGCATCATGAAGGTGGACAAAGGCACGAAAAATTTCACCCGAGAGCCCGCCATGACACGGGACCAGGCACGGGATTCCGTCCTGCGCGGCTTCGAGGCCGCCTCGCGGGTGCTGGAGGAAGGATACTCGCTCCTGGGCACCGGGGACATGGGCATCGGCAACACCACCCCGTCGGCCGCCATCGGCATGTGCGTAACGGGCGCTTCCGCGGACGAAATGGCGGGCCGGGGAACGGGAATAGACGACCGGGGCCTGTCCCGGAAAAAGGAAGCCATCGAAACAGGCCTCGCCCTGCACCGGCCTGACTCCGCCGACGGCCTGGACGTGCTCTCCAAGGTGGGGGGCTTCGAGATCGGCGGGATCGCCGGATGCATCCTGGCCGCGGCATACCGCCGGAAGCCCGTGGTGGTGGACGGCTTCATCTCCACAGCCGGGGCCCTCATCGCGGCGGCCCTGTGCCCGGCCTCGACCGATTACATGTTCGCGGGCCACGTTTCCGAGGAGCCCGGCCATCGCATCATGCTCCGGCACCTGGGGCTTTCCCCCGCCCTGGACCTGGGGATGCGCCTGGGCGAGGGCACGGGCGCGGCCCTGGCCATGAGCTTGCTCGATGCCGCGGCCCGCATGCACCGGGAGGTCATGACCTTTGAAGAGGCGGGGATTCCCGGATGAGCAAACATAATGCGAGCATACGGACGCCCGCGGAAAGGATCGTGCCATGAAGGCGGTGGTTGTGGACAGGATCGGCGCGTTCGCCGTACGGGAAGTCCCCCGCCCGGCTCCCGGGCCTGATGAAGTCCTGCTCCGGGTGGACGTGACCGGGCTCTGCCGCACGGACCTAAAGATCATCGAAAAGGGGCACCGGGACCTGGTGTTGCCCAGGATCCCGGGCGAGGAGGCGGTGGGGACCGTCCTGGAAACCGGGAGCCTCGCGACCGGCTTCCGGCCCGGAGACCGGGTCTACGTGTACCCCGGAACCTCCTGCGGGGCATGCCCCATGTGCGCCAAGGGGGCCGGAAACCTGTGCCGGGACATGAGGATCATGGGTTTTCACAGGGACGGCGGGTTCGCGCCCCTGGTCTGCGCTCCGGAAAAAAGCCTCCTCCGGGTTCCCGGCCAAATGCCCGCCGACACGGCCGTTTTCGCCGAGCCCCTGTCCTGCTGCCTGAACGCCTTGGAGCTGGCGCGCCTGGGTGCAGGCGAGCGGATCTCCATCTGGGGCGGGGGGCCTGCGGGCGCTCTGATGGCAAGGGCCGCCCGGAGCCTGGGAGCCCGGGTCCGGGTGGTGGAGCCCGACCCGCGGAGGAGGGCCTTCAGCGGCTCGCTGGCGGGCGATGCCTGGGAAGAAAGCGACGTCTGCGCCGTGGCCGTGGGAAGCACCGAGGCCTACGCCGAGGCAGCGGAGCACCTGGGGCCTCGGGGCAGGCTGCTGGTCTTTTCCGGCCTGGCACCCTCCGATGGGCTCCGGGCCCTGGACCTGAACCGGATCCACTACCTGGAGCAGTCCGTCATCGGGGCCTACGGCTGCAGCTTCCGCCACGGCGAGCAGGCCCTGGCGATGCTGGAAAGCGGCGCGGTGGCAGTGGAAGACCTGGTCACCCACAGGATGGGGCTCGGGGAGCTTCAGGAAGCCCTGGATCTCCTCAAGCGGAGAATCAGCATGAAAATTCTGCTCTACCCGGAAAAGAGGGAGGAATGATGCAGGCCATCAAAGCGTTCGGGGAAAAGATCCAGACCGTCATCGCCGGGGGCGATTTAGGCAAGCAAGAGACCTACGACCTGTTTCGGGAGCTTCTTTTGAACAGGCAGCCGGACCTGCAGCAGGGAGCGCTGCTGGCGGCCCTGGCGGCCAAGGGCGAGACCGCAGGGGAGATCGCCGGGGCCATGGAAGCCATCCTGGAGCTGGACACGGTGCAACCCGGTGAAGGCCTTCCCCGGCCGCTCACGGAGAACAGCGGCACCGGCATGGACGGCCAGAGGACCTTCAACGTGAGCAGCGCCGCGGCCGTCATCGCCGCTGCCCGCGGCGTGAAGATGGCCCGCCACTGCGCCCGCGCCATCACCTCGCTCTGCGGAGCGGTGGACATCATGGAAGCCGCGGGCGTGGACATGGAGTGCCGCGCGGAAACCGTGGACAAAAGCATCCGGAACGCCGGGATCGGCATCTACAACGGCATGAGCGCCCGAATCCACCCCAGCGCCCTGTTCCGCATCCTCGGCCAGATCCGCTTCGGGTCCGTCCTCAACATCGCCGCGTCGCTGGCCAATCCGGCCCGGCCCACCGTGGGAGTGCGGGGCGTGTGGACGCCCAAGATGATCGCCGCCACCGCGGAGGTCATGCGGGGCATCGGGTATGAAAAGGGGCTGGTGTTTTGCGGTGCCGCCTCGGGCGAGGCCCTGGTCATGGACGAGATCTCGGTCTCCGGCCCCACCCTCGTGACCGAGTTTCGCGACGGAGAAGAAAGGACCTACGAGCTTACGCCCGAGGACTTCGGGATAAAAAACCAGCCCTTTGCGGAGCTGGTCCAGCAGGAAAACCTGGAGACGGAGGCGAAGCGCTTCGTGGACGTTCTTTCCGGAAAGAGGCATACGGCCTGCCGGGCCTATGCCTGCGCCAACGCCTCCGCGATTCTCTATCTTTCCGGCAAATGCGGGAGCTATCGCCAGGGCTTTGAAATGGCCATGGACGCGATCTCGTCCGGCGCCGCCGTCGGGAAGCTGATGGAGTGGGTTCTGGAGCAGAACGAGAACCCGAAGCAGGGCATGGAAAAGCTTATGAGGCTGCGGGATTGAGACGACCCTGGCTCAATCCCGCAAAAAGGCGGCCATGGAGCGCAGGCTTTGCTCAAAGCTAGCCCGGCTGAAAACCTCCATGGTGAGGACCCTGGGAACGGTTGCATCCCCGCCGGCCCATGACGAGAGGAACGCCAGCTCCTCGGTGTCCATGCAGGAAAGGGGCCGGTGGTCCCTGCCGTCCGCCACGCCATGGAGGTGCATCACCCGGATGCGCGGCCCGTGGTCCCGTATGATCTCCTGCGCGGAGTAGCCGTGGAGCCTGCAATGGCCCGCGTCCAGGCAGACGCCCAAGTCCAGGCCGCGGACCGGCCCCTCCGCAAAGGGAAAGGGGTAGTCCAGGGTTTCCACGCAGATGCGCTGGGGCGCAACGCTTCGGACGATCTCCTCCAGGGAGCGGCGACACTGCCCGGCCCAGCGATCCGGATGCGCCGAAGGAACCGGTCCGGGCCGGTCGCCGTTCAGATGGCAGACATAGGCAAAAGGCTCCGCCGGAGCCATGCGCTCCACGATCCTCCGCACCTTGCCCGCGGAGGCGCTCCTTTCGGCCTCGTCCGCTGCCCCGAGCCACAGGTCCAGGGGGAGATGCACGGTGTAGGTGAGGCCGTTGTCCCGGGCGATGCGGGAAAGCTCTCTCACCTCGGCCGCGCTAGGGATGGGGGAGATCTCGTCCGACTCGAAGATCAGGAGCTCCACGTCGTCCACCAGGCCCGCCAAGTACCGGACGTTCTCCAGGATCCCGGC
>JBFMHL010000289.1:0-21662 GCA_040753055.1 Thermodesulfobacteriota bacterium | reverse complement strand
CGCCTTCCGGGCCCGGACCCCCTCCCCGTCGTACAGGTACTCCGCTGTCGTCGTCTGGCCGCCCCCTGCGGAGACCGCCGAGGCGGGCATGTTGTCGGCGTTGTAGGTGAGGGTGCAGGTCCGGGGCAGGGAGAAATCGGTTAGATCCGGGCCCGCGGTCCGGTTGCCGGGAATCGTCCCGGCGGTCCTCCGCCCGCCTGCTTTTGCCCGGTCGTCTTTCTCCGCTTTTGCTTCCGGGAACCGCCTTTCCCTGCACCCGGCCCTTCCGCCTGGGGACGCCCGGTACAACCATCCATTTTTTCAGCTAATTTTCCCCCACCTTCCCTTGCTTTTTTCCATTTGACAGGCGATAGGCATCGGCATAGAAGGCTTTGTCTGGCCGTGATGCGGCGGGAAATCACCGGGGCGGAAAGCATGAAACTTGTCGTCCAGGATGTCGCGACTCTTCTGAAGGTCTCGGAAAAAGTGGTGCACCGCTGGATCGCCCAGCGGGGGCTGCCCGCCCACCGGGTCAACGACCAGTACCGCTTCAATCGCACCGAGCTTTTGGAATGGGCCACCGCCAACCGGGTGCCCATTTCCGTGGCCATGCTGAAGGAGGACCGCCCGGGAGAGCTGCCGGGCCTCGCGGAAGCGCTGGAGGCCGGAGGCATCCATTACCGCGTGGCGGGAAAGGACAAGCTCTCCCTGCTCACCGAGGTGGTCCGGCTCATGCCCCTGCCGCAAGAGGTGGACCGCGCCTTTCTCCTGGACGTGCTCGTGACCCGGGAGTCCCTGGGCTCCACGGGAATCGGCAACGGCGTCGCCATCCCCCACATCCGCAACCCCATCGTCCTGCACATCCCCCGGCCCATGATCTCCTTGTGCTTCCTGGACGATCCGGTGGACTTCGACGCCGTTGACCGCCAGCCCGTGCACACCCTGTTCGCCATCGTCAGCCCCACCATCCGCGGCCACCTGCACCTTTTGTCCCGGCTTTCCTTCGCCCTGTCCCAGCCGGCCTTCAAAGAAGCCGTCGCCCGCCCGGCACTACGGGAGGAAGTCCTGCGCCGGGCCGGGGAAGTGGACCGCATGATCGAAACCGCTCCGGACGCGAGGGGCTGACCATGGGCGCACTGTTCCTTTCGCTTCTCATCCTGGCCTCCGGGGCGCTCGCATCCGCCGTTCTGGCCCGCACCCGCGCCCGCGGAACCGGCCCCGCCTTCGCCGTGGCGGGAGCCCTGGCTGCGGCCGCCTCCGGCGCTTCGTTCCTGGCGGAGGGCCTGCCCTGGGAGATCTCCTTTCCCTGGGCGGTTCCCCTGGGATCGTTCTCCCTGGGCATGGACGGCCTGTCCTGCCTGTTCGTGCTCCTGATCTCCGTGGTCGGGGCCCTGGCCGCCATCTACGGCCGGGGATACCTGGAAGGGGAGGACCCCGGAAAAGCGGCCATGAGCTGGTGCTGGTACAACCTGCTCCTGGCCTCCATGCTCGTGGTGGTCACGGCCAGGGACGGGTTTTTGTTTCTCATGGCCTGGGAGGCCATGTCCCTTTCCTCCTTTTTCCTGGTCATGTACGACCACCAGAAGAACGAGGTGGTCCGGGCCGGATGGATCTACCTGGCCGCCACCCACCTGGGTACGGCCTTCCTGCTGGTCATGTTCCTCCTGCTGGGATCGGGCGGCGGGCTCTCCTTCGCGCTCCTTTCCGCCACAGGCCCGGCTGCTTCGGTGGTCTTCGTGGCCGCTCTGGTGGGCTTCGGCACCAAGGCCGGTTTCGTTCCCATGCATTTCTGGCTCCCCGAGGCGCATCCGGCCGCGCCGTCGCACGTCTCCGCCCTCATGAGCGGCGTGATGATCAAGACCGGCATCTACGGAATCCTCCGGGTGATGACCTTTCTGCACGAGCCCCTGGCCTGGTGGGGCTGGGCCCTGGTGGCCGTCGGGGCCGTGTCCGGGATCGCGGGGGTGCTCTTCGCGCTGGCCCAGCACGACCTGAAGCGGCTGCTCGCCTACCACAGCGTGGAGAACATCGGCATCATCGCGCTGGGCCTGGGCCTGGGAGTCCTGGGAACCACTGCGGGAAACCCCTTCATGGCCGCGCTGGGCTTCTGCGGCGGGCTTTTGCACGTGGTCAACCACGGGCTCTTCAAAAGCCTGCTGTTCCTGGGGGCGGGCTCGGTGCTGCACGCCACCGGCACCCGGGATCTGGACCGCATGGGCGGGCTGATCAAACGCATGCCGGTTTCCGGCGCCACGTTCCTGGTGGGTGCGGCGGCCATCTGCGGCCTGCCGCCGTTGAACGGCTTCGTGAGCGAGTTCCTCATCTACGCCTCCGGCTTTTACAGCGTGAGCGCGGACGCGGCGGCCTGGGGAGGGCTTTGCGCCATCGCGGGCCTGGCCCTCATCGGCGGCCTGGCGCTGGCCTGCTTCACCAAGGCCTTCGGCATCGTCTTCCTGGGGGAGCCGCGCAGCGACGCGATGTTACAGGCCCACGAAGGGCCTTGGTCCATGCAGGGGCCCATGATTGCGCTGGCGGCCCTATGCGCCGCGGTGGGCCTGGGCGGAGTCTGGGCGATGCGGCTGGTCCTGCCGGCCGCGGCCCTGCTGGCCCCCGGGGCCGCAGGCATGCAGAGCCTGGGAGCTGCGCCCGAGCTGCTGGTCGGCATCACGCTGGGGGCCGTGGCCCTGGCGGCCCTCTCCGCCGCCCTGCTGTGGCTGCGGGCAAGGCTTCTGCGGGGCCGCTCCGTGCGCGAGTCCGTGACCTGGGATTGCGGCTACGCCGCCCCCACTGCCCGCATGCAGTACACCGCCTCATCCTTCGCCCATCCCACGGTGGGGATGTTTCGGCTGCTGTTGCGGACCCGGACCGAGCTCCACCCGCCGGAAGGCCTTTTCCCCGAGAGGGCGTCCATCCACACCCACACCGGCGACGTGTTCGTCGGGGTGCTCTTCGCGCCGGCTACAGCGCTGCTCCTGCGGTTGGCGGACCGTTTCCGGCAGCTCCAGCAGGGGAGGACGCACCTCTATATCCTCTACATCGTCGTCTGCATCCTGATTCTTTTTCTTTTAAACCTCGTGTGAAGGCCGGACCTCATGCGCTACGCGATACTTCATGTGCTGGTGGCGCTCGTCGCAAGCCCTCTCTTTTTGTCGCTCATAAACCGCACCAAGGCCTTCTTCGGCGGCCGCAAGGGTCCTTCCCTTTTCCAGCCCTACTACGATCTGGGCAAGCTTCTCCAAAAGGGAGCGGTATACAGCCGCACGACCTCCTGGATCTTCCGGGCAGCGCCCCCGGTGGAGCTGGCGGCGGTCCTCGCGGCCCTGCTGGTCACCCCCCTGGGCGGCGTATCCGCCTTGCTGGCCTTTCCCGGCGACCTCGTGTTTCTGGCCTACTCCTTGGGGCTCATGCGCTTCTTCATGGTGGCCGCGGCCCTGGACACCGGCTCGGCCTTCGAGGGCATGGGAGCCAGCCGGGAGGTCCAGTTCTCCGCCCTGGCCGAGGTGGCCCTCCTGGTGGGCCTGGCCGCCGCCGCGGCCGACGTCCGCTCCCCATCCCTGAGCGCCATCTGCCGCGACGCCTGGGCCGCGGGACCGCTTTGGGACGGCGGGGCCACGCTGCTTCTGGTTTCGGCCTCGCTCCTGGTGGTTTTTCTCTCGGAGAACGCCCGCATTCCCGTGGACGATCCCACCACCCACCTGGAGCTCACCATGATCCACGAGGTCATGGTTTTAGATCACGGCGGGCCGGACCTGGCGCTCATCGAGTACGCCTCGGCGCTGAAGATCTGGGTGCTGGGCTGCCTGCTGGTCTCCCTGGCCTTGCCGTTCCGGGCCGCGGCCCCCTTCGCCAACCTTGCCGCGGGGCTCGCCGGGCTCGCGGTGCTGGCCGTGGTCGTGGGCGTCATCGAGTCCACCATGGCCCGGCTGCGGCTCCTTCGGGTGCCCCAGCTCCTGGTGGGAGCGGGAGTGCTTTCCTTCCTGGCGTTGTTCAACGTGATGAGGTAAGCCCCGTGCACTCTCCCTACGATCTCCTGGTCATCGTGCTGGTCTTCCTGAACTTCCGGCTGCTGGGAGCCAGCCAGCTGGACACCTGCGTCACCACGGTGGCGCTCCAGGCCCTGGTCATCGGCATCCTGTCGCTCTTTCGTACCGGCCTCTCCTGGTCCTGGATGCCGGCCATGGTGGTGCTGGTGACCCTGGTCAAGGCCGTCGCGCTGCCGGGGCTGGTCAGGCGGGCCATGCGGGAAACCGGCGTGGTCCAGGAGATCGAGCCCTTTGTCGGGTACACCCTCTCCCTGCTCCTGGGAACGGGGATGCTGGTGCTCTGCTTCCTGGTGATGCGGCCCCTCCGGGTGCCCCATGCCGGAGCCGACCAGCTGCTGGTCCCCGTTACGTTGTTCACCATGCTCACCGGGCTCTTTCTCATCGTGGCCCGGAGAAAGGCCATCACCCAGGTGCTGGGCTTTCTCACCATGGAAAACAGCATCTACCTCTTCGGCGTTGCCTTCGCCATCCAGGAGTCTTGGCTGGTGCAGGCCGGAGTGCTTCTGGACGTTTTCGCCGCAGTGTTCGTCATGGGCATCATGATCCACCACATCAACCGCGAGTTCGACAACATAGACACGGACCAGCTGTCGAGCCTGAGGGACTGAGGACGGGGACCGCAACCATGATCTGGGCTTTGATCCTCCTTCCGGCCCTCGCGGGCGGGGGGGCCTTTTTCATCAAGTCCGACCGTCCGGGCCGGGCCCTGCTCCTCGCCACGGCGGCCGTCCATTTCGGATTGACGGCCGCTTGCTGGCGGCTGCCCCGGCCCATCGTCGCGGCTTCCGGCTGGCTGGCGGCGGACGCCCTGTCGCTTTTGTTTCTTTCCATTGCAAGCGGCCTCTTTCTCGCCGTGGCCCTCTACTCCATGTTCTACCTGGGGCCCTCCCGCAAGGCGCCCATCAACGACTACCTGGAAGGCTTCACGTTCGAGAACCGGCCGGACGCCGTTTTCATCGGCTGCCTGCTTTTGTTTCTGGCCTCCATGTCCACGGTGACCCTCTCCCGACACCTGGGCGTGCTCTGGGTGGCCGTGGAAGCCACGACCCTGGCCTCCGCTCCGCTCATCTACCACCACCGCCACCATCGCAGCCTGGAGGCGGCGTGGAAGTACCTGCTCATCTGCTCGGTGGGCATCTCCCTGGCGCTTCTGGGGAACTTCTTCCTGGCCGTTGCCACATCCTCGGGTTCGGGCCAGGAGATGAGCCTGACCATGCCGGTTCTTCTGGCCCATGCGACGGAGTTCTCCCCGGAATGGCTGAAGGCCGCCTTCCTGCTGATGCTGGTGGGCTACGGAACCAAGATGGGCCTGGCTCCCATGCACACCTGGCTGCCGGACGCCCACAGCGAGGCCCCGTCGCCCGTTTCGGCGCTTTTGTCCGGGGCGCTTTTGAATTGCGCCTTCCTGGCCATCCTTCGGATGCAGACGGTTCTGGATGCCGCCGGGTTGGGCCAGTTCGGCCGCACCCGGCTGATTTTTTTCGGCCTGCTCTCCATGGGATGGGCCGCCATGCTGCTGATCTCCCAGACCGAGTACAAGCGCATGCTGGCCTACTCCAGCGTGGAGCATGTGGGGGTGATGGCCGTGGGTGTGGGAATCGGGGGCGTCGCAGCGGCGGGCGCCATGCTCCAAGCCTTGAACCACTCCTTGGCCAAGGCGGCCCTGTTCCTGGTGGCCGGAAACATTCTGGCCGTGTACCGGAGCAAGGACGTCAAGGACGTACGGGGAATTCTCGCGGTCATGCCCGCCACGGGAGCGCTCTGGCTCGCGGGCATTCTGGCCGTCACCGGCTCGCCTCCCTTCGGCCTGTTCGTGAGCGAGCTCCTGGTCCTCAAGGGGGCCGTCGCGGCCGGGCGGTGGTGGGTGGCGGGAGCCTTTCTCGCCGCACTGGTTCTGGCCTTCGTCTCCATGGCCTGGGTGGCCCTCAAGATGGCCTTCGGCCGGCCGCAGGCAGAGCCCGCGCTTCCGCACCGCAGCGCGGACCTCTTTCTTTCCGTTCTCGTGCCCGCCATCCTCGTGGGCTGCGTTCTCGTTCTGGGCCTCTGGGTGGCCGGTCCGGTGTGGACGCTGGTCACGGAGGCGGCCGCGGCGGTGGGAGGAGGCCAATGACCCGCCTGGCGATACCCTACATCTACAACGGCGAGGCGCTTCCGCTTTCCTCGGTGCCCGTTTTCGATTTGCCCCGGTTCCGGGAGGAGGTCATCGCCCACGCGGCCGAAGGCGGAAGGATATCCGCGCTTTTCGCCGCCCGGGCCGAAAGCGGCACGCGCCTCTATGCGGTGCTTTGCTCCCCCTTGAGGGAGCAGCTGGGCCTGATGGCCGCCGAAGCGGCCGGCTCCTACCCGGCCATCACGCCGGACTGCCCCGCGGCCCACTGGTTCGAGCGGGAGATCTTCGAGCAGTGGGGCATCACACCGGAAGGCCATCCCTTTTTAAAACCCATCCGTTTCGAGCCCTCGCGCAAGACCGGCAAGGCCGAAGGCCGGGTAGGAGTGACTCGCTTCTTCTCCATGAGCGGGGAGGAAGTCCACGAGGTGGCCGTGGGGCCGGTGCACGCGGGCGTCATCGAGCCCGGTCACTTCCGCTTCCAGTGTCATGGCGAAACCGTCTACCACCTGGAGATCTCCCTGGGCTACCAGCACCGCGGCGTGGAGCGGGCCCTTGCGGGTGGACCCGAAGCCCGCACCATCCGCTATATGGAGACGCTGGCCGGCGACTCCACCGTGGGGCACGGTTCGGCTTACTGCGCCGTGATGGAAGCCCTCTCCGGCACCCAGGCTCCGCCGGCCGCGGATGCCGTGCGGGCTATCGCCGCCGAGCTGGAGCGCATGGCCAACCACATCGGCGACATGGGCGCCCTGGCCGGGGACGTGGGGTTTTTGCCCACGGCCAACTACTGCGGCCGCATCCGGGGCGACGTCCTGAACCTCACGGCTCTTCTCTGCGGGAACCGCTTCGGGCGTTCGCTGCTTGTTCCCGGCGGTGTCCGCTTCGATCTGGATCCGGAAAGAAAAGACCGTCTCTGCCGGAGCCTGGACGCCGTGGAGCGCGACTTCGCCTCGGCCGCCGGGCTCATGATGGGCGCGCCCTCGGTTTTGGGCCGCTTGCAGGGTACGGGAACGCTGGCGCAAGAGCTGGCCCGGAAGATCGGTTTGGTGGGCGTGGCCGCGCGGGCCTGCGGGCTCTCCCACGACGTCCGCACCCGCCTTTCCTACGGCGCCTATCGCTTCGACATCCTGCCCGCATCCACTTTCCACTCGGGCGACTGCTTCGCTCGGGCCTACGTGCGTCTGCTGGAGGTGGAGCAGTCTCTGGCCTTCATCCGAAGGCAGCTTGCGGCACAGATGAGCGGAACCGGGCTTGCCAGGGAGATCAATCCCTTGGGCCCGGGGCTCCTCGCCGTTGCGCTCACCGAGGGCTGGCGGGGGGAGATCTGCCACGTCGCGGCTACGGACGAAAAAGGCAGGTTCTCCTTCTACAAGGTGGTGGACCCGTCCTTTCATAACTGGTTCGGGCTGGCCTACGCCCTGCGCGGCCAGCAGATCTCCGATTTTCCGTTGTGCAACAAGAGCTTCAACTTGAGCTACTGCGGACACGATCTGTAGGCGAGGGAAAACATGCTGCGGGTGATACGGGCCAGGATCGAGCAAAAATACCGGACCATGCGGTTCCCCTCCGGGCCCGCGCCGGAGCTGCCGGACCGTTTCGCCGGCCGACCGGTGATCGCCGGGCCCTGCCCGGACAATTGCCGGGCATGCCGCGACGCCTGCCCCACGGGCGCGATAGGGCAGGGGCCGGACCGGGCCCTCGCCCTGGACATGGGCCGCTGCCTCTTCTGCCGCGACTGCGTTTCGGCCTGTCCGGAGAAGCGCATCTCCTTCAGCCGGAGCCCCCGCCTCGCCGCCTCCCGGCGGGAGGACCTCGTGGTGGGCGCCGGCCCGGGGCTTCCACCCGAGGTCGCCTCAGCGCTGGCTCGCAAGCTCTTTCGCCGATCGCTCAAGCTCCGGCAGGTCTCGGCGGCGGGATGCAACTCCTGCGAGGCGGACGTGAACGTGCTGGGCACGCCGGCCTGGGACATGGGCCGTTTCGGCATCCAGTTCGTGGCTTCGCCCCGCCACGCGGACGGCATTCTGGTGACCGGACCGGTGAGCGAGAATATGGCGCTGGCTCTCCAAAAGACTTACGAGGCGGTGCCGGAGCCGCGCATCGTTATCGCCTGCGGGGCCTGCGCCATTTCCGGAGGTCCCTACATCGGCCATCCGGAAGCCAAAGACGGGGCCGGCTCCCTCGTGCCCGTGGATCTTTATGTCCCTGGCTGCCCCCCCCATCCCCTGACGACGCTGGACGCATTGCTCCGTTTCCTGGGGCGCTCGGTGCCGGAGCTGTAACCGCCCCCCGCAAACCGGTTCCGGCCGCAGGGTCTCTTCTCCCGAAACAAAACTTGACTCGCCCTATCACCGCTCACGCCCGCATCCGGGAGATCGCTTGTCCGGACGCTCCTCCCGGAGCTTCAC
The DNA here is from genome assembly GCA_040753055.1 of Thermodesulfobacteriota bacterium. Classification (GTDB taxonomy): domain Bacteria; phylum Desulfobacterota; class Desulfobacteria; order Desulfobacterales; family Desulfatibacillaceae; genus JBFMHL01. The sequence continues at coordinate 13,125 of JBFMHL010000289.1, read as the reverse complement.
GGGCCCCGGGTTTCCGGGCCAAGACGGGGCGGCTTTCCTCCGGACCCCGGGCGGTGGAAACGCTCGGAGCCTTGTTCCCTCCAGGGTGCGGATTGAAAGAAAGGGGCGGGAAGGATATAGTGCATCCTCCCGTGTCGGCTCCGCGTAGCGATACGGGCCCAAGCTCCAAAATCCGGGCAACGCGCAACGCCCTCCTCCCAACCCGAAGGCAATGAAATGAACCCTTCGTCCTATGACGTGATCGTGATCGGCGCAGGCTTCGGCGGGCCCGTGGCGGCAAGGCTCTGCGCCCGGGCGGGGCTCTCCGTCCTCCTTCTGGAGCGGGGTGCGGAGGTGGGCGACAAGATCATCTCCGGGCTCACCATTCCCTTTTACGGCTTTGTATTCGGGCCCGATTTCATTCGCGACGGCAACCCTCCCGTGGAAAGGCCGGTGGACGGAATCATCAATTACATCATCACCGACATCGAAAAGGGGGAGATGGAGATCGAGGACTCCCTCCGGATTCCTGCTCCCTTCTCTCCGGTGCTGGCCTTCGGCTACAACGCCTACTGCAAGGACTTCTGCCAGTGGCTGGCGCGGAAGGCGGTGGAAGCGGGGGTCACGCTCCGCACCGGTTTCGCCGTTTCCGAGCTTTTACCGGAAAAGGGCCGCATCGCGGGCGTCGTGTCGGACGAAGGGGAGCGCATACGCGCCAAGATCGTCATCAATGCCGAGGGCTCCCAGGGCCTTCTGGCCGTGAAGGCGGGCGTGCGAAAAAAGTATCCGCCCGACACCATCTCCCTGGCCGACGTCTACGACTACGAGATGGACAAGGAGGATGTGGACAGGATCTTCGGCCACTCGCTGCGCTTCTGCTGGGGCTGGGACGAGCAGAAGGTCGCGCCGCCGCTGGGGCGCGGCAACGGGCTCATGGTCTGGCCCTACCGCGAGAGCCTCCATTTCATGCAGGACCAGTGCATCGGAAGGGAGGATGGGCCCGTATTCAACCTGAAAAAGGCCCTGGCCCTGTATCACAAAAACATCACCGGCAAGCTTCCCTGGTGGCGGGACGAGGTGGCTCCCCGGGCCAAGCTGCGGGCCCGCATGTGGGACGGCTTCGAGATCTTCGTGGGCCTGAACGAAGAGCTGCGGAACATGCCCAACTACGCGGCCGGCATGCTGCTCATCGGCGACGCGGCCGGCCTGGAGAACACCGAGCTGTGCGACGGGGTGCCCACGGCCTGGTTCTCGGCCGAGATCGCCGCCCGCGTGGCCATCGAGGCGGTGAAGAACAACGATGTCTCGGCCGGATTCCTGAAGCGCTACAGCGACCGGGTGCGCGCCCACCCCATCATCCACTGGTCGGTGCGGGCGAAGAACCGCTACAACCTCCGCTTCGCCCAGGAAAAGCACGAGCTCAAGGACCTTCGGAGGGCCGTCCATCAGGGCTGGGGACTGGGGGCCTTCGGCCATACCTCCAGTGCGCTTTGCGAAACCGCCCTCCCGGCCATCGGGCAAGACCCCGCCATCCTGGGCCGCTGGGTTCGCATGTACCTTCGCTACTACTACAACTGGCACCATCAACGCTTCGACTATGAGGGGAAAGCGCCCAAGGCGGCGCTATTCCGGCCCGCCTCCTCGCGTCTCCTGGAAAAAGGACTGCAGGCCATGGACCTCTGGCTCAAGGCCACAGGGCCCGTCCTCTCGGCGGCCGCCCGCGCGCTCATTCCCCTGGCCGGCCGGGCGGACGGCTTCATGCAGCGAGTCCTGCCCAAGGCGGAACCCGTCTACCTCGGATGGGTGCGGGCTACCGAGCCCGCGGCCAGGATGCTGGGAGCCCTTTTCGTGCGGGCGCTGGTGAACATGGACCCTGCCGCGCTGGATGCAAGCCCCGGGGAAAGGAGCGGAGCATGAGCCCTAAAAACGCCGATATTCCGGGGGTGGAGTGGGTTCCCGGTACGGGCCGTTTCGTTGTGGTGGATGCGGACCTCTGCACGGGCTGCGGCGACTGCGTCAAGGTCTGCCTGGGCGGATGCTTCGAGGTAAAGGGCGGCAAGGCCCGCGTGAAGAGCCTGGACACCTGCATGGAGTGCGCATCGTGCTGGTACGCCTGCGGCCGGGACGCAGTAATCTTCCGCTGGCCCAAAGGCGGGACCGGGTTCCGCACCCGCTGGGGATAGGCGGCCCTTTCAGGGCGCCGGCTTTCCGTGCTTCTCGTCCGGGGTCAGGAGGCCCCGGCGTGCCAACAGCGAGCCGTCCATCAGGAAAAGGTTGGTGCGGGCTTTCAGGAAGGTGGTCATCGCCTCCACCTGCGCCACCTGGCTGGCAAGAAGGTCGCGTTGGGCCTGGGCCACCAGCAGGCCCGTGGATTTTCCCACCCGGAACTTGGCCGTTTCCGCGCGCAGCGTCTCCTCCTGGAAGCGCTCCGTTATGGCCGTGGCGGAAACCAGCTGCCGCGTCCGTTCCACCTCGATATAGGCCAGCTCCACGTCCTGGCGAGCCAGGTCCTTCACATTGCCCAGAGCCTGCCTTCTCTGCTCGCGGGTAAGCCAGGAGCGTTGCCGCCGGGCCTGGGCGTCCCTGTTTCCCGCAGGATACTCGAAGGAAAGCCCAGCGGCCGCATCGTAGCCGCTTCCCGTGATGTCGCTCATCGAGCCGCCGAAGGAGTCGGCGTAGCCGGTCTTGCCCAGGCTCACGAACAGGTCCATGCGGGGGAGCAGGCCGTTCTTGGTCTTCACCAGCTCCAGGTCCTCCCGCTGGAGCAGGACCTTGGCCTGGCTCACGTCCGGCCGCGTGGCGAGGGCGGTTTCCACGTAATACTCGACAGGCTCCAGCTCCGGCTGGTCCGCACCCGGTTCGCTCAGGGTGACGATCTCCCGGTCGGGAAGGGAAAGGTCGCGGGGCCGGATGAGGCGCAGGGACCGGACGGTGAGGGACCTGGCCAGGCTCCGGGCGTTGATGAGGGCCTCCCGCCGCAGGGCCACCTCGGCTTCGGCCGCCGCGATTTCCACTTCCGCCAGCTTGCCCACCTTGATCCGGTAGCGAGTCTCGTCCAGCTGTTGCTGGGCCAGCGCCAACGACTCTTCCACGATGGCCACTTTCTTCTTGGCCAGAACCAGGTCCCAGTAAGTATTTTCCACCAGCGCCACCAGAGCCTCGGCAAAGCCCCGAAACTCGTACTGGGAAAAGGACGTGTCCAGCCGTGCCTGACGAAGGCGGGCCAGGTTCACCTCGCTTCCCCTTCCCCGGAGCAGGGGCTGGTCGGCTTCCACCCCCACGCGGCTTACATACTGGTCGGGAAGGTCCTCCCCGGTGGTCAGCCGGGACGACGCGCCAGCGGAGACGGTGGCTCCGGTTTCCAGCTTCTTCTCCACCGATACCCGGGCTTCGGGGCCGGAACCCTTGCTGATCACTCCGCTCCGGTCCGCCTCCCGGAACCCGGAAACCGCCGCTCCGGCCGAGATCACCGGATCGAAGACCGCCTGCTCCTGATCCTCGTAGGTGCGGGAGATGGCGGGGTTGAGCCGTTGCACCAGCACGGCCCGGTTGTTCTCCAGGGCCAGGAGAACGGCCTCGCTCACCGTTACGGAAAGGGTCCCGGGGCTCTCCGGGGCTGCCTCCGCCGCAGCCGGAAGATCGGCCGCGGAAGGGCTTTCCCCGGCCCGGGCCGGGAACGGCGAAAGGGCGAGCAGGAGCGCCAGGGCCGTAGCCGAGATCAGGAGCGCCCGTTCTGCGCGGTTCATGGTTTGCCTCCTATCGTGCTTGTCATAATTGCTGTCCGGCTTGCTCTTCGCGCGTTCCGTTCCCGGTCCGCAGGACCCGACAGGAATTATGACAGCCGCTCTAAACCCCTCCGGAGCTTTCTTCCGCATCCGGGGACGGGACAAGCTTGCGGCCCCGGCGTCCTTCGAACAGGGAGTAGATCACGGGGATGACCACCAGGGTGATGAGGGTGGAGCTCACCAGGCCGCCGATGACCGCGCGGGCCATGGGGGCCTGGGCCTCGCCGCCTTCCCCCAGACCCAGGGCCAGGGGAACCAGGCCGAAGATGGTGGTGAGCGCCGTCATCAGGATGGGGCGCAGCCTGCGCCGGCCCGCCTCCTCGATGGCCTGGTCCATGGGCATGTGGAAATCGCGGCGCAGAAGGTTGGTGTAGTCCACCAGCAAAATGGCGTTGTTCACCACGATGCCCCCCAGCATGATGCAGCCGATGTAGGACTGGATGTTGAAGGTGGTGCCCGTCAAGAACAGCATGAGCGAGACGCCCACCACCGCGAGCGGCACCGAAAACATGACCACCAAGGGATCGCGCAGGGACTCGTACAGGCAGGCCATGACCATGTAGACGAGGACGAGCGCCAGAACGAGCCCCAGAGCCAGCTCGCGGAAGGCCTTCTGCTGGTCCTCGTAGTCGCCGCCGAAGCCGATGGAGAAGCCGCGGGGCTCGGGAAGGCTCTTGAGCTCTTCCCGGACGTCCGCCAGGATGGAGCCCAGGTCCCGTCCCTCGATGTTGGCCCGGACCGTGACGATGCGCTCCTGGTCCTTGCGCTCGATCTGCACGGGCCCCAGTCGCGGGGCCAACGAGATGACGTTGCGAAGGACCACGGGCGCGCCGTCCGCGTTGGTGACGGAAAGGTCCAGGATCTCCCGCACCGAGTGCTTTTCCGCGTCTTTGAGCTTCACCCGGATGGGGAACTCGTCGCCCCCTTCCCGGAAGTTTCCGGCCAGCGTTCCCGAAAGCACCGTCTGCAGCGTCTCGGCAACGTCCTTGAGGCTGACCTTCAAGGCCTCGGCCTTGGCCCGGTCCACCTGGATAATGCGCTCGGGAGCGCCCACGTCCCGGCTCACCTGGACATCGGTCACGCCCCGGACCCCCTCCACGATCGTCCGGACCCTTTCGGCCAGGGCCTCGGAGGTGTCCAGGTCGTAGCCCCGGATCTCCACCTCCACCTGTTCGGTCCCGCCCGTCATGCGGCGGATGAGGAACAGCCCCTGGCCGGCCCGGGTGCGTATCTCCGCGCCCGGCGTGTCGCGGAGCTTTTTCCGGAGCGCCGCGGCGATCTCCTCGCTGGAGCGGGAGCGTTGGGCCTTGGGCTTGAGCGCGATGCGGAACTCCGCCACGTGGGAGCCTCCCCCGTGCCAGGGGGAGCCGCCGATGCTGGCCACCACGTTCTTGATCTCCGGCACCTCTTTGTTGATCACGTCCGCCACCTGCCGCACGATCTGGTCGGTCACGTCCAGGCGGGTGCCCACTTCCATCTCCAGGTTCACCCGGACCTCGCCTTCGTCCGCCTGGGGCATGATCTCGGTGCCGATGAAGGGAACGAGCGCGAGGCTCCCGGCCAGCATGGCCAGGGCCATCATCACCACCAGGGCGCGGTGGGCGAGGGCGAAGTGGAGGAGGTTCCGGTAGGAAAGCTCCAGGTTCGCCAGGACGGACTCGGTGGCGCGCAGGATCCGGTGGCCCGGGCCGGGGAGATCCGCGTCCTCCACGGCCGCGTGCTTTAAGAAGCGGGATGCCAGCATGGGGATCAGTGTGAGCGCCATGCCCAGCGAGCACAGGAGCGCGAAGGAGACCACCAGGGCCAGCTGCTTGAACATGGCCCCGGCCATTCCCCGGACAAACACGAGCGGCAGGAAGATGACCAGGGTGGTGAGAGTGCTGGCCACGATGGCGCCCGTCACCTCCTCGGTTCCCTGGATGGCGGCGCGCATGGGGGCAACGCCCGTGGCCCGTATGCGGAAGATGTTCTCCAGCACCACGATGGCGTTGTCCACCAGCATGCCCACCCCCAGGGCCAGGCCCCCCAGGGTCATGAGGTTCAGCGTGTAGTCGCCGAAGTAGACCATGGCGAAGGTGGCCACGATGGAGACGGGGATGGCCAGGCTGATGACCACCGTGCTGCGGACGCTGCGGAGGAAGATCAGCAGCACCAGGATGGCGAAGAGGCCGCCGTACATGGCCGAGGAGCCCACGTTCCCGATGGAGCGCTGGATGTACTCGGAGGTGTCGATGATGGGCGTCACCTTCACCTGGGGCAAGTCCTCGTTGATGCTCTCGATCTCCTTGAGCACTCGTTGCGCCACCTCCACGGTGTTGGTGCCCGACTGCTTGTTCACCGAAAGGCGCATTCCCGGAAGGCCGTTCACCTTCACGATGCGGGTTACCTTCTGCCAGCGGTCCGTCACCTCGGCCACCTCGGAGAGCTTGACGGGCGCACCCTCGCGCACGGCCACCGTGGTGTCGGCCAGCTGGCTTACGTCGGCAAACTGCCCCGGTGTCCGCAGGGTGATGTCGTAGTTCCCCGACTCCACGCTTCCGGCCGGAAGCGTCACGTTGGCGGCCTCGATGGCGCTCACCACCTGGGGAAGCGGAATCTGGAGGGCTTTGAGCTTGTCCGGGAAGAGGTCCACGTGGATCTCCCGCTCCAGCCCGCCCCACACGTCCACGGCGGCCACGCCGGGCACGCGCTCGATGCGGTACTTCACCTCGTCGTCAATGAGCCGCCGGGTCTGGATGGGGTCCAGGTGGCTGGAGGCCCCCAGGATGAGGATCGGGAAGCTGGCCGGATCGAACTTGCGCAGGGTGGGGCGGTCCGCATCCTCGGGCAGCCGGGGGATGACCCGGTCCAGGCGGTCCCGGATGTCGTTGGCCGCGGCGTCCAGGTCCACGCCCCAGGAAAAGGTCACCCGTACGGTGGAGTTTCCCTCCGACGAGACGGAGGATACCTCTTCCACGCCGGGAACGGCGCTCATGGCCTCCTCGATGGGCCGGGTCACCAGCTCCTCGATCTCCTCGGGGCTTGCGTTCTCGTAAGTGGTGTTGACGGCCAGGGTGGGGTAGGAGATGTCGGGCATCAGATCCACGGGAAGCCGGGACAAGGACACGCCCCCCAGGATGATGACGATGAGCGTCATCATGACGGTGAAGACCGGACGCCGGACCGAGAAACAGGCGATTTTCATGGGCGCCTCTCCCCGGCATCGGGCTTGTCCCCGGAAAGGGCCACGAGCGTTCCGTCCTCCACCAGGTGGTGCCCCAGAGTGATGACCAGGCCGGATATCTCCGGGGAGAGGATCTCCACCATTCCGTCTTGGGAGATGCCGGTTTTCACGGGTACGAACCGGGCCTTCTTGGTCTCCGGGTCAACCAGGAAGACGCCCTGGCTCCCGTTTCGCCGGGCCAGGGCGGAAACGGGCACGGCGGCCGCGTTCTCCCGGGCCTCCATCCGAATGTTCGCCCGGACGAACATTCCCGGGGCGAGCAGGCCGTCCGGGTTTTCGATTTCGATCTCCACCCGCGCCTGGCGGGATTCCTCCTGGAGCACCGGCGCCCGGCGCGCCACGCGCCCCCGGAAGGTCCGGTCTCCGTGGGCGTCCGTGGTCACCTCCGCCTCCTGGCCGGGCAGGATGTCGGGGTAGTCCCGCTCGATGACGAAGATAACCGCTAGCACGGAGCTTGTATCCACGATGGAGACGATGGGGTCGTTGGCCTTGAGCATGGCGCCCTGGTCCACGAAGCGCTCGGCCACTCTCCGCTCCGAGCCGCCGTCCTCCCAGGAGGCATTGATGCGGGCGTAGGAAAGGCGCACTTCCGCGGCCGCCAGCTCGGCCTCCTTCTGCTTGATCTGGGCGGTGGCCACGTCCACCTTGGCCATGGCCGCGTTGTAGAGGGCCTCGGCCTCGTCCAGCTCGGCCTCGGACGCCACCTTCTGGCGCCGGAGCTCCTTGGCCCGTTCGTACTCCCGGGTGGCGGCTGCGATGCCGCTTTTCGAATCCGCCAGGTTGGCGCGGGCCACCTGAAGCTCGGCCGTGGCCTGGGCCACCTGCTGCACGTACTCGGCGTTGTCCAGCTCGGCCAGGAGCTGGCCGTTTTTCACGGTGTCGCCGATGTTGACGAAGAGCTTCTCCAGGCGGCCGGAAACCTTGGGGGCCACCACGAACCGAGACCGGGGATACAGGGTTCCTGTGAACCGGGCCACGTCCGTCATGGTCCGCCGCGCTACAGGAACGGCCTCGACGGGTACGGCCCGCGCCGGGCGACCTTTAGCCGGCCCTCCCGCCTCCATGATCTTCACGGCCACCCGCCATCCCAGGAGCGCTACCAGCGCAGCGACAACCAGTATGGAAATCGTCTTTTTCATATTTTTCCTTGCTCAAAGGAAGCTTGCTCCGCATGGGACAGGCAGGCCCCGCGCAGGAAGAGGTCCACGATCACCGCGTCACCGAGAGCCGGGCCTTTTTCGGCCAGGTTCCGGGCGCGGGCGCGCAGCAGCCCCAGGAGGAGCTCGGCCAGGGCGGACGCGGGAACGTCCGTGCGCACCAGGTTCTGGCAACGCCCCCGTTCCAGGATACCGGCCAGGGATTCCACCAGGAGGCGTCTTTTCTCGGTCCAGCGCTCCCGGAGCCTGCCCGGAGAGAGGGACATGCGGGCGTCCTCGGCCTGGAACATGCGCAGGAACTGGCGGCGGCGGGCGAAGAAGGCGCTGATGGCGGCGCAGGCCTGGACGAGCTGCTCCTCGAAGGGAGAGTCCTCGGCCACCTGGCGTTCCAGGAGGGCGCACATCTCGGAAAATCCCGATGCGGCCACCTGGAAGAAGAGGTCGTCCTTGTCCTTGAAGTAGCGGTAGATGGTGCCCTTGCCCACCTGAGCCTCCCGGGCCACGTCGTCCAGCGTGATCTCGTGGAAGCGTCGAAAGGAGAAGAGTTTCTCCGCTGCCTGGAGGATGGGCTCGCGCTTGTCGGGTCTGGGCATGGAAGCCTCCGATGGATACTGACCGGTCAGTATCCATCGGAGGCCTTTTTTGTCAATACCAAAGGGAAAACGAGGCGTTTTGCAACGCAATCGGCGGTCCGGCGATGCGGTTTCGGAGTGTTTAGAAAAAAAAGTCGTTGACGCAAGCATCGGCGGTATGTGAACATCTGTTCAAAACATACGTTCGGAACAAACGTTCAAGAACGGGAAGGGCGCGGATGATCGGGCTGTGCAAGGGCAACGAATGCACCAAGGAGAGGCTCATCGAGGCCGGAGGGGAGGTCTTTGCCGACCACGGCTTCCGGGGGGCCACGGTGCGGGAGATCTGCCGCCGCGCCCGCGCCCCTTTGGGTTCGGTCAACTACCACTTCCGGGACAAGATGGGGCTCTATACCGCCGTGCTGGAGCACTCTTTCCGGCAGGCCTTCCAGAAGTACCCGCCGGGCATGGGAGTGTCGCCCGACGATCCGCCGGAAGAAAGGCTCCGCGCCTTCATCCGCGCCTTTTTGTTGCGCTTCATGGCGGAAGGTTTTCCCGCCTGGCACGGGATGCTCATGGCCCACGAGCTGGCGCAGCCCACAGGCGCACTGACCCTGGTGGCGGAAACCCGCATCCGTCCCGTGTACGAGCATCTGGCCGGCATCGTGAAGGAGCTGCTGGGATTGCCGGAGAAAACCGAGGAGGACGCGCCGGTCCTTCTCTGCGCCACATCCGTGGTGGGGCAGTGCCTGTACTACTATATCGGCCGGCAGATCATCGAAAGGGTCGAACCGCGGGGCCTTGCGCTTCTCTCCGTCGAGACGCTGGCCGATCACGTGGCTCGCTTTTCCCTGGGCGGAATCCGTGCGCTGGCCGGCAAGGAAATCCGGTAAAGACTATGGAAAGTCTCTTCGATCAAGAGTTTCCAGGAGGAGTGCCATGGAATCCAAGATCGCCCGAGCTGTCGCGTTGAAACACGACCCCGTGGCCGTTCTCGTCTCCGACGAGAAGCCCGAGGGAGCCCTGCAGTTTACCAAGGGCAAGTGGGGCTGCGTAATGTTTCTCTTCGCCAACGCGGCACGGGGAAAGACCGCGGTGTTCGATCGGGAGACCTACGGGTGCTGGGGCGGTGGAGTGGGCCTGGGCTTCGGCACCGCCTACCTGGCATTCCCCGGCGGCACCGATTGCTTCTCCCATTTCCTGAGCTCGGGAAACGCGCGATGGGAAAAGGGCCGGCAAATGGGCGAGATGCTGAAACAGGCGGCCGGGGCCGAGTTTGCGGAAAACTTCCTGGAGGGCGAACGCTACAAGGAGACTCCGGAGCTGGTGGATCAGTTCCTTACCGAGCTTCCCATGCGGGACCTGGGGACCCAATATGTCCAGTTCGCGCCCCTTTCCCGGGTGGACCCCGAGGCCCGGCCCCCCGAGACCGTGGTATTCCTGGCCGACCCGGATCAGCTTTCGGCCCTGGTGAACTTGGTCAACTACGCGAGGCCCGGAATCGAGAACGTCATCATCCCCTGGGCAGCGGGCTGCCAGACCATCGGCATCCTCCCCTTCCGGGAGGCCGAGCGGGAAAAGCCCCGGGCCGTGGTGGGGCTCACCGACCTTTCCGCGCGGAAGTCGGTCCGGAAGCTGCTGGGGCCGGACGTGTTGAGCTTCAGCATGCCCTGGACGATGTTTCTCGCGATGGAGGAGAAGGTGGAGGGGAGCTTTCTTTCCCGCCCCACCTGGCAGGCCCTGGTTGCCGCGAAAATGGATTGACCGCGGATTATCTGTTGATGCCTTCCTGTCCGGGCGCCCAGCCCGGTTCGGGGAAGGGGCGGGGAGAGGGTTTCATGAAAAAGCGCGTCATTCGCCTGGTGGTGCTTCTCCTGGTTTTGGGCGGAGCCGGATACGGGATCTGGAGCTGGAAGCAGCAGAAGGAGAACGGGCCGAAGAACGAACTCACGCTCCACGGAAACACGGACATGCGCCAGGTGGAGCTGGCCTTCAACGATGCGGAGCGCATCGAGAAGATCCTGGTGGACGAGGGCGACCGGGTGAAGAAAGGGCAGCTCTTGGCCTCCCTTTCCACGGCGCGCATGGAGAGCAACCTTGCCGCGGCCGAGGCCCAGGCGGAGGCCCAGGCCCAGGTGGTGGCGGCCCTGAAGGCCGGTAGCCGCCCCGAGGAGATCGCGCGGCTCGCCGCCCAGGTGGATGCTGCGCGGGTCAGCGCCAGGAACGCCGCCGACAACTACAACCGCATCGCCCCCCTGGCAAAGGAGGACCTGGCCCCCCGGCAACAAGCGGACGACGCCAAGGCGGCGCGGGACGCGGCCGACGCCCAGCTCCGGGCCCTGCAGCAGTCCCTGGACCTGGCCGTGGCCGGTCCCCGCAAGGAGGACATCGCGGCCGCGGAGGCGCGGCTTCAGGCGCTTTCCGCCCAGAGGGACCTTGCCCGTCGGGTGCTGGAGGACGCGAGCCTCTACGCTCCCTCCGACGGCATCATCCGCAACCGCGTCCTGGAGGTGGGGGACATGGCCTCGCCCCAACGGCCGGTCCTGACCCTGGCCCTCACCGATCCCATCTGGGTCCGGGCCTACGTCAGCGAGCCGGACCTGGGCCTCATCAGGCCCGGCATGAGCGCCGCCGTCACCACCGACAGCTTTCCCGGAAAGAGCTACAAGGCCCGGGTGGGCTACGTTTCGCCCACGGCGGAGTTCACTCCCAAGTGGGTGGAGGTTCCCGAGGTGCGCACCCGGCTGGTCTACCAGGTGCGAGTGTGGGTGGAAAATCCCCAGGGCGAGCTCCGGCTGGGTATGCCGGCCACGGTCACCGTCCCCCTGAACCAGGCCGTTCCGGCCTCCAAGGCCTCCTGATGCCGGAAAATTTTCGCGAGAATCCCGGGGCGGACGGGGCTCCCCCCGTGGCCATGGAGCTTTCGGGCGTGGAGCGCAGGTTCATGGCGGGGAAGAGGGTGGTCCAGGCCCTTTCCGGCGTGAGCTTCACCGTGCTCCACGGCCGTATCACGGGCTTGATCGGCCCCGACGGCGCGGGTAAGACCACGCTCATGCGCTTGTGCTCCGGGCTTTTGCTGCCGGATGCGGGAAAGATCACGGTCATGGGTACGGACGTGGCCGCGGAGCCGCTGGCCGTCCAGGCCTCCATCGGCTACATGCCCCAGCGCTTCGGCCTCTATGAAGACCTTTCCGTGCGCGAGAACCTGGACCTATACGCCGACCTCCAGGGGGTGCAGTACGCCGAGCGGGAAGCCCGCTACAGCGAGCTCATGCATATGACCGGCATGGCGCGGTTCATGGACCGCCTGGCGGGCCGGCTGTCCGGGGGAATGAAGCAGAAGCTGGGGCTCGCCTGCACCCTGGTGCGGCCGCCCGAGCTTCTGCTCCTGGACGAGCCCACCGTGGGCGTGGACCCCGTGTCGCGCCGGGAGCTCTGGGCCATCGTGAGCCGCCTGGTCCGGGACCAGGGGATGAGCGTACTCCTCTCCACCGCCTACCTGGACGAGGCCGAGCGCTGCGACGACATCGTGGTGCTCCACGAAGGAAAGATTCTGGGGCGGGGAGGCCCGGCGGCCTTTTCCGCGAAGGTGCGGGGAAGGTCCTTCCTGGTGACGGCCGGCGATACCAACAAACGGACCCTGCAGGAATCCCTATCCGCACGGCCGGAGGTCCTGGACGCCGTGATCCAGGGGGACGGGGTGCGGGTGGTTTCCTGCTCCGACGATCCCGCCCCGTCATCCCTGATTCCCCCCGGCATCGCAGCCGAAGCCGTGGCCGTGCCGCCCCGCTTCGAGGACGGCCTCATGGTGCTGCTCCACAAGCAGCGCACCGGCCCCTCCGGGGAAGCGGAGTGCGGCTCTCCGGGCAAGGCCTTCCAGACCATCAACGCCAAGGAGAACGGCGGTCCGGTGATCCGGGTCATGGACGTGAAGAAGCGCTTCGGCGACTTCTATGCCGTGGACGGGGTGAGCTTCGACGTGGCCGGAGGCGAGGTCTTCGGCCTCCTGGGAGCCAACGGCGCAGGCAAGACCACCACCTTCCGCATGCTCTGCGGGCTCCTGCCCGCCACCCAGGGGCACCTCTCCGTGGCGGGCGTGGACCTTCGCTTCGCGGCCGCCCAGGCCCGCGCCCGCATCGGCTACATGAGCCAGAAGTTCTCTCTCTACGGAAACCTCTCGGTGCGCCAGAACCTGCGCTTCTTCGCCAGCGCCTATAACCTGACCGGCGCCCGGCGCGCCGAGCGCATGGGCTGGGCCCTTTCCGAGTTCGAGCTGGCCGAGGTGGCCGACGCCACCTCCCTGGACCTGCCCCTGGGCTTCAAGCAGCGGTTGGCCATGGCCTGCTCGCTCATGCACGAGCCGGACATCCTGTTTCTGGACGAGCCCACCTCGGGCGTGGACCCCCTGG
>JBFMHL010000288.1:0-6282 GCA_040753055.1 Thermodesulfobacteriota bacterium | reverse complement strand
CGCGGGCCCCGTCTTCTGGGTGTTCGGCGAAGGCGGCAAGGCCGCCTTCGCCCAGTTCGTGGCCGCCAACCAGGAGTATCAGCACGGAGAGTATCAGAAGGCGGCGGAAAGCTACGGCCGGCTCATTCGGGACGGATTCAATAGCGCGGCGCTTTTCTACAACCTGGGGAACGCAAACCTGAAGATGGGAAACATCGGCCGGGCCGTGCTCAACTACGAGAGGGCCAAGGTCCTTACGCCCCGAGACGCCGACGTGGACTACAACCTGGCGCTCACCCGGGAGAAGGTGGCCGACCAAGCGGATCGGCCCCAGAGCGAGCTTCTGGGATGGCTCGGCTCCCTTTCCGCATCCGAGGCCTACACCGCCTTCGCGGTCGTCAACGCCTTGTTCTTCCTCCTGCTGGCCGTCCGCGTATGGAAGAAAAACGAGGCCCTCTACTACTTGGCTGCGGCGCTGTTCACCCTGTGGCTCACGGCCGGACTCGTGGCCGGGGCCAAGTACGTGTCGCTTGCAAACGACGACCGGGCCGTGGTTTTGAGCGAAAAGGTCTCGGTGCGGGCCGGCCCCAGTGAAAAGGAAACCCTTCTTTTCAACCTGCACGCCGGGTCTTTGGTATCCCTGACCCGGACCGAGGGGGGCTACTCCCTGGTGAGCTTCTCGGATAAAAAGCGCGGCTGGGTGAAGGCCGAGGATGTCCGCTCCATCCTTCCGTTGCCTCCGGCGCAGCCACTGTAGCGGTTTAAATAAGGAAAAGGCTTGTGCGGAGGAGGGGGGAAACCCCGTTGAAAGGGCCGCTTTTCCCCCCGTCCCCGCCCCTTCCTCCGGGAATCTTCCGCCGCGTTCTCCGGACGCCCGCCCTTGACCAACGGACGCCCTATGGTTATATCCATTAGGACGCGGGGGGAGATCCTTGGTCGGACCGAGGGTCTCCCCCCGCATGATCTTTTGCAGGACGATCCGGTTCACCTATGGAAGACAACCGCATCATCGTGCGCGGGGCACGAGGGCACAATTTAAAAAGCGTGGACGTGGACATCCCGCGGAACAGGCTCGTGGTCATCACGGGCCTTTCCGGATCGGGCAAGTCCACCCTGGCCTTCGACACACTTTACGCCGAGGGTCAGCGCCGCTACGTGGAGTCGCTGTCCACCTACGCCCGCCAGTTCCTGGAGCGCATGGACAAGCCCGACGTGGACGTGATCGAGGGCCTCTCCCCGGCCATCGCCATCGAGCAGAAGACCGCCTCCCACAACCCGCGCTCCACCGTGGGCACCGTCACCGAGATTTACGACTACCTGCGCCTTCTCTACGCCCGCGTGGGAAAGCCCTTCTGCTACCAGTGCGGAAGGCCCATCACGGGCCAGAGCATAGACCAGATCGTGGACCAGGTCCTGGATCTCCCTGCTGGCACCAAGATTGAGATCCTGGCGCCCTTGGCCGAGGAGAAGAAAGGGGCCCACGAGAAGCTCTTTGCGCGCCTGCAAAAGGAGGGCTTTGCACGGGTCAAGGTGGATGGTAAAACCTTCGAGCTGGACCAGGTGCCGCCCCTTTCCAAGACCAAGAAGCACCAGATCGCCGTGGTGGTGGACCGCCTGGCGGTCAAGCCCGAGGCGAGAAACCGCCTGGCCGATTCCCTGGAGCTGGCCCTGGGCCAGGGCAACGGACTCGTGACCGTGCAGCCCCTGGACGGCGAGCCCATATTGTTTTCCGAGAAATCGGCCTGCGTGGTCTGCGGAATCAGCTACCCGCCCTTTACCCCGGCCAGCTTCTCCTTCAATTCGCCCCAAGGCGCGTGCCGCAAGTGCGACGGCCTGGGGGCCACCATGGAGTTCGATCCCTCCTTGGTGGTGCCCAACGACGAGCTTTCCCTGCGCGAAGGCGCCGTGGCCGTGTGGGCTCAGCGCAACTCCGTGCACTTCTTCGAGTTTCTGGATGCGCTTACCAGGCACTTCAAGGCTGATGTCCGCACCCCCTTCAAGGACCTGCCCGAAGACCTGCGCCAGGTGCTGCTCTTCGGTACCGAGGACCCCATCAACTTCTACTTCGAGCGAAAGGGCAAGCGCTACGTCTTCAGCAAACCTTTCGAGGGAGTGATCCCCAACCTCCGGCGGCGCTACCACGAAACCCAGAGCCAGTGGTCCCGCGAGGAGATCGAGCAGTACATGAACTTCACCCCCTGCACGGAATGCAGCGGCGCGCGCCTGCGGATCGAGAGCCGCTCCGTGCGCGTGGGCGGAAAGACCCTCCCCGAGCTCACCGCCCTTTCCGTCCGCAAGGCCCTGGTTTTCTTCGAAAGCCTCCATTTCTCCGAGCGCGAGCAGGAGATCGCCCGCCGCATTCTGAAGGAGATCAACGAGCGCCTCTACTTCCTGGCCCACGTAGGGCTGGACTACCTGAGCCTGGACCGCACCGCCGCCACGCTTTCCGGCGGAGAGGCCCAGCGCATCCGCCTGGCCACCCAGATCGGGAGCCGCCTGACCGGCGTCCTCTACGTTTTGGACGAGCCCTCCATCGGCCTGCACCAGCGGGACAACCAGAAGCTCCTGGCCGCGCTCACCGCCATGCGCGACCTGGGCAACACCGTGCTGGTGGTGGAGCACGACGCGGAAACCATCCTCACCGCGGACCACGTGGTGGACATGGGCCCCGGCGCCGGCATGGCCGGGGGCGAAGTGGTCTTTTCCGGCCCGCCCGCGAAGCTGAAGGACACTCCGGAGTCCCTCACCGGGCAGTTCCTTTTCGGAAAACGCCGGATCGCCGTGCCTGGAAAGCGGCGCGCCCCCGGGCGCGGGGAGATCGGAATATTGGGAGCCCGCGCCAACAACTTGAAAGAGCTCGACGTGGCCTTCCCTTTGGGCAAGCTCATCTGCGTCACCGGCGTCTCGGGTTCGGGCAAGTCCACCCTGGTGGTAGAGACCCTCTACCCGGCGCTCTCGCGTTACCTCTACCGCACCCGCATGGCCTGCGGCGAGCACGCGGACATCACCGGCCTTGCCCAGGTGGACAAGGTCATCCACATAGACCAGGCACCCATCGGCCGCACGCCGCGCTCCAACCCCGCCACCTACACCGGGCTCTTCACCCACATCCGGGACCTCTTCTCCAAGACCCCGGACGCCCGCGCGCGGGGCTACAAGCCGGGCCGCTTCTCCTTCAACGTCAAGGGAGGCCGGTGCGAAGCCTGCGCCGGAGACGGCATCATCCGCATCGAGATGCACTTCTTGCCCGACGTCTTCGTCACCTGCGACGTGTGCGGCGGACACCGCTACAACCGTGAAACCCTGGAGGTTCGCTACAAAGGGAAAAGCATCGCCCAGGTCTTGGCCATGACCGTGGACGAGGCCTTGGACTTCTTCTCCCGCATCTCCGTCATCCGCAACAAGCTCGCCACCCTCGTGGACGTGGGCCTGGGTTACATCACCCTGGGCCAGAGCGCCACCACGCTTTCCGGCGGCGAGGCCCAGCGCGTGAAGCTGGCCCGCGAGCTCTCCCGCCGCGGCACCGGGAAAACCGTCTACATCCTGGACGAGCCCACCACCGGGCTCCACTTCGCCGACATCGAGAAGCTCCTCCACGTCCTAAACCGCCTAGCCGACGCCGGAAACACCGTCATCGTCATCGAGCACAACCTTGACGTCATCAAATGCGCCGACCACGTGATTGACCTGGGACCCGAAGGCGGCGACATGGGCGGCCGCATCATCGCCCAGGGCACCCCCGAAGAGCTCTCCCAGAACCCCGCATCCCACACCGGCCGCTTCCTGGCCCCCATGCTGGAACCGGCGATAAACTAAATACAAGGTCAAAAGATGAAAAAGTAAAAGATTTTGTGGGGGAGGGGGGGGGGGGCCGGAGGGTAAGAAAAGTGTTGGGCCCCCCCCCCCCCCCCCCCCCCCCCCACGCCCTTTCCCCCCTTTCCGCAAAACTTTTTGATTTAATAGGCACAGGGCTCTTCCGTACGGGGAAGATAGGGAAAGATGGGAATGGCAACGGGCATGCAGTGGGAGGGAAAGCCGAGGTAAAAGCGCCTGCGCTTCCAGCAAGGATCGCTTTATTTGTGACGGTAACGCTTGGGGAATATCGGAGGATGCGATGAAGAAGCCCGTAACAATAACGGCCGTTGTCGGCACCTACCGCGAGGGCGGCACCATTGACCAGGCGGTGGACTTGGTGCTCCGAGCTGCGGAGCAGGCCGGGGCCCACGTCGCAAAAATCAACCTGAAGGATCTGGACCTGCGGTTCTGCACCAACTGCCGCGTCTGCACCCAGGCACCGGGAAACGAGAGGGGGGCGTGCGTTTTACCGGACGATATGGGAGGGATTTTGGACCGGTTGGACCGCTCCGACGCCATCATCCTGGCCTCGCCCATGAACTTCGGCACGGTCACGGCCCTGACCAAGGCCTTTATCGAACGCCTAATCTGCTACGCCTACTGGCCCTGGGGCGCAACCGGGCCCAAGCTGCGCCAAAAAAACCGCGGCAAACGAGCCCTGCTCGTCGCCTCGTCTGCCGCGCCTGCCTTTTTAGGCAAACGCTCCGGCAGCATGATACCGCTCATGCGGAACACAGCCAAAACGCTGGGCGCAACAAAGCCCGTTGGCCTGCTTTTTATCGGCTTGAGCGCCGGAAAGGCCCGGCCGAATCTCGGCTGGCTTACCAGAAGAAAAGCACGGTGCCTGGGCAGGAAGCTGGCACGGCGATAGAGCTTCGGGCCGCGCTAAAAGCCTTCTCAGATGACGTCCCACATCGGCTTGCCGAGGAAAGCCCCCAAAACCTTTGCGTCTTCCCGGAGCCGGTCCTTGTCCCCGTGGTCCACGATGTTGAGACGGCTCCCGTCGTCCAGGACAAGGTTCAGCTCATAGCTGTAAAACGAGGTCTTGCTGCCCTTGCAGTACTCGGACACCAGCTGGATGGCGTGGATTCGATGGAACTCGGTGTAATCCTTGAGCCCTTTCCGCTCAAAGGCCTCGCCGGGCCCGGTCTTGCCCCTCCAGAAGGCGTTCCTCCCCTTGTCGAACACGGCAGGGACCATTCCCGAGACCAGCAAGGCCGCACCCACCAGGAAAAAGAGAAGGCCCACCGGGATCAGCAAGAGGACTTTCCTGCCCATGTCCAGGCCGCCAAGACCCCACTCGTAAATGGGAAGCCCCAGAAAAAGCCCCAGCCCCACCAGCAGGAAAACGAGGGAGACCAGTACCTGTTGGGTGGAGGCCCGGAACTCCAGCCGCTGCTCGTTCACCCGGACCAGGTTGCGAGTCTTGAAATTGGCCCCGCCCTTCTTTGCCGGCGTCCACTCCGTCTTTCGGACAACAGGGTCGTCCACGCCCCCTGCAGCCTTCCCCTGACACTTCCCGCCCATGCTCTCCTTCCTCCCCCGGTTCTTCTCCAACCCATCCGTTCTTGTCCTGAACTACATAGAGGCAGCTTCCGCACCGGACGGCCCCGCCCTGCAGGCTACTTCTCTCCAGATGGCTAATAGAGCCAGCTATGGATCGGCTGCAACACCCAATTCTTGAGCCCGCTCCAGCCATATTCTCGCCAATCTTTTGTTTATTTCCACGCCGATGCCGTAATAATAGCAACGGCCAACTTCATATACGGACTGCTTCTCTCCCAGCAGCGCGGCCCGCAGATAATGTTCCATGGCCAATCGCAAATTCTTCCGAACGCCCCTGCCTGTTTCATAAAACACAGCCATATCGAAAAGAGCATCCGGCACGTTCTGCTTGGCGGCTTTTCTTATTAAATCAATGCCATTCTTCAAATCTCTCTTTACGTATCTGCCAAATACGTACCACGTTCCTATAGCATAGGCCGCCTTGGGGTTGCCCGAGGCCAAAGAAGTTTCAAGGAGAGAAAAGGCTTTTTCAAGATCCGGCTCTTCCTTGTTCATTTCAATGAAGGCATTATTGTAGGCTTCGTCTTGCTCCTCCAATCCGAACCTCCTGAACGGGAACTTGAAGATAGAATGAAAGTATCTCAAGAACAACGTTGGGCCGCGAAGCCCGAAGATGGCTTTCGGGCTTTACAATCAAATAATACCGGGCTTCTTGGCGCCAACCTACGAGAACCGCCCGCATGTCATTCCATAATGAAAAGGAAATTGTATTGCTTTTCAACACACCGGTGCAACCCGCGGCGCGGGCTTGCGAAAAACGATGAGATGCAAGGCGCGCGAGCGGGCGGAGAGGGGAGCGTACTGTTCGTTCGTGACCCGATACGCACGCGACGTGCAACGCAGCAGATCGCGTGTTCGGGCGGTCGTTTTCCCCGGCGACCC
>JBFMHL010000287.1:0-2401 GCA_040753055.1 Thermodesulfobacteriota bacterium | reverse complement strand
AGTAGCTGATGATTTTCTGGCAGAGGCGGGCGGCGGTGTATTCGGAGACGTGGGTTCCGGGGATGGGGGCGAGCTCGTTCACGTCTGCGGAAACCACTTTTTTGTTTTTCCCCAGGGCCTTGATGAGCGCGAGGGCTTGGCGCCAGGACAGGCCGCCGGGCTCTGGGGTGCCGGTGCCGGGCAGCACCGAGGGGTCCAGCCCATCCAGGTCGAAGGAGAGGTAGACCTTGTCCGGCAGGCGGGCCAGGACTTCGGCGATAAAGGAGTCGTCGTCCGGCCGGATTTCATGGGCGAAGAAGGGTTTGATGCCGCGCTGGCGCATGAGGGCCAGCTCTTCGGCGCAGAAGGAGCGAATGCCCACGGCCGTGACGGGGACCTGGAGGTCGTCGGTGATGCGGCGCATGACGCAGGCGTGGTTGTATATGCTGCCGTTCCAGGTTTGCCGGAGGTCCGTGTGGGCGTCAATCTGGAGCACGGCCAGGCCGGGATGGTGCTTTTGCGCGGCCCGGACCAGGGGCAGGGTGATGGCGTGGTCGCCGCCCAGGGCCAGGAAGGGTTTCCCCGCGGAGAGGACGGTCTCGGCGGCTTCATGGATGACGGGAAAGTCAATCAGCGGGTCCTGGCACAGCCCCGGCGGGGGCAGGGTGTGGATGCCGGGCCGGGTCCAGTCGGACTGAAGCTCCTCGTCCACGGTCTCCATCTGGCCGGAGGCGGAGAGGATGTGGAAGGGCGCGAACCTGCTTCCTTCGCCGTAGGAGGGCGAAAGCTCGTAGGGAACAGGCAGCACGGCCACGGAGGCGCTCGCCAAATCGCGGGCTTCCGTGCCTTCCTCGCCGAAGCAGACGAAGTCGGGGTGCAATGCCACGGTCGCCTCCGCTTGCAAAGGGATTTTCGCGGAACGGGGCTGGATACAAGCTAGAGGATGAACACCGCCGCGGCCAGCACGGTTGTCCAGTTCTTGCCTTCGGCGCCCAGCGCGGCCTGGGAGATGTGCTGGCTTTCCACTATCTTGCCGCTCATCTTGAAGACGTCGCGCCGCTCGTCGTAGTCCTTGTCCGGGTCGAACTCGATGCCCAGGGTGGTTGCCAGCATGCTGGCGGCCAGGTCCTCGGCGTACTCGCCGGCTTCGGTGTCGGTCTGGCCGAAGCCGTGGTGCTCGGACAGGTAGCCGTAGCGTCCGGACTCGGAGGGGATGGCCAGGCCGATGCTGGCCGTAAGCCGCCTTCCGGGCTCCCGGTTCTGCTCCTTGGCCATGACGCAGAAGGTCACCTCTCCGGGCTGGAGCTTGGCAAGCCCCTGCTCTATCTCGATGATCTTGCAGTCGGGCGGAAAGATGGAGGAAACGGTGACAATGTTTAAGTGTGCGATGCGGGCGTCCCGGAGCGCAAGCTCGAAGGAAGCGAGCTTCTCCTTGTGGACACCCTTGCCTTTGGTGAAGAACATGTAACGTGGCACCAGCATGGCGGCCTCCTTTCCCACGGCACCTTGCCGGGCGTGCGGGATAGGCTTTTAAAGGCAAGTCCATGCTTTGTCAATGAAAAAGCAGGCCCGGCCCGCGAGGCCCGGCGGCCGGGCCTCCGGGGCTTCGGCTTTTTTCATCGAAGGAAGTCCAAAACATACTTCGCGGCGGTGAAAACGATGATTCCGGCCAGCATCCACTTGATGGCGCGGGCGGGCACGAACTTCTGGAGCCGGGCCCCCATGTACATTCCGGCCATGCCGCCCAGCCCGAACAGGACCCCCAGGGCCAGGTCCGGTGCGACGGACATGCCGGGGTAGAAGGGCGAGATGGCCTGGTAGAACAGGACCCCGGCCACCGATGTGACGAAGGTGCCCATGAGCGCCGCGCCGGCCACGGTGTAGACCGGTAGCCCGAAAACGGAGACGAAGAAGGGGGCGATGATGGCCCCTCCGCCGATGCCGTAGATGCCGCCCACGATGCCCACGATGAAGGACAGCGCCCCGATCCCGAAGCTGGACACCCGGTAGGTCTCCCCGTAGAACTCGTAGGCGATGGATTTTACGGAGAACTCGATGACCCGCACTCCGGGGAGCTTCTCGCCGCCGGTTTCCCGGTGCTTTTTCACCAGTTCCTGGAAGCGCTTTTCGGCGCTCTGCTTGTCCTGGCCGGGCTTGGGCTTGCGGAACTGGTCGTAGATGAGCCGGGCGCCGATGTAGGCCAGGACCGCCGCCGCAAAGAGCTTGAAGTTGCGCGCGTTGGGCAGGTACTGGACTCGGACCACTGCGCCGATGAGGACGCCGGGCAGGGTGCCCACGATTACGGCCCAGGTGAGCGGCCAGACCATGCGGCCTTCCCGGATGTAGCGGTACACGCCGCTGGGGATGGCCACGATGTTGAAGAGCTGGTTGGTGCCCGAAACCGAGGGGTTGGTGTAGCCCA
>JBFMHL010000286.1:0-6855 GCA_040753055.1 Thermodesulfobacteriota bacterium | reverse complement strand
AAAGCCGCTTTTTCAAAAGCGGTTTTCCCCCCTCCCCCCGCAAATCTTTTTATGCAGTTTATCTTTTGCGCCTTTGGCCTTTCAGCAAATCCCGATTTCCTCATCGGTCAAGTAGCAGGCGGGGTCGGGGGACCAGAGGTCGCCGGTGGCGGCTTCCGCGCGCACGCGGAAGTTCCCGGCGCAGACGGAGAGCCATTTGCAGCGGGCGCATCGCCCGGTGACGTGGGGCTTTTTGTCCTTGAGCTTTGCCATGAGGGGTTCGGAGAGGTCGGTCCAGATTTGGGAGAAGGGCCGTTCCTTGATGTTTCCGAAGGAGTGGTGGCGCCAGAACTGGTCGGCGTAGACCTCTCCGGTCCAGTTGATGCAGCCGATGCCGCGGCCCGAGGAGTTTCCCTCGTTCATCTTGAGAAGCTCCAGCACCTGGGCGGCGCGTTCCGGGTCTTCTCGCAGGAGTCGCAGGTATACGTAGGGGCCGTCGGCGTGGTTGTCCACGGTCAGGACTTCCTTGGGCTTGCCGCGGTCGAAGAGGTCCCGGGTGCGGTCCATGATGAGGTCCACCGTGGCGCGGGTTTCCTCGTGGGACTGGTCCTCGGCCATGAGGGACGAGCCGCGTCCTGCGTAGACCAGGTGGTAGAAGCAGACGCGGGGGACGTCGCGTTCTTCCAAGAGGTCGAAGACGGCGGGGATCTCGGCGGCGTTGCGGCGGTTGATGGTGAAGCGCAGGCCCACCTTGATTCCGGCGGCCTTACAGTTTTCGATGCCCACGAGGGCGTCCCGGAAGGAGCCGGGCACGCCGCGGAAGGCGTCGTGGACGGGCTCCATGCCGTCCAGGCTCACGCCCACGTAGGAAAGTCCCACCTCTTTGAGCTCTTTCGCCTTTTCGCGGGTGATGAGGGTGCCGTTGGTGGAGATGACGGCCCGCATGCCTTTGGAGACGGCGTGGTGGGCCAGCTCGGTAAGGTCCTCCCGCATGAGGGGCTCGCCGCCGGAGAAGAGGATGACGGGGCTGCCGAAGGCGGCCAGGTCGTCAATGAGGGCTTTGCCCTGGGCGGTGGTGAGCTCGTTCGGGTCTTGGGTGGCCTTGGCATGGGCGTAACAGTGCACGCATTTCAGGTTGCAGCGCCGGGTCATGTTCCAGACCACCACGGGCAGCTTGTCCGCGGAGAATTGGAGGAGGTGGGAGGGCAGCTTGCCGGAGCGCCTGCCGTAGCGCAGCGCGTCCGACGGCTCCACGGCTCCGCAGTAGAGCTTGGATATTCCGATCATGGGTTGGACAGCTCCTCTTTGATGAGCACGCTCAGGTACGCTTCGGGGTTCTGGAGGGCCGTAGCGTTCAGGTCGAAAGATTTTTTGTTCTTCTTTTCGCCCAGGAGCTTGCAACCATACAAAAAGCCCTGTGTCAACAGGGGGTAGTAGTCTTCGATCTTCTTTTGGTCGCCGGCCCAGGCCAGCACGTGGTCGCGGGCCGGGTCGTCCAGGATGAGCTCGATGCCGTGCTCTGTGAAGAAACGCTCCGATAGGGAGCCCACCCGGTCCAGGTCCCGGGCCAGGCGGGCGGCGAGGGCCTCCAGGTCGGAGGGGTTCTCCATGGCGCGAGAGCTGAGCAGGTCCTTGCGGGTTTCCGTGAGCGCCAGGCCGAACTTGGAGGCGTAGAGGTCCCAGTGGCAGGCGAGGTACTGCTTGAAAAAGGCTCGTTCCTCTTGGTCGGCGCGGGAGAAGGCCTCCGCAAAGGCGGGGTCGTCCGGATTTTCCAGAAGGCGGGCAAGCTCGGCCTCGGGGTCTTTCGCCACTGCGCCGGTTACGGTGAAGGTTTTGATGTCTGTGGAGGGGAGCTTTTTCTCGAAGCACAAGAGCGCCCTCTCCATTGCGGACACGAGTCCGCGAGCCCCGGTCTTGTGGTTGGCCGCATCCCGGGCCACGGCGCGCAAGGCCGGATCGGTGAAGACGATGCGGATTCCGTAGGCAGCGAAATCCAGCTTCTTGGAGAGCACGATGGGGTTGTTGGGGTTTTTTAGGATCTCGAAGAGGTCGTCCTCGCTGAGCTCGTCCAGGACGGCCATGACCGGGAGCCTTCCGATGAACTCGGACTCGAAGCCGTAGGCCACCAGGTCTTCGGCGCGCACCTTGTGGAGGTAGGCCGCGTCGGTCATGGTGGAGCCCACGGAGGCCGAGAAGCCGATCCCCTGCTCGGAGAGCCTTTTCTTCACGATGCGGGCCATGTCGTTGAAGGCGCCGCTCATGATGAAGAGGATGTTTTTCGTGTTGACGCGGGAGGGGCTTTTCTTCTCGCCCCGGCGCATGCGTTCGAACTCCTGCATCATGGACATGGGGTCGTTGGGGGACCGCAGGTCCACGTCGGTCTCCTCCATGGGCTTGAGCAAGGCGCGTTGGACGCCGGACCGGGACACGTCAATGCCGACCAAGTTCTGGGCGCCCGCGATCTTGTCCACCTCGTCCAGGTAGATGATCCCGTACTGGGCCAGCTCCACGTCGCCGTCGGCCTCGCGTACCAGGTCCCGGACCAGGTCTTCCACGTCTCCGCCCACGTAGCCGGTTTCCGAAAACTTGGTGGCATCGCCTTTCACGAAGGGCACGCCGATCTTCCGTGCGATGAGTTTCAGAAGATAGGTCTTGCCCACGCCGGTGGGCCCCATGAGCAGCACGTTGTTCTTCACGCCCCCCGCGATTTCGGGGGGCTTCTCGACCGCGGCCATGGCCTTGGCCACGCGGTTGTAATGGGTGCAGATCTTGGTGGCCAGCACCGCTTTTGCGCGGTCCTGGCGCACGATGTATTGGTCCAGGTAAGCGCAAAGCTCCTCGGGCTTCAGGTCGAATCGGATGGCTTTTCTCGGGGCGGCCTTTTTCGGGTCTTCTTGTTCGCCGTCCTCCTGGGTCATGGCCATGGGGCCCAGAACCCGCACGGAGCCGCCGTATTTCTTGGTCAAGAAGTCGGTGATGTCCTTTTCCACCTGATCGGGGCGGGGTGTTTTTTCATCTTCTACGCGCATGATCTTCTTCCTGTTGGTCCAAAAAGGTTGCCGCCTGGGGCCGCATCCCGCGCTCCGGGCATGCCCGAGGCGCCTGCCGCACCCTGGCAATAACCATAAGGCCCCCCGGGGGAAAAGCAAGTCTCGCCGGCTCCGCGGGTGGGGGATTTCACCAGCAGGGGGGGCTGCTTTTCATAGGGATTTCGTTTGCCTCTTGCGAAACTTTGTTGTCTTCTTTATAAGATATGATAATATGCACCTTTAAGGTTTTCCGCTTTTCGCCATGCCTTCGGACTTACCCGCTGCGTCCCAGCCTGTGCGGCGGCGCCGTGTGCGGGCCTTCACCGGCCGCATCTCGGCCCCTGCCGTCTGTCGGGCCCGAGCGCAGGCACGGTGGAAATAATCCTGCAGGACCGACGGCTTTTTCTGCTACTGGCCGGGCGACGGCTGGGGCCGTGGTGACGGGTGGCGTTGGGGGGCGGCGCCCGGTCTTGGGGAAGAGATGGGCATAAAAGCGGCCTCGTGCCTGGCCGTCGGAATGTGAATCCTAAAACAGCGAAGGAAAAGACCTCCATGGAATACGGGTTTGGCCAGAAAGAGCTCGACAGGGTGGAAAGCATTCTGCAAAACGACCTCATCGGCATCGGCGTGCACTGTGCCCTGCTCATAGACATGGCGGGAAACGTGATCGCCCGGTGCGATGACGGCAATTGCCCCCACGACCTTTACAGCCTGGCCGCGCTGGCAGCCGGAAACTTCGGCGCCGTGAATGCCATGGCCCAGATGGTGGGGGAGGACAACTTCACTCTGCTGTTCCACAAAGGCAAGAACGAGAGCATTCACTTCGCCAAAGTGGACGATGACTTTCTGCTCATCACCATTTTCGGGAACGATGTTTCCTTGGGTTTTCTGCGCCTGCGCGTGGACGAGGTGACCAAGAAGATCAAGGAATCCCTCCTGTACAAGACCATGATGCTCCAGAACCTGTTCGACTCCGAGGAAAACGGGTAGGGGTAACCGCCGGGAACAAACCCTGCGGCGTCCGGGAGCGGCCTGGTGTACCGGTGGGACCTATATCCTTAAGAGAGGGATCAAGCCTTGGCCTTCATCAATCTAAAGAAAAAAGAAGTTCAGGTAAAAATAGTCTACTACGGCCCCGGGCGGGGGGGGAAAACCACCAACCTCGAGTTCATCTTTCAGAAGTTCCGGGAACGCATCAAGTCCGAGATGGTGAGCATCAAGACCCACGGCGACCGGACCCTGTACTTCGACTTCTTCCCCTTCGACATCGGCAAGATCAAGGGCTACGACGTCAAGGTGAACCTCTACACGGTTCCCGGCCAGGTGAAGTACAACGCCACCCGGCGGCTGGTTCTCCAGGGCGTGGACGGCGTGGTCTTCGTAGCGGACTCCATGGCGCTCCGGCGGGAGCACAACTTTCTGTCCCTCAAGAACCTCCAGGAAAACCTGGCGGCTTATAACAAGAGCATCTTCAAGGTGCCGCTCTGCATGCAGTACAACAAGCGGGACCTGGCCAAGCAGGGCGTGAGCCTGCTCACCATGGAGCGCATGGAGAAGGACCTGAACAGCCGCCTGCAGGCCCCCAGCTTCGGCGCCTCCGCGGTCACCGGCGAAAACGTGGTGGAAACCCTGAAGAAGATCATTTCCCTGACGGTGGCGAGCCTGCACAAAGAGCTGAAGTGACGGTTCCGGGCGGAGAATGAGCCCCCCCCCCCGAAAAGGGAGGCGCTACGGAGAAACGGTTGGTCGGAAGCACTTCGGGAGCCGCTTCATAGCTCATCACACAGGAGGGACCCTAATTGAGCGAGGATAAAAACAAGAAGCGCATCACCGAAGAGGTGGACGACAGGCTGGACAACTTCTTCTCCGACGAGTGGGCGGACGCGCCCAAGGCCGAAGAGGAAGTGGAGCTTGCCGTGAGCGAGGAGGTAAAACCTTCCCCCGCCGCCCCGGTCAGCACGTCCGTCGCCGACGCCTCCGAGGACCTGGGGCTCAAGGACCTGAAGGTCCTGGTCCTTTCGCTCGATTGGGAGATCACCGACTCCATCATGGAGAAGCTCGAGTCCGAGGTGGTTTCCCTGCGCACCCGCTGGGCCAACGACCCCATCCTCGTCACCTACCTGTCCCTGCTGGAGCTCCTGGGCCGCTATGTGCGTGTGAAGAAGGCCAGCGCCCACCCCGATGCCGTCAACTTGATCCGGGAGATTTACGACAGCCTGGAAAAGGTGATGGGCGATCCTTCGCTGGCCCCAGCCGCCAAGAAGCGGGCGGTCCTCGTCATGGTGGAGCGCTTCAACAAGATCAAGAAGCAGATCGCCGGCGGAAAGCCTGCGGAAGCGCCTCAGGCCGCCGAGGTGGTGGAAGCGATTCCCGCGGCCGTGGTGGAGGAGGAGGTGATCGAGGCCAAGCCCGTGCCCATGGCCGAGGTCGTCCTGGAAGCGACGCCCATAGCCTCCGCCGAGATCGTCGCCCCCTCGTCCGACCTGGATGCCCTGCGCCAGCAAGTGGCTTCCCTTAGAGGCCTGCTGGAAAACGAAATCGCCGAGATCAAAAAGCAGATCAAGGAGGTCTTCGACCTCTTGAAGACCTCCCTCTCCGGCCTGGCCGCCGCCCCGGCCGCCCGGCGCGCCCCGGCCGTCTCCGAGCCAGAAGCTGCGATAAGCCCCGAGGCCGCCCTTCTCCCCCCGGACCAGGAAGAGCCCATCGCCGCGGCCGTGGTTGAGGAGGAGCCGGTTCTCGCCGCCTCGGTGGTGGAAGAGGTGGTGGAAGCCCCGGCCGCGTCCCTGGAGGACGACCTGGGCTTTCTCACGCCCATAGAAGCTTCGGAAGCCGGAAGCGCCGCCGCGCCGGACGATGACCTCTCCTTGAGCCTGTCCCAAGCCGTGGAAGAAAAATTGCCCGAAGACGCTCCCTTGAGCGACGCAAAACCCATCAAGCTGCCGGGCGTGAAGGATCTGGAGGAAGAGGACGACCTGGCGGGCGAGCTGGGGCTCTCCCTGGAGGACGACGGCTCGGGCCTGGGAGGACTGGAGCCGCTCAACGACAAGGACGTCGAGTAGCATCCCCAGAATTTACCAGCACTTCCCCGTTCCTTTTTTCCGTCCGCCTGCCGCTGACGCCGGAGCAGGGCAAGACCCTATGCCCCTGCCCCTTCGTTTCCCGTGCTTCCCCCAATATCTGGCCAAAGTTTTCTTGCCTTTATCAACATGATGTGGTATAGATAATATATTCCGGTGCTTTCGGCAACTCACCGGAATCAATACGATTGAGCTGCGGACCGGGAAGGTCCGCAGCCCGAACCTTCACCCGGGCGTCCGTAAAGGCCGCCACCTCTTTTCAACATCATCGGTACGGTCATGATCGTTTTTTGCGAAGAATGCGGCTCCCGCAACGAAGTGGAGCCCGAGCTCTACCAGAGCGAAACCAACCCGGCCCGGTGCGAGGCCTGCCGGGATGTTTTGAACAAGCTCATCGCCAAGAAGATCCGGATGCAGGAGATGGCCGGAGTAAACGGCGACGAGGTCGTCTTCACCCTCTCCGCCGCCTCGGAGACCCACGAAGGCATTGCCCAGGAAGCCGAGGCCGCGCCCGAACTCCCCGCCATTGTTGAACCCTTGATCTTCTCCCCCGCCGGCAACGGCAAGTGCGACATCCTGGATGCGTCGGATCTGGACCGGAATCTGGGCATCGACAATTTTTAATAAACTGGGGCTTGCGAAAAACGCGATCTGCTGCGTTGCACGTCGCGTGCGTATCGGGTCACGAACGAACAGTACGCTCCCCTCTCCGCCCGCTCGCGCGCCTTGCATCTCATCGTTTTTCGCAAGCCCGCGCCGCGGGTTGCACC
>JBFMHL010000285.1:10426-11170 GCA_040753055.1 Thermodesulfobacteriota bacterium | reverse complement strand
TCCTTTTACCGGTAAGCGGCACGGCCCCGGGGCCGGACTTCTACCCTCAAACGACGGTTCGTATACAGGCGAAAGCCTTTTGTCAAGCAAAGACGATGCGGGCGGAAGCAGGAACGGGGGGCTGCCGGCAGTTGAAAAAAAGGTCCCCGCTTTCCCGGACGCCCCGGTCGGACCCGGCGATCTTTCCTAGTAAAAGAGTCATATAAATCCTGGGCCGCTTTGGCTTGGGCCGAGAAAAAATGTGTTGACAACAGGACTGAATGATGGTTCAGAAACGTTGGCTTTCCTGACAGAGAAAGTCAGGAAAGATTCTGACCGATTCGGTCAGAAAAAAGACGATGCTTTCGCTAGGCTTTGCCGGGCCGAGCCCGGCGCCTGGGTTAGGCGGCATCCCGGTTCCGGCGGGAGGCGTTTCTTGCTCATCACCCAGAAGAATCAGTACGCGCTGCGGGCGGTCTTCGAGCTGGCCAAGCGCCACGGCGAGGGGCCGGTGAAGTCGTCGGCCATCGCCGAGGCCCAGGCCGTGCCCCTGCGCTTTTTGGAAGTGATCCTCCACCAGCTCAAGCGGAGCGGCTTCCTGGCCTCCAAGAGGGGGTACCAGGGCGGCTATTACCTGATGCGCCGGCCCCGGGAGATCACGGTAGGCGACGTGATCCGGTGCATGGACCGCATCGAGGGCTCCCCCGCCGAGTGCGCCGCCTGCGTTTCCTGCGACAACTGCCCCTTCGAGCGTTCCTGCGCCCT
>JBFMHL010000285.1:0-10416 GCA_040753055.1 Thermodesulfobacteriota bacterium | reverse complement strand
AAGGTCTGGGAGTCGCTTTTCTGCGTTTATGACGGGACCAGCATGCAGGATCTCATGGAGCTGGAGAGGGACCGGAAGAAGGAAGAAACGAAGAAGCGGCCAGCCCGGGTTTTCTAGGGCCTTTTCCGGGCGGCCGAAGGCACACTGCGGGTTTTTGCTCGCGTTACTTCGCAACAAGGCAAGGACGATAACCATGCGAAAGAGAAAGACGCGGCTTTTTGCGGCGGCCACGGGCCTGCTTCTGGGAATCTTGCTCGTCGCCGGCCTTTCCGCCGCAGACCAGGAGGGCGCTGCAACGGACACGGGCCGTCCGGACATCGTGGTGATTGACGACATGAGCGTTTTCGGAGATCTCACGCGCCCGCCGGTCCACTTTTTCCACGACGCCCACGTCACCGCGCTCAAGAAGGAAGGCAAGGACTGCCTGGCCTGCCACCTGAAGAAGCGCGAGGACCTTCCTTCCCTTTTGTTCATGCGCCTCTCCGACACGGACAAGAAGACCGTACGGGGCGTGTTCCACGACAACTGCATGGGCTGCCACAAGGAGATGCGGGCCCAGGGCAAGGAAACCGGCCCCCTGGAGTGCGGCCAGTGCCACGATCCGGAGCCCAAGGTCGCCTCTACCCGGACGCTCATCCCCTTCAGCCGTCCGCTGCATTACGTCCACACCAAGGACGAGAAGAACAAGTGCGAGGCCTGCCACCACGCCTACGACAAGGCCTCCAAGAAGCTTTACTACGATAAGGGCAAGGAAGGCTCCTGCCAGTACTGCCACGGAGAGAAGACCACGGATACGGGCATGGCCTGGAACGAGGCCGCCCACCTCTCCTGCATCCGCTGCCACATGGGAACGATCGCCCAGGGAAAGAAGGCCGGCCCGACCCAGTGCGCCGGCTGCCACGACGCAGCCCAGCGGGCCAAGATCAAGCTGCCCACGGACGCACCCCGTTACCAGCGCAATCAGCCGGACTTCTCCCTGCTCTGGCCCGAGGCGATCCAGGGCCGCACCCGCATGGAGCCCGTCTCGCTGGCCCACGCCTTCCATGAGAACGAAGCCGCTTCCTGCCGGGACTGCCATCACGCGAGCCTGGCCCGCTGCGGCGAGTGCCACAGCGTTTCCGGAAAGAAGGAAGGCGACTTCGTGACCGCGGAGAAGTCGGGCCACAGCACCGACTCCGTCTCCAGCTGCGTGGGATGCCACGTCAAGGAGCAAGAGCAGGCCAAGTGCGCCGCGTGCCACGCCTCCATGGAAAAGGGACCCAAGAACGAGCAGGCCTGCGGTGCTTGCCACATGCCCGCGCCCTTCTCGGCGGAGGTCCTGGACCAGATGAGCACGGAGCAGAAGGCGGTGGCCTCCCGCATGATGGACGACTCGCGGAAGCGGTTCCTGGACACCATCCCGGAGAACGAGGTGCCCGAGACCGTCACCATGCAGGCTCTGAAGAACGAGTACGGTCCGGTGGCGCTGCCCCACCGGAAGATCGTGTCCGCGCTCAACCGCCAGGTGCGGGACGACCGCCTGGCCTCGGCCTTCCATCCTTCGGAGCTGACCCTGTGCCAGGGCTGCCACCACAACAGCCCGGCCTCCAAAACCCCGCCGCGCTGCACCTCCTGCCATTCCGTGCAGAAGGGGAACGGGGCCTCGATGAAGCCGGGGGCCGTGGAGGCTTATCACCAGCAGTGCCTGGACTGCCACAAGATCCTGAACATCGAAAAGGCCCAGGGCTGCACCGACTGCCACAAGAAGAACCCGGAGGCAAAGGCTGCCGAGTAGTTGCGCCTTATTCATAAAGGAGCGATCCCATGAGCATCTCACGCAGAAAGTTCCTGGCCATCGCGGGAGCCGCCGGTATCTCGGCCGCGGCCGCGACCGATGTCCGAGCCGCCGGGAACAAACATTTCACAGGGCATCCCGGTTCCCTGGGCGCGCTCCATGACGTGTCCCTGTGCGTCGGCTGCCGCTCCTGCGAGGCCGCCTGCAACCAGGTCAACGAGCTGGCCAAGCCGGAGAAGCCCTTCACCGATCTTTCGGTGATGGCCCAGAGCCGCCGGACGACTCCGGAGGCCTTTACCGTCGTGAACCGCTTCTCCGGTCCGGGGGGGCCGCGCCCCTTCTGGTTCCGCAAGAGCCAGTGCAACCACTGCCTGGAGCCCGCCTGCGCCTCCGCCTGCTTCGTGAAGGCCTTCAGGAAGTCCGCCAAGGGCCCCGTCACCTACGATGCGTCGCTGTGCGTGGGCTGCCGCTACTGCATGGTGGCCTGCCCCTTCGAGATTCCCACCTACGAGTACAACAGCGCCTTCACGCCCCGGGTCCGCAAGTGCACCATGTGCGCGCCGCGGCTGGCCGAGGGAAAGCTTCCCGGATGCGTCCAGGCCTGCCCCACCGGAGCCCTGGTCCTGGGAACGCGGGAGGAGCTGCTGGACACCGCCCGCAAGCGCATCGCCGACAACCCGGGACGCTACGTGAACCACATCTACGGCGAAAACGAGATGGGGGGAACCTCCTGGCTCTACCTCTCCCCCGTGCCCTTCTCCGGGGTGGGCATGCGCGAGGACCTGGGCATCACCCCCGCGCCGAACCTCACTTCCGGCGCCCTGGCAGCGGTTCCCATGGTGGTGGGGCTCTGGCCGGTGCTTCTCACGGGAATCTGGGCCATCAGCGTTCGCAAGGACAAGATCGCGGACAAGGAAAAGCGCGAGGCCGTGGCGAGCGCCGTGGACGCCGCAAAGGCGGAAGCGGAGAAGAAGCTCGCCAAGGCGCTGGACTCGGCCAAGACCGAGCGCACCAAGGCCATCGAGACGGCCGTGAAGAAAGCGCTGGCCGAGGCGGAGCAGAAAGCGAAACAGGCCGCCGAGGAGGAGAAAAATGTCTGATATGGCCAAGGCCGAACCCCGTCCGCTCTTCACCGTCTTCAACGTGGTGGCGGCCGTCATCGTTTTGCAGGGCCTGGTGCTCACCGTCTGGCGTTTCGCCGGCGGCCTGGGCGCCGTGACCCATCTTTCCGACTACTACCCCTGGGGCCTCTGGATCGGCTTCGACCTCCTGTGCGGAGTGGCCCTGGCCGCCGGCGGCTTCGTGACCTCCGCCGCCGTGTACATCTTCGGGTTGAAGAAGTACCACTCCGCGGTCCGGCCGGCCATCCTCACCGGGTTCCTGGGGTACGCCCTGGTAGTGCTGGCGCTCAACTACGACGTGGGCCGTCCCTGGCGGCTGCCCTACCCCTTCGTCATGAGCCAGGGGACCACCTCGCTCCTCTTCGAAGTCGCTGCCTGCGTGGCCCTGTATCTCACCGTGCTCTTCATCGAGTTCTCGCCCGCCGCCATGGAGTGGCTGGGGATCAAGCGCGCGCGCATGATCGTGCTCAAGCTCACCATGATCCTCACCATATTCGGCGTGGTGCTCTCCACCTTGCACCAGAGCTCCCTGGGGGCTTTGTTCCTCATCGCGCCCGCCAAGCTCCACCCCCTGTGGTACTCGGTCTATCTGCCGCTCTACTTCTTCATCTCGGCCATCATCGCGGGCCTTTCCATGGTCATCTTCGAGGGCGCCCTCACCGCGCGCGCCTTCGGCTACAAGATGGACGAGGAGCACAGGGCCCACAAGGACGAGGTGACCCTGGGCTTCGGCAAGGCGGCTTCCTGGGTGCTCTTCGGCTACCTGGTCATCAAGATCATCGGCGTGGCCATGGACGACGAGTGGTCCCTGCTGGCCACCGGATGGGGCCTGTGGTTCCTGGTGGAGCTCCTGGGCTTCGTGGCGCTTCCCAGCTACCTGTTCGCCATCGGCGTGCGGGAGAAAAACCTCAAGCTCATACGGATCACCGCCGGCCTCACCGTGTTGGGCATCGTGCTGAACCGGCTGAACATCTGCCTCATCGCCTTCAACTGGCATCTGCCCTTGTCGCTCAAGTACATCCCGGCATGGCAGGAGGTGGGAACCACGTTGTTCATCGTGATGGTGGGTGTGCTCTGCTTCCGCTTCATCGTGACCCGCATGCCCATCCTGTACGCGCACCCGGACTATCCGGAGGAGCATTGATGCTTTCGCAAACGCCGCGGAGGCTCTGTTTGCGGGACCATCGAAACTGATCGGAGGATTTCCCATGGAAGGGGCGTTCTACACCCTGCAGGACTTCATGATGCACTCCAAGAGCGTGACCTACGTCCTCATGGTCGCGGTTCTTTTCGCTTTCATCTACTACTGGCGCTTCCTGACGGACCGGGACGAGCCGGAGGAGCAGGCGAAGCCCCACGGCCACGAGCACTAGGCCCTGGGAGAGCTGCGCTTGCGTACGCCTAATCAGGAATTATTCTTATCAAGGCGGAGGAGATCGCCATGGCTTTGTATGATTTTGTGACCGGCCCGCTTCTCTGGATTGCGGTCGTCGTCTTCGTCGTGGGTATCGTGGTCCGAGCCGTTTTATACATCCGCGGGCTGGACTGGCAGCTGGACCGGGTCACCTACCGGGTGAACGTCAAGTACGGAATCAAGGGGGCGCTCCGCTCCATCTTCTACTTCCTGGTGCCCTTCGGGACGCACAGCTGGAGGGCCAAGCCCGGGTTCACCATCGTCTTCTTCGTGTTCCACCTGGGGCTCCTGGTGACCCCGGTTTTTCTGCTGGGGCACAACATTTTGCTCAAGCAGGCCTGGGGCTTCATGCTTCCCACCCTGCCTGCGTGCGTGGCCGACACGTTGACCATCGCGGTGATGATCTGCGCGGTGGCCATCATTCTGCGGCGCATGGCCCTTCCGGAGGTCCGGATCATCACCACATGGTCCGACATCCTGATCCTGGCAATCGCCGTGGCGCCCTTTGTCACGGGCTACGTGGCCTCGCGGGGCGCCGAGCCGAACCAGGCCTGGCTCATCGCCCACGTCCTCTCCGGGGAGCTCTGGCTGGTGGCCATCCCCTTCACCAAGCTGTCGCACTTCGTGCTCTTCTTCCTCAGCCGGGCGCAGCTGGGCATGGACTTCGGCATCAAACGCGGCGGAATGAAATCCAAGGGAATGGCCTGGTAGCAGGCGGCTTCCGGACGTTACAGATTACACGACCATAAAGGATATCGTCATGCCCGAAGGAATCCTTTGCAACAAAAAGCCGGTGACCACCCTGGACGACCTCCAGGCGCTTCTGGCGGACAAGAGCGGCAAGCAATATTACGAAGAGATGAAGTCCCTGGATGTGGACCAGGAGAAGCTTGCCGCCACCCTGCAGAAGTCCTGCAAGTCCCGCATCCGGACCTGGCTCTCCATCTGCGCCCACTGCGGGCTCTGCGCGGACTCCTGCTTTCTGTACCTGGCCAACAAGCGCGACCCCAAGCAGGTGCCCAGCTACAAGATCCAGTCCACCCTGGGCGAGATCGTGAAGCGCAAGGGCAAAGTGGACGGCAAGTTCATGGAGTATTGCATGGACACGGCCTGGTCCAAGTGTACCTGCTGCAACCGTTGCGGCACATACTGCCCCTTCGGAATTGACATGGGGATCATGTTCTCCTACCTGCGCGGCCTGTGCTTTTCCCAGGGATTCGTGCCCTGGGAGATGAAGATCGGCGCCGGCATGCACCGGGTATACCATGCCCAGATGGACGTGACCACCGAGGACTGGGTGGACACCTGCCAGTGGATGGCCGAGGAAAACGAGGAGGAGTGGCCGGGTCTCACCATTCCCATAGACAAGGAAAACGCGGACATCATCTACACGGTGAACGCGCGGGAGCCCAAGCACTACCCCGAGGACCTGGCCGAGGCCGCCATCTTGTTCCACATCGCCGGGGAAAACTGGACCGTTCCCTCGGAAGGCTGGGAGGAGACCTCGCTGGCCATGTTCGCGGGCGACTGGGAAGGCTGCAAGATCCAGGTGAAGCACGTCTACGACGCCATCGAGCGCTTGAAGCCCAAGCGCATGGTGGTCACCGAGTGCGGCCACGCCTACCGCGCCACAGTCATCGAAGGACCCTACTGGGCGGGGCTGAAGACCGGAAAGCCCCCTGTGGAGACGCTGCACTACGTGGAGTGGGTGGCCGAGGCCCTGCGCACGGGCAAGCTGGTCATTGACCCGGCCAAGAAGATCAAGGAGCCCGTCACCTACCAGGACTCCTGCAACTACATCCGCAACGCGGGGCTCGCCGACACCGCCCGGGAGATCATGAGCTACATCGCCGAGGACTTCCGGGAGATGACCCCCAACCGCGAGCACAACTTCTGCTGCGGCGGAGGCGGCGGCTTCAACGGCATCGGCCGGTACCGCGAGCAGCGCAACATCGGCCTGGCCGTGAAACGCGACCAGATCCTGGCCACGGGCGCCAAGCTGGTCATCTCCCCCTGCCACAACTGCTGGGACGCCATCCGCGACCTGGAGGAGATCTTCCACATCGGCATCCGCTGGTCCTTCTTAAAGCCCCTGCTCATCTCCATGGTGAAGGTGCCCGACCACCTGAAGCCCGCCGAGGAGGAGGAAGAGTAGAAGAGGCTGTAACGGACATTGTGCAGGAAAAGAAAAGGGAGAGCCGCTGGCTCTCCCTTTTCTTTTCCTGCCATTTTCTCCAATCCCGCTTCTATCTTCCCACCACCGCCTTTCGCAAGAAGGCCTGGGGCACATACAGGAGGCTCACCCTCCCCAGGGTTCGGCAAAAAAGCACTCTTTGGGGACGGTGGCCGTAGAAATGCATGTAGGCCTGCCGTTTGATCCGGGCGAAATGCTTGTCGGAGAGCCGGCTCAGGTTCCCGCGGAAGCGGCCGTAATGCCAGGCGCCGTCGCCCACCGGCAGATCCAGATCGGTCCCCTCCACCATGTTCCAGAGCTCGGTGCCTTCATGGGCGGTCACCGTGAAAAATGCCGCCAGGTTCAGCTTGGAGTCCCGTGCAAAGCGAATGGTCTGCCACATCTCTTCTTCGGTTTCGGTGGGAAAGCCCAGCATGAAGAAGCCGAAGGTGGTTATCCCGAGCTTCCTGGCTATTTCCATGGCCCGGCTCGCCCGATCCAGGTCCAGGTTCTTGCGAATGGCCTTCTGCAGGCGCGGCGACGCGCTCTCCACGGCCAGTGCCATGAAGTAGACCCCCGCTCTCTTCATGGCCGTGAGAACGGTTTCGTCCAGGAGGTCGGCCCGGAGCCCGTTGGGAAACGCGATGCGGAGATCCCAGCCCCGCGAGGCGATGCCCTCGCAGATTGCCAGCGTGCGCTCCCGGTCCAGGTTGAAGATGTCGTCGGATATCTCGAACTCCCGGACGTTGCGCTTCGTGACCAGAAGCTCCATCTCCTCCAGCACGTTCTCCGGGCTGCGGGGCCGGAAGCCCTTTCCGAAGACGTTGTGGCAGAATACGCAGTGATAGGGGCAGGATCGGGACGTAAATATGGGCGCGTAGCGGCCCGGCTTCAGGTTGCACATGCGGGGCGCGCGGGCGTAATCGTCGAAGTGAAGCAGATCCCAGGCCGGGAAGGGGTAGGAGTTGGCGTCCGCGGAAGTATCGGGCGAACCTCCGGAGAGGATTTTTCCACCCTCGCGGTAATGGACGCCGGGAATCCCGGAAGCGCCTTTTCCCGCCTCCCAGGCCCGGACCAGATGGAGAAAGGCGGCTTCCCCTTCTCCCGCCACCGCAGCGTCTACGTTTTCATCCGCCAGCGCCCGCTCCGGCGAGCTGGTTCCATAAGGCCCGCCCACGGCTACCTTCCGGCAGGAAGGAACCTCGCGCCGGATGCGTTCCGCCGCTCGGTGCAGCTCGGCAGACTCTACCGTCAGGGCGGACAGGCCCAGCACATCCGGAGCGAACTCCTTTACCGACTCCATCTGGGAGTCCCCAAGGCCGCGGCTCAGCCTGAGGTCCAAAACCTTCACCTGGTGGCCCGCGGCGCGGAGATAGGAAGCCAGATACAAAGGCCCCAGGGGAAGCGTGATCTCCAGCGGCCACATCTTCATGTTGATGGATTTTACAATCAGTACTCTGGCCACTGCACTACCTTTTCCATTACTCGCAACTGAGTCTCGAGGGCACATCCCTCCTCCCTCCATACCGGGCGGAGTGGAGCGGGAGAAGGGCGGGAGGGTTCCGTATTGCGACCGGGCAGCCGAGCCGCCCATTTTCTCTAGAGAAGCTGTTTCATAACCCCGGATCACGTTTCAGGGCAAGGCGCGGGCCGGCGAAAAAGCGGAGCATACTGCTATGTGAGCGTTTTGAGAAGGCCCGGAACGCCGCCCTGGGGCGTCAGATGGGGTTATGTAACAGCTTCTACGCCTTGCCGGCTAACGATTACAATCCGCCCAAAGTACCAATGATTCTCATTCCATCGGCCCCGTTTTGCCGCAATGAGATCATGTACGGGCATGATGCCTGACTGCCGGTGCGCAGCTCCCCGCGAAACAGCTTCTACTTGGGCCCCAGGCTCGTGGAGGCAAGGGAGGGGGCGGCCTTGATCCCCGAGCTCTTGGGAATGCTCCAGGCTGTGGCCAGGGCCAGGATTACCCACAGGGCGTCGTATCCGCTCAGCATGTCGGGAAGGGCGCTGGCAAAAACGCCCAGGACCTCGCCGGACCAGGGTTGGAGGGCGGCCAAGGCCTCCTCTCCGTACTTGTCCACAAGAAAAGCCTTGAAATAATGATAGAAAGTCCCGTACTTGCCCGCCGCAACGCCCAGGATGCTGGAAAGCGAAGCAATGAGCTGCATGGGCAGGCCCTTGCGCCCCCCGGAGGCGCGAACCACCGCCAGGCCGGCCAGATAGCCCACGCCGATGGCCACGAACCCGATCTCCGCCTTGGCCACCACGGCGATCACCGCCCACAGCGCACCGCTGGCGAGCGCCGCCGCTACACCCCCGACGGCTGCGGGAACCAGGGATGCCGGGGTCACGCGCTCGGCTTCCGCCTGTTTGGCCACCTTGTCGTAAATCGCTCCCACCACCTCCCGGGCCGCGCTCTCCTCCATGCCATAGTCGGTGAGCCGCCGGACGATGGCCGGCTTGTCCTGGCCGTCCTTCATGAGCCGCACCACCAGCCCGAAGATGTCCCGAACCGCTTCCTGCTGTGCCTTCTCGTTGTCTTCCCCCATTTCTTGGCATCCTTTCGATTTGCATCACATGAAAAAGTCTTCATGCCTGCCGGGAAAAAACACCCCTCCCCCGCAAGAGCGGTAAAACCGCTTCGGCAATCCGTCAGCGAATCTGATAATGATCGGATAGTTTACGATACCGCCGGGAAGACCAACCTGCAAGACCATTTGCATCCCATCATGATCCCTATTGCCCGGATCTTCAAGAACGTTTCGCCGATAGCTGGAGGCGCAACGGCCCTGCATAGCGCTTCCGGCGCACCCGGTTCCATCCGCCCCCCGCGGCGACTATCTTTCACCGGCTCGGAATACTGCCTCCTGGATCCGTGGCAGAGTTTTTTCATAAAGGGACCAACGCCCGTTGCCTGGTCATCTTTGCCAAAAACGATGTTTTTCCTGGGAAGAAAGCCTTTTCCACCCTTCGGCGTGGGTTCAGGTTCCAGAAAAGCATCAAAAACGTATAAAAAATGTAATTCCATTTGACAAAAAATGCTCTATCGGTGCAAATGAACTTACAGGCTTGTTTTTCCTGAAGTCCGGGTCCGGTACCGGCGGCGGCCTTGCTGCTCCATCCCGCAGCAGGCTGCCCCCGTATCCCGCCGAATCCGGCCACTTTCTTGACCATCTCTCGAGGAGACAGCCTTGGGCCTGG
Source organism: Thermodesulfobacteriota bacterium (assembly GCA_040753055.1). Lineage (GTDB taxonomy): Bacteria > Desulfobacterota > Desulfobacteria > Desulfobacterales > Desulfatibacillaceae > JBFMHL01. The sequence continues at coordinate 724 of JBFMHL010000285.1, read as the reverse complement.
AAACCAAAATACTCGTGGCTGCCTTGAACCGTTACAAGGCGCAGCACAGGCACGGCTCCTGGACCGAGCTCGCCCGCCGCACCGGCATCTCCTCCCAGGCCTTTTCCAAGATCGCCTCCGACAAGGTGGTGCCCTCCCTGGGCACCTGGGAAGCCCTGCACCTGGCCCTGCCCGAAGACTTCCCGCCCCCCCGCTTCAGCGGCCCCGTGGACGTGGACAAGGCCCCGGAGCTCGCCGAGCCCGCCGTGGAAAGCGCCCGCGTGCCCGTCTTCGACGCCGGCGCGGGCGAGCCCTCCCTCTTCACCGACGGCGGCCATCCCGTGGGCTTCTCCTCCGAGTACGTCACCGTCCTGGGCAAGATTGACGAAAACACCTTCGGCGTGAAGATCCACGGCGACTCCATGACCCCCCACCTGAACGAAGGCGACATCGCCATCGTCGTGCCTTCCGCCAAGCTCGCCCAAGCCAAGCTTTGCTTCGCCACCTGGCCCGGCGAGTTGGGAAAACGCCTGGTCAAACGCTACTTCCGTTATGGCGACACCATCGTGCTGCGCTCCGACAACCCCACCCACCCCGAGATCACCCTGACCCCGGAAAACGGCCGCGACATCCGCATCTACCGCATCACCCAAACGATCCGGTACGAGTAAAAATAAAAGGAAGAAAAGATTCTTGGGGGGGGGCGCTGTTTTTAGGGGGGATGAATGTTACACCCCCCCCCCCC
>JBFMHL010000284.1:0-6173 GCA_040753055.1 Thermodesulfobacteriota bacterium | reverse complement strand
CGAATCATGCCAATACCCTATGGATGGCGCATTGTAAACGGTTTCTTTGCAGCCCGGGGACGCACGGGCAATAAAAAGCGGGGGATTCCCGGCATAGCCGGGGTCCCCCGCCCCATTTTTCCTTCCGGGCAATGCATGGCAGGCCAAAAATCAGCAGTTTCCTTCGCCCGGCTTTAGGTTGGCCAAGAAACGGAGAAGGTCTTCCTTCTGCTTGGGCGTAAGCTCCGAGAACTGAACCCCGCAGTGGCGGATGCAAAAACCGGAGTACATCTGGTTCTCCGGGCCCACCACCTGGTCGTGCACCAGCCGGCAGGGGATATTGGGCAGGAAGAACCGCTGCCCGGAGACGAAAATGTCTATGGTGTGGTCTTCTCCCAAACCCGAGCCGTCACAGAGGGGCTTTTCCGAAAGATAGCAGAAGCACAGTCCGTCCGGGCTGATGTCCTGAATCTGCCCCACCTTTTCCGCGGCTTCCGCCACCGCTGCGAACGCTCCGTCCGGCGCCAGCAGCCGTACCTGTTTCCGCCTTTCGTCCCGCTTCATGATGCGCCCCCTCACCCGGGTTGTCCAAACGGGAAAACAACCCCATGCCCGCCCCTCCCGCGGCTCCCCAAGAGCCGGGGCGTGCCCTGCTTTCCCGCTTTTTTCCTGCCGAATTTAATAATTATACCGGTTTTTTTAGAGCTTGACAAGATGATGGCAACATATTGAAAAAAGACAAAAAATTACCGGAGAGCCCAGGCCTGTTCTAGGCCCCGGCCTCTTCCATGGCCGACAGATCCTCCGCGCCGAGGACGGTGATGCCGTTCTCGGCCAAAACGGAAACCGCTCGTTCCTCGGGCTCGAAGCGGAAGATCATCACCGCCTTTCCCCCCTTGGGGTTGGCGTAGGCATACATGTACTCGATGTTGATGGAAGCGGCCAAAAGAATGTCCAGCACGCGGAGGAGTCCACCGGGCTCGTCCTTCACCGGCACGGCGGTCACGTCGCTGACCCGCACCGTGAAGCCGTTGTCCTTGAGGGCATGCCGCGCCTTGTCCGCATCGGAAACAAGGAGCCGCAGCACGCCGAAATCGGAGGTGTCGGCCAGGCTCAACGCCCGGATATTGACCCCGTCCCGGGCCAGGATGCGGGCGACCTCGGCCAGGCGCCCGACCTTGTTTTCCAGGAAAACTGATATTTGCTTGGTCTGCATGGCGCGTCCTTTCCTGTGGGCAAAGAATCGTGGACGGAGTTCCCGGCGAAGGCCTTTTCACCTCCGCCCCCTGCGGCTTCACCGCCGCCTTTGCAGCATTATGGTAATACCGGCCTTCCGCTTTCCCCTGAATCCGTGACGGAGTTTCTCCTAAAAGGGTCCAAAGCCCATCGCTCGGGCATTCTTGCATCCGGGCCACAAAAAGGCCGCGCACGGATTCAGGTTTCCGCAATCCAGGGATCGTCCCGGTTTTCCTCCATCGCTTCGGTGAGCCGCACCTTCACAGGGATTCCCAGCTCCTGGCGCAGGACGGCGGCCGCCTTGCGCATGACGCTCTCCAGCTCCTTGATCTCGTCGGAAAAAAGATCGTCGTCCACTCCCACCAAAACCACCAGCCCGTCGTCGTCCGCCTGACGCCCCTTGGCCAGGCGCAGCCCCTTGGGCAAAAAGCCGAGAGCCCGTTCCATGTGGAAGAAAACCTGTTCCCGGGAAACTTTCACCCCCCGGAGGATGACCGAATGGTCCGTCCGCCCGGAAAGCCACTCGATGCGCTTGAAGGTGCGGCCGCAGGAGCAGGCTCCGGGAACCTCACGCACCCGGTCTCCGGTGCGGAAGCGCACCAGGGGAAAGGCGCGGGTGGTAAGCGTGGTGAGGCAAAGCTCGCCCGGATCTCCGGCCTTGACGGGCTCGCCGGTTTCCGGGTCCACCACCTCTGCGTAGAAATGGTCTTCCGCCAGGTGCATGCCCTGGTGGGCCGGGCACTCGAAGGCGATGGCCGGGCCGGGAACCTCGGAGAGCCCGTAGTGAATCCAGGTGGACAAGCCGTTCTCGCCGGAAAGCCGGGCCCTGTCCTCCGGGGGAACGGGCTCCCCCACCAGGATCAGCGTCTTCAGGGCCAGGTCGGGGCCTGCCCCGGAGGCCCGCAGAGCGGAGAGCATACGCTCCGCCAGGCTTGCGCAGGTGATGAGGGCCGTGACCCGGTAGTCCCGCAGCACGGAGATCTGCTTCTCCATGGCCAGCGCGGTGAGAGGAATGACGGAGGCTTCCAGGAACTCGGCTCCGTCCTTGTAGTCTCTGCCCCAGTTGGCGAGCCCCGGATCCAGGAAGATCTGCACGATGTCGTTGGCCGTCAGCCCCGCGGCGGAGAGTGCGCGGGCCGTGATCTCGCGCCAGCTCAGGAGGTCGTTCTTGGTATACCCCGTGACCGTTGGGTTTGCGCCCATTCCCGGAGCGGTGTGGATCCGCACGATGTCCCGCAGGGGCACGGCGAAGAGGCCGTAGGGGTAGTGCTCGGCCAGGTCCCGCCGGACGGTGAAGGGAAGCCGGGAAAGGTCGGAAAGGCCCGCCACGTCCCCGGGGGAAACGCAGGCCGCCGTAAACTTCCGGGCATAGTAGTCCACGGTCTTGCAGGCCCGGTTCAACGATGCCTGCAAAAGCTCGAGCTGCCTCTGGGTCCGGACCTCCACGGGCATGAAGTCCGCTTTTCGGCGCTCCGGGGCGCTGTCCATGGCCTATGCCCTCCCCTCGGTGAATTCGCTGTAGTCCTTGCCCAGATAGGCCCGCTTCACCTCCTGGTCCAGCAGAAGGCGGCCCGCCTCTCCGGCGAGCACCACCTTGCCGTTCTCCAGAACATAGCCTCGGTCGGCAATGGAAAGGGCCGCCTGGGCGTTCTGCTCCACCAGCAACAAGGTGAGCCCCTGGGCCTGGAGCTCCTTCAAGGTTTCAAATATCTTCCGGACCAGAAGCGGCGCAAGGCCGATGGACGGCTCGTCCAGCAACAGCAGCCGGGGCCGCGCCATGAGCGCACGGCCGATGGCCAACATCTGCTGCTCGCCCCCGGAAAGGGTGCCGGAGGGCTGGTTGGCCCGCTCCTTGAGCACCGGGAACAGGGCGAAGACCCTCTCGATGTCCATCCCGATTCCCATGTAGTCGCGCTTGCGGTAGCGGAGATAGGCCCCCAACCGCAGGTTGTCCATGACGGAGAGCGGGGGAAAAAGGAGCCTGCCCTCGGGTACCAGGGCGATGCCGCGGGCCACCACGTCCTGGGGCCGCGACTTCCTCAGGCTTGCGCCCTGAAACTCGATTTCCCCGGAAAAGCCCTGGGAAAGCCCGCACACGGCCTGCATGAGGGTGGACTTGCCCGAGCCGTTGGCCCCGATGAGGGCCACCAGCTCACCCTCGTCCACGGACAAGCTCACCCCGGCCAAGGCCATGATCTTGCCGTAGAAGCATTTTACGTTTCGCATGCGGAGCATTGATCGTTCCCGTATCACGCGCCCAGATAGGCGGCCACCACGCGTTCGTCCGCCTGCACCTGCCGCGGGGTGCCCTCGGCCAGCTTCCTGCCCTGGTCCAGCACCACGATGCGCTCGCAGACCTCCATGGTGAGGCTCATGTCGTGCTCCACCAGAAGGACGGTCACGCCCATGTCGCGGATCTTCATGATTAGAGCGCCCAGCTCGCGGGTCTCGGTGGTGTTCAACCCCGCCGCAGGCTCGTCCAGCAACAGGAGCTTGGGCTTGGAAGCCAGCGCCCGGGCGATCTCCGCCAGGCGTTGCCAGCCGAAGGGGAGTTCGGAGGCCAGGCTGTGGGAAAGCCGGGAGAGCCCCACGAAAGAAAGGAGCTCCAGCGCGGTCTTTCGGCTCTCCTCCTCTTCCCGGACCACCCAGGGCCAGTGGGCGACCGCCCCCAGGAACCCGCACTTGGTGCGGACGGTGAGCCCCACCAGGACGTTTTCCAAAACCGTCATGCCGGAGAAAAGCTCCACGTTCTGGAAAGTCCGGGCCACGCCCAGGGCCACCAGCTTGTGTACGGGCCTGCCGTTCACCTCCCGGCCGTCGAAGAACACCTTGCCCCGGTCCGGTTCGTACACTCCGGTGATGAGGTTGAAGAGCGTGGTCTTGCCCGCGCCGTTGGGGCCGATGAGACCGTACACGCCCCCCCGTTCCACGGAAAAGGAAACGCCGGAAACGGCCCGGATTCCTCCGAAGCTCTTCTCCACATCGGAAAGCTCGAGGATGGGATCAGTTCCCGGCATTGCGCCTCCAGTTGCGCTGCAAGGCGTTCCTCGCCTCCACGAAGAGCCCCTCCGGAAAGAATATCATGACGAGCATCAGGATCAATCCGTAGATGACCATTTCATAGTCGGAGAAGATGTGGAGGAACTCCGGCAAAAGGGTGAGCAGCGCGGCTCCGAACAGGGAGCCCCAGATGCTGGCCATGCCTCCGATGACCACCATGGCCACCAGCCGGATGGAGGTGAGAAAGGAAAAGGAGCCGGGGCTGATGAAGCTCACCGTGTGGGCGTAGAGGAAGCCCGCGATGCCCGCCAGGACGGCCGAGAACACGAACACGGAGAGCTTGGCTCCGGCCGTGTTGACGCCCACCGCCGCAGCGGCGCGCTCGGAAAAATGAACGGCCCGGAGAGCCCTGCCCACGCGGGAGGAGATGATGCGCTGGCATACGAAAAAAGAGATCCCCACCAGGCCCCAGGTGAGCCACAGGCAGTTTCTGCCGGTGGAGAGGCTGATGCGCCCTAGGGTGAGCTCGGGGATGCCCACCAGGCCCGAGGGCCCTCCCGTGACGCCGAGCCAGTGCTGGAACACCACCAGCACGATCATGCCGAAGCCCAGGGTGCCCATGGCCAGATAGTAACCCGTGAGCTTGAGGGTGGGGAGTCCCACCAGGTAGGCCACCAGCGCGCACAGGACAACGGCCGCCACCAGACCCAGCCAGGGCGACCAGGACAGATGGACCGTGACCACGCCCGTGGCGTAGGCCCCCAGCCCGAAGAAAGCCGCGTGACCCAGGGATATCTGGCCCGCGTAGCCCATGAGCATGTTGAGGCCCACGGCCAGGAGCACATTGATGCCGATGAAGGTGACGAGCTGCTGGTAATAGGGATTGGTGAAAAAAAACCCCATGACGGCGACCATGGCGAAAAACAGGCCGTACACAAGCGCATTTAACTTTGCCTGCTTCATGTCGTTGCGCCCGGGATCAAGAGGGTCATGGGTTTGTTTCCCTTGCAAATCGGCATTCCGCGCGGGCTAAAAGCGCTTCACGGACTTGGCGCCCAGGATTCCCGTGGGCCGCACGTAGAGGATGAGCAGCAGCACCAGAAATGCGATGGCGTCCTTTAAAGCCGAGGAGACATACCCTGCCCCCATTGCTTCCAGAATGCCCAGGAGAAAGCCGCCGGCCACCACCCCCCAGAAGCTCCCCAGGCCGCCCAGCATGGCCGCGCAGAAGCCCTTCAGGCCCAGCATGGTACCCATGTCGTAGACATTCATGGTGATGGGCGCGATGATGACGCCCGCCACGCCTCCCAGGGCCGTGGAGATGGCGAAGGCCAGAAGGGTCATCCGCGACGTGGCGATGCCCAGGAGCGATGCGGCGCGCTTGTTGATGGCGCAGGCGGTCATGGCCTTGCCCGAGAGCGTCCGGTGCTGGAAAAGGTGCAGGAAGAAGACCAGCAGTAAAACGATGCCCACGATCCAGACGCTCTGGGGATTCAAATAGGCTCCGCCGATCTCGATGGGCTCGGCCTGGGAGAAAGGCGGGGCCGCGTAGGCGTCGCGCCCCCAGATGACCATGGACACGCCCCGCAGAAGGATGCTGGCTCCCACGGTGATGATGACCAGCACGATGGGGTCGGGCTTTTTCACGGTGCGGATGGCGAGCCGCTCGAAAATAACGCCGAACAAGGCGGAAAGAAGCACGATGACGAGGAAAGCCACGGGCAGGGGCAGGTGGACCAGGAGCGAGGGCCCCCACAATGTGCAGAGCAGAAGCGCCCCCAGCATGACGAACTCGCCCTGGGCGAAGTTGATGAGGTCGGTGCTGGCGAACAACGTGGAGTAGCCCAGGGCGATGATGGCGTAAATCGCGCCATTGGTGATGCCGGAAAACAGGTATTGCAGGAACTGCTGCATCGTGACGCCCCAAGCCACGGGGCGGGCGGAAAACACTTTCCGCC
>JBFMHL010000283.1:0-3009 GCA_040753055.1 Thermodesulfobacteriota bacterium | reverse complement strand
GCCGCTTCCGGCGCGCCCCTGTCAGAAGCTCACCGACAGGTATCCGTAGGGGCCGCTGAAGGTGGAGTTGGTGTCGGTCTCGTCGTAGTTCAAATCCAGCTTGAGGTAACGCCAGCCCGCATGCACGCCAATGAACGGAAGCGGAGTGATGGAGACCTCGGCGGTGCCGTCCACGATGAGGTTCCCGCTGTAGCCCATTCCCACTGCCGCCACCTCGGCGGAGACCAGGTCCGCCAGGACCTGCACCTTGGCCGAGGCGCCCAGCATGGGAATGGCCGGCTGGGAGCTGCTTTGGGAAACCTTGCCGCCCAGCTCCATGCGGCTCTTGGCGTCGAAGAACTTGAGCCGCCCCAGCAAGGTCACCGTGGCGCCGGCCAGGAGGGGCTGGATGTCCAGAATGTCGTAGCCGTACTCCAGATCCGCCATGGACCAGATGAGCTCGGCCTTGACCTTGGATCCGGCGGTGAAGGTGTCGCCGGCGAAGGCCACGTTCTTGCGGAGGGTCACGTCGGACTCATAGTTGATCTGGCAAAAGGAGCCGGCCAGATGGTGCTTCCCCGTCTTGAGAAAAAGAGTTCCGCCGAGCATGCCTTCCTGGTTGAAGTCCAGGTCGCCCTGGAGGTCCAGCATGGTTCCCTTGACATTGGTGGTGCCCACCTTCAGGTCCCCCGTGACCTTGGGGTACCAGTAGTAGGCCTTGGCCCCGATGTCGAAAGCCTGGACCGGGGAAACTCCGAGGACGATCAGAACGGCCGCGGCCGCCAGGGCATAGGCGCACTTCGCTTTCATGGACACTCCTCCTTGCCGGTCAAAATGGAAGTTGCTCGATCCGCGTCTTTTTCGGAAACAAACTATACTTTCACGATTCCCACCCAAGCGCGGGCCGGCCGGGCCTGGTGAAGAAGCCTTCTCGTCCGGGAGCCTTGCGCCGAATTTTCCTATGGGGTGTTCTCCGAACCTTCCGATGGTTCGCCCTTTGTATCAGGCTGCGAGCCTTTTCTCAACTGGTAGTTTCGCACCGCCAGGTTGTGCTCGGAAAGGGTGCGGGAAAACTCGTGGGTGCCGTTTCCCCGGGAAACGAAGAACAAGTATCTGCTCTGGGCCGGATAGAGGGCGGCCATGAGGGCTTCCTTGCCGGGGTTTGCGATGGGCCCGGGAGGAAGCCCGGCGATGGTATAGGTATTGTAGGGCGTGGGTGTGGTCAGGTGGCGGCGGGTGATGTTTCCGTCGAAGTTCTCGATGCCGTAGATCACGGTGGGATCGCTCTGCAGGCGCATTCCCTTCTTCAGGCGGTTGTGGAACACGGACGAGATGAGGGGAAGCTCGGAGTGCGCCCCGGACTCCTTCTGGATGATGGAGGCGAGCGTGACCGCCTCTCCCATGGTCAGGCCCAGGTCCTCGGCCCGCTTTTCCATGGCCGGGGTGAACACCTGAAAGAACCGGGCCACCATGGTGGTGATCACGGCCTTTGCACCAACGCCCCGGGGGAAAAGATAGGTGTCCGGATAGAGGTATCCCTCCAGGCTTTCCGCATCCACGCCCAGGCCCCGGGTGAACATGGGGTCGAAGCAGAGGTTTAAAAACTCCCCCCTGCGGCTCATCCCCAGCTTGACCGCCAGGTCCGCGATCTCCGTTACGGTGAAGCCCTCGGGAACGGTGATGCGGTAGAGCACGGCCCGCCCCGACACCAGGAGATCCAGGATCTCCGACGGCGTCATGGCCGCCGAAAGACTGTACTCGCCGGCTTTCACCAGCTTCTGCATGCGCCGGATGCGGCCTATGAGGCTAAAGTACTTCGGCTTGTCAATGACGCCGGCTTCCGCGAGTTCCTGGGCGATGCCGCTCAGGCCCAGGCCTTTGCCGATGTTCACCAGAACGGGCCGCTCCCCGGGCTTGAAAGGGGTCTCCGCATAGCGGGCCAGGACCAGGCTGAAGCCTTCGGCGGCCAGCGCCGCGATAATGAAGGCAAGCCCGGCGACAATCAACGCTATGCGCCGGATGCGGCTGGTTTGTTGCTTTCCGTTGGAGCCGATTTCCCGTTCGATGGTTTCCGCCATGGGCGATGACCTCGCAAGGGCCGTTTATCCGTGTGCCTCGGCCCAGTTCCTTCCCGCCGCCGTGTTTACCGTCAGCGGAACCGAAAGGGGCCAGACGTTCTCCATCACATCTTTGACCAGAACCGTCAACGCGGGGATCTCGGCCTCCGGGGCTTCGAACACCAGCTCGTCGTGCACGGAAAGAAGCATGCGGGCCGAGAAACCCTTCTTTGCCAAGGCCTCCTCCGCCCGGATCATGGCGATCTTGATGAAATCGGCCGCCGTGCCCTGGATGGGGGTGTTGATGGCGATCCTGCGGGCCGCTTCCCGGAGCACCCGGTCCGAGCTCTGGATCTCGGGGATGTTGCGGATCCTGCCGCAGAGCGTGGTGGTCCTCAGGGTCTTCTCCGCCTGCTCGATGCTTCGCTCCACGAACTCCTTCACCCCCCGGTAGGTGCCGAAGTAGCTGTCCATATACTGCTTGGCCAGCTTCTGGGAAATGCCCAGCTCCCGGGAAAGGCGGAAGGCGCCCATTCCGTAGATGAGCCCGAAGTTGATGGCCTTGGCCTGGCGCCGCATCTCGTCGGTCACGTACTCGGGCGCCAGGGCGAAGACCTCGCTGGCGGTGCGGCGGTGCACATCCTCGTTGCGGGTGAAGGACTCCACCAGGACCGGGTCCTGGCTGTAGTGGGCCAGGATGCGGAGCTCGATCTGGGAGTAATCCGCGGACAGGAACAGGTTGCCGGGCGCCGGCACGAAAGCCTCCCGGATGCGCCTTCCTTCCTCGGTACGGATGGGGATGTTCTGGAGGTTGGGATCGGACGACGACAGGCGGCCCGTGGCGGTGACGTTCTGGTTGAAGGAGGTGTGCACCCGGCCGGTGTCCAGGTTCACCAGGGTCAGAAGGGCGTCGGCATAGGTGCTTTTGAGCTTGGCCAGGCTGCGGTAGGAAAGCACCTGGGCCGGTAGCTCG
>JBFMHL010000282.1:0-3495 GCA_040753055.1 Thermodesulfobacteriota bacterium | reverse complement strand
AGCCGGCCGCGGAACAGGCGGAGCCCACCCAGCCGGAAACTCCCCCGGAGCCGGCTCCGCCCGGCCAGTAAAACCGGGAGATAAAACGACCTTATGAAAAGGGGCGCCCCGCGCGGGGGGCCCCTTTTTGTTTTACAGGAACTGCACCGCGATCTCCCGTTCCCTGGCCCGGATGGCGGACGCTACCTTTTGGGTCAGGTCCGGGTCCTGGATTCGGACAACCTTGCTCACGGCATGGCCATCCGCGTTTATCCCCGAATGCCACCGGACAAGGATTCCGGGAACCAGGGCGTAGCGGGACCCGCCGGTTCCGCAGCAGGCAGAGTCCACCACCCCCACTCCCACCGCGTAGAGGATCTCCCGGCCGTCCACCGTAACGCGAGCCTCCTTTTCCAGGATGTAGCCCCCGGAGATGGACCGCACCTCCTGGTTAAGGGGCAGGTGGACGAACTCGCACTCTTCCATAGGCCCTCCTTGTATTTTTCGCCGGCTCGTTCTTGCACATGCGTGCGATTGCGGCTACAAGACTGTATCCTTCCCTGATTATTTTTGAGCGCCGTTTTTCTTCCTATACCGGGCAGGCGCACGGCGATGGACCGATTCTGGCAGCAAGCGGGCCAGGCGTAAAGGAGAACCTTGTGGAAAAAGTGCTCGTCACCGGGGCAACCGGTTTCATAGGCTCCCATCTCGTTCTTGCCAACCTGGCAAAGGGCAGGGCGGTTCGCGCCTTTGCGCTTCCCGGCGACCCCGGCATTGCGGCCCTTCAAGCGAAAGGTGTGGAGGTCGTGAGCGGCGACATCTCCGACTTCGAGGCGGTGAACCGTGCGGTGGCGGGCGTGCGGCTGGTGTTTCACTGCGCGGCGATGGTCACGGACTGGGCACCTGAGGAGCTTTTCCTCAAGGTGACGGTCCAGGGAACGGAGAACATTTGTCGCGCCTGCCTGGCCCACAAGGTGAAGCGCCTGGTCTATCTTTCCACCAACGACGTCTTCGGGCTTTCCGAATCTTCGGTCATGGACGAGGAGAGCCCCCTGTCCCTTTGGGGCGAGCCTTACTCGGACAACAAGATCCTGGCGGAACAGCTTTTGCGCACCTTTGTCGCCGACCAGAGGCTTCCCGCTTCCTGGGTTTATCCCTGCTGGGTCTACGGCGAGGGAGACAAGACCTTCGTTCCGCTCCTGGCCGACGCCATCGCGAAGAAGGAGATGCTTTTCTGGCGCAAGGGCGTTCTGGTCTGGCCCACCTACATCGAGAATCTGGTGGAGCTTCTGATGATCATTGCGGAGGACTCCCGCGCCCTGGGCCAGGGTTTTCTGGTGCATGACGGCGAGAGCACCACCTTGCAGGAGTTTTGCGCGGCCATTGCCCGTGCCATCGGCCGGAAGCCGCCGACCCTGACCCTTCCCTATGGCGTTGCCTATGCAGCGGCCGTGGTGCTGGAAGGAATCTGGAGGGCGTTCAAGATTCATACGCGGCCGCTTCTCACCACCTATGCGGTGAAAAACCTAGGGTCGCGCCTCAAGTTTAGCATAGCCAAGGCAGAGAGAGTTCTGGGATGGCGGCCGAAGGTGAGCCACGAGGAGGGAATGCGCCGGACGCTTGCCTGGATAAAGGGGTTGGAAAAGGAAGAGTTGAAGGGCAAATAGGAGATAGCCAACATATTTGTTGGTAATTGCCGAGGAGGGGCCTTGCCGGCAAAACAGGCGTCTTGGCAGGCGATGGAGGAAATATATCCTGGAACAGGGCGGAGGAAGGGAACTTGCCTCGGATTTCCCTGGAAATAGGGAAAACAAGTGCCAACAAAATTGTTGGATATAATGCACCGGTATCGGCTCTGAACTTATAAATGCTAATATTTCAAATATATTATCTGTGCAGAAGGCGGCCCTTAGCATTTTAACAACCCCACTTCATCCATCGGGCAGGAAACCATGAGCGCGCCAGAAAAGAAAACCGTATTCATCACCGGAGGCTCCTCCGGCATCGGGCTTTCCGCCGCACGCCTGTTCGCCGAAAAGGGAGACCACGTGGTCCTTTTTGCACGCGACCAAGACCGCCTCCAGAAAGCCCTTTCCGAAGTCTCCGCCTGCTCATGCGACAGCAGCCAGTGCATCTCCTGCCTGCCCATGGACGTGGCCGACGCCGACTCTGCACGCTCCGCCGTATCCCTGGCAGTGGACAAGCACGGCCCGCCCGACGCCTTCGTAAACTGCGCCGGCCGGGCCAAGCCCATGCCCTTTTCCCATGTCACCGACCAACAGTTCGACGAAACCATGAAGATCAACCTCTACGGCGTTTGGAACACCACCCGCGCCGTTCTGCCCTACCTCAGGAAACCCGGCGGCCGTCTGGTACACACCTCCTCCGTGGCCGGCCTCATCGGAGTTTACGGTTACACCGACTACTGCGCCTCCAAGTTCGCCATCATCGGCTTGTGCGAAGCACTCCGCGCCGAGCTCCTCCCCATGGGCATCCGGGTCTCCGTGCTCTGCCCTCCCGACACCGACACCCCCGGCCTGGCCGAGGAGAACAAAACCAAGCCGCAGGAAACATTCGCAATATCCGAAAACGCCAAGCTCCTCTCCGCCGACGACGTGGCCAAGGCCCTACTCTCCGGCATGGCCGCAAACAAGTTCCTCATCATTCCCGGCGCGGACGCAAAGCTCTCCGTGTGGGCCCATCGCCTGGTCCCGGGCCTCGTCCGCTCGGTCATGGACCGCGCTGTGAGCAAGGTGCAGAAAAAATAGGAGAAAGAAGAAATACTAGAGAAAAGCAGAAAGATTTTGCGGAGGAGGGGTGAAAACCGCTTTTGAAAAGCGGCTTATCCTTACCCCGCTCCCTCTCTCCGTAAAACTTTTCGATGCAAGGGGGAAAGGGAAATCTATAATAAAAGAGATACGTTAACGAATGGTTGAAGGGGCGAATCTACAAGCTGCTCGCCGGCTCTTGCTCAAATGAAACTATCGGAGGGTGTTTACGTGAAAGCCCAAAAGATTCTCGCTGTGCTCATGCTGGTAACCGCCGTCGGCCTGGTCGCTTTCTGGACCATGTTCTTCACCGTGGGCCTGGCCCCGGAAAACGCCCCCTCCTGCTACCTCACCTTCGAGCACTCCTTTCCCTTGCCCGACATCCTCCTTGCCATCGTCCTCTTCTTCGCAGGCAAGGGCCTGCTGGCGGGCAGGGCGAAAGCACGGGACCTGGCCCTCTTCTGCTCAGGCGCGCTCATGTTTCTGGGGGTGCTGGATTTTTCCTTCAACATTCAGAATGGCATGTACACCCTGGGGCTGGGAGAGGCGGTGGGAAACGCCTTCATCAACATCTGGTGCGTGGGCTTCGGGCTGGCGATTCTGCTGATCCTTCCCAAACCGAACAGTTAAGAACGTTTTCTCCGACTTCTTTCCGGCTTTCCCTCAAGCCTGCCAATGTAGAGAGCCCCTGCTAGCGCTTTCTTGGGGAGGGGGTTTGGGGGGACCTTTTCTTTCTCCATGAAAGAAA
>JBFMHL010000281.1:0-2630 GCA_040753055.1 Thermodesulfobacteriota bacterium | reverse complement strand
GGAGGCATGGGAGCGCCTCCAGCAAAGAGACGTGGGGATCGTGATCACCGACTGGATGATGCCCGGAATCGACGGGATCGATCTGTGCAAGATGATCCGGAGCGGAGGTTTCCCTTGGTACGTCTACACCATCCTCCTGACTTCCCGGATGGACAAGGCCGACCTGCTGACCGGGTTGGAGGCGGGCGCGGACGATTTCGTGGGCAAGCCCTTCTCCCCGGCCGAGCTGCGCGCCAGGGTCCGCAACGGGCACCGCATCTATTCCCTGGAGCGCGACCTCCGAAAGAAGAACCTGGAGCTGGAGCAGTCATACAACAGCCTGCAACGGGTCCACGACCGCCTCACCGGAGACCTCCAGGCCGCGGCCTGGCTCCAGCAGCGCTTGCTTCCCCCGACTCCCAAGACCCTGATGGGCTATCGTTTCGACGCCCTCTTCATCCCCTGCCATTTCGTGGCCGGGGACATCTTCAACTTCTTTCCCATTTCCGAAGATCACATCGCCTTCTTCATGGTGGACGTGTCGGGCCACGGCGTGGCCTCGGCCATGCTTTCCCTCTCCATCTCCAAGATCATCACCTCCGCACCCCTGATGGAAACCTTCCGGGGACTGTCCCTTCAGGCCAACCTGTCCACGGTGGTGGCCCTCGAGGCCCTGAACCGGGTCTTCGAGTCCAACAACGAGATCATGGGCAAGTACTTCACCATGGTCCTGGGCACCTTGGAGAAGAGCACGGGCCTGTGCCGATTCACCCTGGCCGGCCACCCCTACCCGGTTTTCATCCCGGCCAACGGCAAACCCGAGTTCGTAGGCCGAAGCGGCTCGCCCATCGGGCTGCTTTCCGAGGTGGAGCTCGAGGAGTCGAGCGTGGTCCTGGCCCCGGGCGACAGGATACTCCTTTACTCCGACGGGATGACCGAATGCGCGGCGTCTTCGGGAGAGGCCTTCGGGCCCGACAGGCTCATGCGCTGCATCTGCGATCCGGAAACCCCTCTGGATGAAATCATGAAAAGGTCGGCTCTGAACCTCTTCCGGTTCCACGGCTCGGACAGGTTCGACGACGACGTGAGCCTGCTGATCTTCGAGCGGATGGAGTGACGGGCCGCGGGCGGTGCGGATAACGAGCCGGAGGCCACGGAGCGGCGAGCCATGTCGCGACTGCGCTCCCCGGCCGGCCGTAAACGATTCGCCGTGCCGCCGAAAATTTCCCGTCAGGAATTATCATGATCACCATCGAGCTGACCGGCTCCCCCGTGGAAGGCGAACCCGGCCCCAACCTATACTGGATGGGAAGTCCGCCCGATTACCTGAAGCTGATCCTTGACCTTCACCTCCTGGGACGTGAGAACGGGCGGGAAGTCCTTCTGCACGGCTTCGATTATGTGAGCTTGTCGCATTGCGACTCCGTGACATTGCGATCGCGCGCAGGCGCGAACGATGTACGCGGGATAAACGGCAGGCAGGTACGCATCGAGTTGGACAAAAGCCTGTGGCAAAAAGTATTGCATGCTTTCTTCGGAATATCCTTCTACCCCAGCCACGATTACGTTGATTGGGAAGGCACGGGCCCGAAGGAAGATGCGAATTTCATCATAAGCTCGGAACATGGTTTGAAGCCCTTTTCTAACTCCGTATGACGCTCCCGGGCGGCGTTCCGGGGTTATGAAACAGCTTCTCCATCATCCTATGGGAAACCCGTTGGCCGGAGGGGTTGGGTTGTTCCTTGCGAAGCGAGGGCACCCGGCGAACGATGACTGCAACCGTACATGCCTGCTTCCGAGGACGGACGAATGCAAGACAGAGACCCCGAGATGAAGATCAAGCTGACGGGCTGGAAGGCCGTGGTCGCCATCCTTGTGCTCCTGGGCCTCCTGGGTTGGCGCTATGCCGAGTCCCGCAGGACCCTGGGCACCGAGGCCGCCGACGTGGTCCGCCACTGGCTGGTGGCCGAGTACACGCGGAACAACCTGGCCACCTGGACGCCGGAGGAGCGAAGCTTCGATAACAAGGAGGAAGCGGCGCAAAAGGCCCAGGAGCTTCTGGCCGCCTCCCGCGTTACGATCCTCTCCATCCAGGCCCGGGGAAGCGGGGACGACGTGGTGGTGCGGGTAGAGGTGCAGGTGGACGGCAAGACGCCCCCCGACGGCCGATCCGTCCGTTACTTCCGCATGAGCCACTCCGCACTGATCGGCTGGCAGATGCGCTACGATGCGGGGCCCTGGGCCTGGTACCTCAAGCTTCTATAAGGGGGCGGGCTTCGCCCCGGCCCGGCGTGCGGGGTGGTAGTGATAATTGCGGCACGTGAATGGCTCAAAGCTATCTCAAGAATAAAAAAGGAAAAGGAATTCGCGGGGCAGCGGTGAAAACCCCTTTTGAAACAGCTGGATTTTCCCCCCCTCCCTCGCACCCCCTCCCCCTTTTCCTCAAAACTTTTTAAACTAGGTGAAAAGGCAGCCATTCGAGGTTTAGTGCCCATAATAACACCAAAAATCTCTTTCGCTGGGAACGGAAATAGCATCTAAAAATCTAATAGGCCTCATAGAGTAATTATTTTGAGATGAGATCTATGGGCTGTTTCCAAAAAAATTCGTTATGAGATGAGGCGAAAACGCCTGGGGCAAGGAAGCAGGTG
>JBFMHL010000280.1:0-54950 GCA_040753055.1 Thermodesulfobacteriota bacterium | reverse complement strand
GGAAAAGGGGGGGCGGGGGAGGGGGAAGAAGCCCTTTTCCAAAAGGGGTTTTTTCCCCTCCCTCCGCAAAATCATTTTCTTCTTTTCGTTTTTATTTTTTTAACGCCATTCCGTCCGGGTTCCAGCCTCCGCCCACAGCCTTGTAGAGGCCCACCACCGCCTGGGCGATGTTGCCTTCGCAGACGACCCGGCTTTCCTCCAGTGAGAAGCGAGCCTGCTCGGCGTCCAAAACGGCGGTGATGTCCGAAAGGCCGGAGGCGTACTCGCCGGCCGCAAGCTCGTCTGCGGTCGCGGCGGATCTTTCTGCGGAACGCAGGTGGACCAGCCGTTCCTGCTGGCGGGAGAAGGAAGCGAGCGCGTTCTCCACGTCGGTGAGGGCGGACAGGACGGTTTGCTGGTAGCGCAGGCTCGCCTGCTGGGCCAGGGCCTTTTGCACTTCGATATTGCTGCGCACGGCCCCGGCGTCGAAAACGTTCCAGGAGATCGAGGGCCCGAATCCGTATGTGCGATTCTTCCACTGGAACAGATCGCCGGCCTCCAGGGCGGACAGGCCGATGTTGCCGTTCAGGCTTATCTTGGGGTAGAGGTCCGCGGTGGCCGCTCCGATGCGGGCCGTCTGGGCGGCCAGGTCGCGTTCCGCCTTGCGGATGTCGGGCCGGCGGGAGAGAAGCTCTGCGGGGATTCCTTCGGCCGCCTGATCCGGGACCTTGGGCACGGGCCCGGTTGTTCCGAGGAAGTCCGAGAGGGTCCCGGGAGCCTGGCCCAAAAGAAGCGCGAGGGCGTTCTCCGTCTGCCGGGCCTGCTCGGAGAGCTGGGGCAGCGATGCGGACGTGGACTGCATCTGGTAGGAGGCGCGCTCCACGTCCAGGTCGGTGGCGAGGCCCGCGGTTGATCGCCACTGGGCGATTTGCAGAGTCTGGCGCTGGATCTCCAGGTTCCGTTGGGCCACGTCCAGGCGGGCCTGGTACACGCGCAGGTTCACGTAATTTTTTGCCACCTCGGCCGCCAGACTCACCAGCACGTCGGCATGGTTGAACTCGGCGGCTGCCACGTCGGCCGCAGCCGCTTCCATGGCCCGCCGGGTCCCGCCGAAGAGGTCCAGCTCCCAGGATGCGTCGAATCCGGCGGACCAAAGTTCGTTTTCCGATCCCCCGCCCGAACTTTCCGAGGAGCGGCGCTTGGTCTCGGACCCCTGGGCCGTTGCGGAAGGGTAGAGGCCCGCATCGGCGATTCC
Source organism: Thermodesulfobacteriota bacterium (assembly GCA_040753055.1). Lineage (GTDB taxonomy): Bacteria > Desulfobacterota > Desulfobacteria > Desulfobacterales > Desulfatibacillaceae > JBFMHL01. The sequence continues at coordinate 53,716 of JBFMHL010000280.1, read as the reverse complement.
GGCGCGGGCGCGGGCTTCGCGAATGCGGGCCAGGGCGATTTTTTGGTCCAGGTTGTTGCTCACGGCTTGCTCCACGAGGGAGCTCAACACCGGATCGTTGAACTCGGCCCACCAAGAAACGCGCGCGGCCGCGTCTTCGGGGGAGAGGGGGACGGCCTGGGCCTGGTCCGTCCACTTGTCGGGAACGGCCGGGGGCGCGGGACGATAGTCCGGGCCGACCGCGGCACAGCCCGAAAGGGCCAGAAACAGGAAAATCGCGAGGATGGAGCGGCAAGTCTTCATGATGTTTTTATTGACGATAGGAGAAAAAGATTTTGCAGCGGAGGAGAGGCAAAACTTCTTTTGAAAAGAATGGCTTCTTCCTCTTTTTTTTTACCCCCGCGTGCTCTTGCTCTTTGTCGAGCGCCTTTTTGGTGTGATTTCTTGCTGTTGTGCCAAAAAAATCAAGTAGAAGATTACGTTTTTACGGGCCGCTTCACTCGTGCCGCAGAGCCTCGATGGGGTCCAGGCGCGCAGCCCGGCGGGCCGGAAAAAACCCGAACACCACCCCCACGGCTGCGGAGAAGAAAAAGGCAAGGGCGATCACCTTTACGTCCAGCACCAGGGGGATACCGAAGGACTTGGCCATCCAGGCGGAAGCGGCCACCGCGATGGCGATGCCGATAACGCCCCCGAAGGAGGACAGGGTGATGGCCTCCACCAGGAACTGGAGCAGGACATCTCTTTCCATGGCGCCGATGGCCAGCCGGGTCCCGATCTCCCGCGTGCGCTCGGTCACAGACACCAGCATGATGTTCATGATTCCGATTCCGCCCACCAGCAGGCTCACCGCGGCCACCGCGCCCAAGAGGGCCGTGAGCACGCGGGTGGTCCCGGTAAGGGTTTCCGACACCTCCTTCATGTCTCGCACCATGAAGTCATCGGGCTTGCCCCATCCGATCCTCCGGCGCTCCCGCAGCAGCCACTCGATGTCCTTGCTGGCTTTCTCCGTGGAGAAGCCGTCCTTGACGGACACGTAGATCCGGTCAATGTCGGTGTTCCCCGATATCTTGCGCTGGAAGGCCCGGAGTGGCATGAGCACCAGGTCGTCCTGATCGCTCCCCATGGTGCTCTGGCCCTTGGGAAACAATACTCCCACAACCTCGCAGGAGACCTTGCCCAGGCGAATGCGGCTTCCGATGGGGTCCATCCCGCCGAAGAGCTCGTTGGCCACCGTGTTCCCGAGAAGGCAGACGGACTTTCCCGAGCGCATCTCCGAGTCGGTGAAGGCGCGGCCTTTTCCCATGCTCCAGTCGCGTGCCGTCAGGTAATCGTTGGTGGTGCCCGTGACCCGGGTGGACCAGTTGTTGTTGCCGAAAACGGCATTGGCCGCGGAGGCCGAGGAAGGGGCCGCGGCGGAAAGGTTGGGCACCTCCCGCTGGATGGCCAACACGTCGGCGTCGTCGAAGGGCTTGGCGTTTCCGGAAAGGCCGCCGAAGCCCCGGATCTGTCCCGGCGCCACGATGAGCAGGTTGGTGCCCAGCTTGGAGATGTCGTCCGCCACCTTGGCCGTGGTTCCCTTGCCCACCGTAACCATGGTGATGACGGCCGCCACGCCGATGATGACGCCCAGCATGGTGAGGAAGGAGCGCATGAGGTTGCGCCGCATGGCCTGGAGTGCCAGAAGAAAGGCGTTGCCGATCATCGCTCCGCTCCTCCTTCCGGCCGGTCCGGTCCTGCGATATCGGGCCGGTCCGCCACGATGAGGCCGTCCTTGAAGCTCACCACGCGGCCCGCGAAAGCGGCCATGTCCTTCTCGTGGGTCACCATCACGATGGTGAGCCCATGGGAACGGTTCAGATCGGTTAGGAGCTCCATGATCTCGATGCTGCGGGCGGTGTCCAGGTTTCCGGTGGGCTCATCGGCCAGAAGCACCGCGGGCCGGGTGACCATGGCGCGGGCAATGGCCACCCGCTGCTGCTGGCCGCCCGAAAGCTCGGCCGGGCTGTGCTTCTCCCAGCCGGACAGGCCGACGGAGGCAAGCGCCTCGCGGGCCATGGCGTGACGCCGGGCGCGGTGGGTTCCGCGATACAGGAGCGGAAGCTCCACGTTTTCCAGCGCCGAAGTGCGGGAAAGTAGATTGAAGCTCTGGAACACGAAGCCCAAGTAATGGCGCCGAAGCAGAGCGCGCTGGTTACGGGAAAGGGCGCCCACGTGGATATCCTGGAAGAGGTAGTCGCCGCTGGTGGGCGTGTCCAGGCAGCCCAAAATGTTCATGCAGGTGGACTTCCCCGATCCCGAAGGCCCCATGACCGCCACGAACTCGCCGGGACGGATGCACAGATCCACGCCCGAAAGCGCGGTCATGCACGCCTGGCCGCGCCCGTAGAGCTTGGTGACGCCCCGCAGGGTGATGATGGGGGGGGGGCCGGGGTCCGGATTCACGAAGGAGTCCTCTCCACATCCACGATGAGCCGCATGCCGGGCTTGATGTCCCCGGACAGGACCTGGGTCATGCGTCCGTCGGAAGGGCCGATGGTGATTCCTACGGGCACGGAGCGGCCGTTTTTGTCCGCATACACCTTCAGCCCCTTGTCCTTTTCGTTCCTGCCGTTTTGCTGCGGCCCCCAGCTCGGAGGCCTGCGGGCAAACAGCCGGCTCACCAAGGAGACGTTCTTGGGTTTCTCCGGCGCCTCCGGGGGGTGGTAGCGCAGGGCCGCGTTGGGAATCAGGACGGCGTCCGCTATCTTCTCCACCACGATGTCCGCGGTGGCGGTCATGCCGGGCATGAGCAGGAGGTCGGGGTTTTCCACCGAAAGGAGCGTCTGGTAGGTGACCACCCCTCCCTGGGTGGTGGGGGCCAGGCGCACCTGGGCCACCCGGGCGGAAAATGTCCGGTCCGGGTAGGCGTCCACCGAAAAGGTCGCTTCCTGGCCGGCGCGCACCTTGCCCACGTCGGCCTCATCCACGTCCACGGTGAGAGTCATGCGGGAAAGGTCGTCGGCCAAGGTGAAGAGCACCGGAGCCTGCAGAGAGGCCGCCACGGTCTGGCCCGGCTCCACCGAGCGCTTGAGAACCACCCCGTTGATGGGCGAACGGATGACGGCCTTGGTGAGGTTGGTTTCGTCCACGGCCAAATTGGCCTCGGCCTGGGAGATGCTGGCCTTGGCGCCCGCTACCCCCGCAACGGCCTGGTCAACGGCGGCCTGGGCCTGCTCCAGGTCGAGACGCGACGGGATCTTGCCGCCGGACAGGCGGTTCGCCTCCTGCATTCGCGTGAGCTGGGCCCTTTTGTCCACCAGGGAGGCCTGCTGCTGGGCCAGGACGGCCTTGGCCGAACCCAGCGCCGCCCGTGCCTGCTCGGCCTGGGCGCTGAGCTTGGTGAGATCCAGCCGGGCCAGGATTTGGCCTTCCTTGACCGGATCGTTGTAGTCCACGTCCACAAAAGCCACGGTGCCGGAAACCTCGGTGCCCACCTCCACCTGGTTCACGGGGTTCAAGGACCCCGTGGCCGTAACCGTCACGGTGAGATCCCCCCGCACCGCCTCCTGGGTCTGGAAGCGGGGCCGTTCCAGGTTCTTCTCCCGGGAACGGAACACGGCCGCCCCCCCGGCCAGAATCGCCAGGACCAAGGCCGCGACCAGAAGCAGCTTGAGCTTCCTTCGGCCGGGTCGGATTTGGAGCTCTTTTTTTATCCTGCCGGTTTCCTGATCCATGATGCGGGCCTCGATGCGTTGCCGGGGATGATTTCGCTTTCTAAGACGAAGGCGGAAGGGAATTTGTCTACGGCACGGAGGAAAGATTTGAAGCAAATCCGGCAAGGCAAGGCCGGATGGCTACCGACCTATAACATTAACGCTGGGCTGCGGAAAAGCAAGCAGAAGCACGCAGGGGGAAAGGGGGCGAAACGCCGCGTAGCCGCCCGTGATGCGACAAAAGGCCGCGCAATGCCGGCCGCGAAAAAAGCCCGCGGGAAATCGGGCTTGCAACGGCAGGCCTTCGTTCCCGCGGGCTTTGTTCTCTTGAGAGATTTTGTTTTTTTGCGGCTACTCCTCTTCGGTCTTGGAGGCGTCAATCACCTTCTGGGCCAGCTGGGCCGGGACCTCGTCGTAGTGGCTGAACTCCATGGTGTAAATACCGCGGCCGCCGGTCATGGAGTTCAGGTCCGGGGCGTAGCTCAGGAACTCGGCCAGGGGCACCATGGCCTCGACGATCTGGTTCTTGCCCTTGTTGTCCATGCCCAGCACGCGTCCGCGGCGGGAGTTCAGGTCGCCCATGATGTCGCCGGTGAACTCGTCGGGAACGGTGATGGCCACCTTCATGACGGGCTCCAGAAGGACCGGGTTGGCCTCGGTCATGGCCTTCTTGAAGGCGAGCGAGCCGGCGATCTTGAACGCCATTTCCGAGGAGTCCACCGTGTGGAAGGAGCCGAAGTCCAGGGTGGCCTTGAAGTCCACCGTGGGGCACCCCGCCAGGACGCCGCGCTCGGCGCTTTCGATGATGCCCTTTTCCACCGCGGGGATGAACTGGTTGGGGATGGCGCCGCCCACGATGGCGTCCACGAACTCGAAGCCGCCTCCCCGGGGCAGGGGCTCGAAGGCAACCCAGCAGTCGCCGAACTGGCCGCGGCCGCCCGTCTGCTTCTTGTGCCTGCCCTGGACCCGGACCTTTTTCTTGATGGTTTCCCGGTAGGGAACTTTGGGGAGCTTCAAGAGCACGTTCACGTTGTACTTGCGCCGCATCTTCTCCACGGCGGACTCCAGGTGCACGTTGCCCATGCCGTGCAGGATGATCTCCTTGGTCTCGCCCCGGCGCTCCAGGCGCAGGGCAGGGTCTTCCTCCAGGATTTTGGCGAGCGAGCTGAAGATCTTCTCCTCGTCGCCCTTGGCCTTGGGCACCACGGCATAGGAAACCAGGGTGTTGGGGAAGGACACCGCCTCGAAGACGATCTTCTTGGCCTCGTCGCAGAGAGTGTCGCCGGTGAAGGTCTCCTTGAGCTTGGCAACGGCCACGACGGCGCCGGGGCCGGCGGACTCGATCTGCTTCTGCTCCTTGCCCAGGATGGCCAGCAGTGAGCCGTAGCGCTCCTTGGCCTTTTTATTGGCGTTGTAGAAGTTGCCGTCGGAGTTGAGGGTGCCGGAGAAGATCCGGAAAACCGTGAGGCGGCCGGCATACGGGTCGGATATGGTCTTGATGACCAGGGCGGAGAAGGGCGCATCCTCTTTGGGCTCGCGGGTCACTTCCTCGCCGTTGGGGTCTTTTCCCGCCTTGGGGGGCCGGTCGGCAGGGCAGGGCATGCAGGCGTTTATGGCGTCCATGAGAAGGTCCACGCCGATGTTCTTCACCGCGCACCCGCAGAAGACCGGGGTGAAGGTACGGGAGACGGTGCCCTTGCGCAGCGCTCCGGCCAGCTCTTCGTCGGTCAGGCTCTCGCCTTCCAGGTAGCGCTCCAGCAGCGAGTCGTCCGCCTCGGCCACGTTCTCGATGAAGGCTTCGCGCTGGGCCTCGGCCTCGTCGGCGAGGTCCGCCGGGATCTCGCCCACGGTGACCTTTCCGGACTCGTCGTAGGTGTAGGCCTTCATGGTGAGAAGATCCACCACTCCCTTGAAGGTTAGCTCCTGGCCGATGGGGATCTGGGCGATGATGGGCTTGGGGGAGGGGAAGCTCTTGACCGCGTCGTCGAAGGCGCGGGTGAAGCTCCCGCGCTCGCGGTCCATTTTGTTGATGAAGATGATGCAGGGGATGCCCAGGCTTTCGGCCAGCTCCCAGCCCTGCTCGGTCTGCACCTTGATCCCGTCCACGGCGTCAATGACCACCACCGCCCCGTCCGCGCCCTGGAGGCAGGAGCGGGTGTCGGTGAAGAAGTTCTGATCGCCGGGCGTATCCATGACGTAGACCTGGTTCTTCTTCCAGGAGAACTGGTGAAAACCGGTCATGATGCTGGCCTGGCGCTTGATCTCCTCCGGCTCGAAGTCCATGACCGTGTTTCCGTCCTCAACCCGTCCCTGGCGGGTGGTCACTCCTGCCTTGAAAAGCATGGCTTCCACGAGGCTGGTTTTACCTGCGGCCGTGTGCGCGATGAGCCCGATGTTTCGAAGGTTGTCCGTCATGGGGTTTCCTTTTGCCTGATGGTTTACGGTTTCCGTTTGCGCGATGGCCGGAGCCGCCGGGCCGTACGGCGGAAAGGAGGAGCCGGTGCGGTTCCGCGTTCCATCGAAGGTCTACCATAAAAAGAGTGATACGCTACCGGCAGGCAAGGCAAAAATCAAGTCAAAACCGCACGTAATGCCTGGGGAAAGGATCCGCTGATGGCAGGAGGGTGAAGGCTGGCGGCCGCACTCATTCACAGCAACCGTTTGCGTTGGGGAAATCCTTTTCTTCTGTCGTGGCGGTGGTGTGGCCTCAAACGCGGCGGGCCAGCAGGAAGAACTCGCGGTTTCCCTCCGGGCCCAGGATGGGGGAGGGGACGACACCGGCAACATCCATGCCCAGCGACCGCGCGCATGCGGAGATCTCTTGGCACACGCGCTCGTGCAGCGCCGGATCGCGCACCACGCCCTTTTTTCCCACCTCGCCCTTGCCCACCTCGAACTGGGGCTTGATGAGCGCCAGGACCGCGCCGTCTTGGGCCAGGCAGGGCACCACGGCGGGAAGCACCAGGCGAAGCGAGATGAAGGAGACGTCAATGACGCAGAGGTCCGGAGCGAAGGGGATGTCCGCGGGAGTCAGGTTGCGGGCGTTCGTGCGTTCCAGGACGCTCACCCGCGGGTCGTTGCGGAGCGACCAGGCAAGCTGGCCGTAGCCCACGTCCACGCAGCAGACGCGGACCGCGCCGCGGGAAAGCAGGCAGTCGGTGAAGCCGCCGGTGGAGGCGCCCACGTCCAGGCAGGAGAGGCCGGAAACGTCCAGGCCGAAATGGTCCAGGGCCCCTTGGAGCTTCACTCCTCCGCGGCTCACATAGGGAATGTCGCCGCCCTTGAGGCAGAGCTCGACATGAGGGGAAACCTGGGCGCCGGCCTTGTCCCGGACCAGGCCGTCCACCAGTACCTTTCCCGAAAGGATCAGCGCACGGGCGCGCTCCCGCGACTGCGCCAGGCCCTTTTCCACAAGGAGGTTGTCTAATCGGATCTTGGACATGGGCACCAAGTTACTTCCAGATGCCGTTTTTGCAGATGTTTTCAACCACGTTGGGAAAATAGCAGGCGGATTTCACCGATTCCGCAAAGCCTTGTAAACCGGGAAAGAGGGTCGCCCGAGTAATATTCATACGGTAGAGCTCGCGCATGATTTCCTGATAAGCTTCTTCATCTATAATATTTAGTTCAATATATGCGATACTATTTCTTTTGTTATATTTCAATAATAAATTAAAATTACTCCAAAAAGATTTTGTTATATCACCTTGGCACAGAAATGTGCCTTGCTGTATAGAAAGACGAGGATTAATAATTTTTGGTGTTAAATTGTAAACAAATTGTTTTCTTGAATCTTGTTTAAGAAAAAATTTTTCGAATTGTTTTTCATTTTTGCCAGGATAAAAATCACTATATTCAGAACAATTATAGCTCTTCAGTATTCTGCAAGCTGCATTTGTTAACCAATTAGATTCGATAGCGAAAATTGATGGCACTTCAAATTTAAAATAAGGGCAATTCAAACTGTATTTTATATATGATTTATTAAATTCTATTGGCTTATGTTTTTCTAAAGCAAAAAATAATGATATATAGAATGAATAAGTAACATCAATAAATCTGGTTGGAGCAGAGTAATGTTGCATAGCAGATATTATTTCAGAAAATGATAAATTATCAGATAAGATATCTTTATATTTAAATCCATTTCGTTCGAACATTTTAACTATTGAATATTCATACTTATCCGCTTCTTCAAAAGAAACTCCCAGTCTTGAAAGTTCTCGATGAAGATTGGAGCTTGGAAAAGAGTCACAATCCTGCCCTCTGAAAAGCCAATCTTCATTAACATTTCGAAATTTTTCATTATATATACAAACAATTTCGTTCCAATTTTTTGCTTCATACCTTGATATTTCAGGATAGAGCTTTCCAACATCTTGATACTTCTCTGGGTTTTCCTTTAACGGTAAAGATTGGCCAACACCGGAAGTATCCATCCATTTCACCTTTTTAATAGTTCACGCGCCTTTCCCACAATGCCCGCGGCGTCCAAGCCGTAGCGGCTGCGGAGGGTGCCGGCCGGTCCGTGCTCCACAAAGCGGTCCGGGATGCCCACGCGGGCGATTTTTACGCCGGAAAGGCCCCGGTCCGCCAGGAGCTCCACGACTGCGCTGCCGAAGCCGCCGCATAGCGCGTTCTCTTCGCAGGTGACCACAAAGGGGATCTTCTCGCACAAGGAGGCGATGAGCTGCACATCCAGCGGCTTGATGAAGCGAGCATTGACCACGGTGGCTTTGATGTTTTCCTTGGCAAGCGCCTGCGCGGCGCAGAGGGCTTCGTCCACCATGCGGCCCACGGCCAGGAAAAGGATATCGCCGCCTTCGGCAAGGATTTCGGCGGTTCCCACGGGAATGGGCTCGGGTTTTTCGGGGATGTCCGCTCCGGTGCCCGCTCCCCGTGGATAGCGTACCACGGAGGGGCCGGGCAGGGTGAGGCCGGTGACCAGCATGCGGGCGAGCTCGGCCTCGTCCCGCGGGGCCATGATGGTGAGGTTGGGCACGGACCGCAGAAAGGAGAGGTCGAAGGCCCCGTGGTGAGTGGGCCCGTCCTCGCCCACCAGGCCGCCCCGGTCCAGGGCGAAGAGGACCGGCAGAGACTCGATGCACACGTCGTGCAGAACCTGGTCGAAGGCGCGCTGCAGGAAGGTGGAGTAGATGGCCACCACGGGCCGGAAGCCTTCCGCGGCCAGCCCCGCCGCAAACGTTACGCCGTGGGGCTCCGCTATGCCCACGTCGAAGAAGCGTTCCGGAAACACCTCGGCGAATCGGCTCAGGCCCGTTCCCTCCGGCATGGCCGCGGTCACCGCCACGATCTTCGGGTTTTGTTCCGCCAGGCGCACCAGGGTTTCGCCGAAAGCCTGGGTATAGCTTTGGGGGCGCGGTTTGTCGGGCTTGATGCAGTTTCCCGTGGCCACCTCGAAGCTCCCCACCCCGTGGAAGTAGGTGGGGTTCTGCTCCGCGGGGAGGTAGCCCTTGCCCTTGGTGGTGAGCACGTGCACCAGCACCGGGGCGCCCACGTTCTTGACGGCGGCCAGGGTGCCGATGAGCTGGTCCAGCCGGTGGCCGTTGATGGGGCCGAAGTACTGGAAGTCGAAGGCTTCGAAGAGGATTCCCGGAGTCAGCAGGACCTTGAAGGACTCCTCCAGGCGCTTCATCATCTTGTATGCGGCGCTTCCGGGCCGGAGCAGGCTTTTTATCTCGCTGCGCCAGTCCAGGAACTTCTTGGAGCTGGACAGCTTGCGGCTGATGAAGGAGGCCAGCGCGCCCACGTTGGGGGCGATGGACATCTCGTTGTCGTTCAAGACGACGATGAGGTCCTTTTTCAGGTCTCCGGCCTGGTTCAGGCCTTCGTAGGCGAGCCCGGCGGTGAGGGAGCCGTCGCCGATCACCGCCACCACCTTGGAGGGGTCGTTCTTGAGCGCCTTGGCGCAGGCCATGCCCAGGCCCGCGGAAATGGAGGTGCTGGAGTGCCCCACGGTGAAGGCGTCGTACTCGGACTCGCTCATCCGGGCAAAGCCCGAAAGCCCGCCGTCGCGCCGCAGTGTGGAGAAGCGGGGGAAGCGCCCGGTCAGAAGCTTGTGGGCGTAGCTCTGGTGCCCCACGTCCCAGATGATTTTGTCCCGCGGGGCTTCGAACACGTAATGGAGCGCGATGGCGAGCTCCACCACGCCCAGGCTGGGGGCCAGGTGGCCGCCCGTGACCGACACGGTCTGGATGATCATGGCCCGGATTTCGTCGGCCAGGTGGAGCAGGTCCTCGGGGGAAAGCGAGCGGAGGTCCGCAGGGCTTTGAATCCGTTCCAGGATGGGGTAGGAGAAGCGTTGTTTCACGGCCTTGGCTTTACAGGATGAATGAGGATTGGGGGCAAAGGCCGACAATCGGCCCCGGCTGCTACTTCTTTCGCTCCATGACATAGCCCGCTATGGCACATAACGGCTCTTTCTTGTTATCAAAGCCGTCGAGCGCCTGCAAAGCCTTTTTCACCAGCTCCCGGCCCATGTCCTTGGCCGGGCCCAGGCCCAGGAGGGCGGGGTAGGTGCTCTTGTTGCGGGCCGCGTCGGTCCCCGTGGCCTTGCCCATGACCGCCGGGTCCCCCTCCACATTCAAGATATCGTCGGAAACCTGAAACGCAAGCCCGATGCAGTCGCCGTACTCGCACAGGGCGGCCACCGCGGCTTTGTCCGCGCCCACGGCCAGTGCCCCGGAAACCACGGAAGCGGTGATGAGGGCGCCTGTCTTGAGGCGGTGCATGGCCTCCAGCTCGGGGAGCGACAGGGCGGTCTTCTCGCCCAGGATGTCCCGCATCTGGCCCTCGATCATGCCCCGGATACCCGAGGCCTTGGCGATCTCGGCCGCTGCCCGCACCCTTGCCGCCGCCTGCTCGGAGGAGAGCGCCGAGACGTCCAGAAGGACCTCGAAGGCCAGGTTGAGCAAGGCATCCCCGGCCAGGATGGCCGTGGGCTCGTCAAAGGCCTTGTGGCAGGTGGGCACCCCGCGCCGGAAGTCGTCGTTGTCCAGGGCGGGCAGGTCGTCGTGGATCAGGCTGAAGGTGTGGATCATCTCCAGGCTGCAGGCCACAGCCGTGACCTCCGGCAGGTCCGGGTCGGCCCCGACGCAGGAGGCCCCGGCCATGCAGAGGATGGGGCGCAGGCGCTTTCCGCCGGCAAAGAGAGAATGCCTCATGGCCGCCGTCACGCGGCTTTTCGGATCCAACTCGCCCATGAAAAGGGCAAGGCCCTGGTCAATCCGCACCCGCCGCTCGTTCAAATAGGATTTCAGGTCCATATCTATCCCTGGTCCCCGTCGGCATCCGTCATGAAAGGCTTCTCCACCGTGTTTCCCTGGGCATCGGCGGTCAGGACGGACACCTTCTTCTGGACCTCGTCCAGCTTCTCGGTGAGGAAACGCGTAAGCTTCATGCCTTCCTCGAAGCTCACCAGGGTGCTTTCCAGAGGCAAGTCGCCGCTCTCCATTTGCTGGACGATTTTTTCCAGCCTCTCCATGGCCTGCTCGAAGCTCATCTTCTTCATAACATCCTCTGCATGAATAATGGTGGGGCCCCGAAGAATCGCGGAGCCGATAAAAAACTTACTCGGTGTCGGGTTCGTCCTTGGCTTCCCCGGTCGCGGGAGTGCTTTCCGTCACGCGGCACAAGAGCCCCCCGGAAAAGAGGGATACCGAGACATCCGTGCCGGCAGGGGCCTTGGTGGCGTCCCGAAGCACCTTGCCCGACCCGGCCAGGCGCGTCACGCTGTATCCCCGCCGGAGGACCGCTTCCGGGTTCAGGGAGGAAAGCCGGGCGGACAGGGACGCAAGACGGGACGACTCCGCGTCGAGGCGAGCCCGCATGGCCCGCAACAGCCGCTCCCTGCGAGCGTCAGCTACCAGGCGCGCCTCCCGGGCGGCAGGCGGAAGCACGGCCGAAAGCCTGCGGGACAGGGAGGAAACCTCTCCCTGTGCCCGCAAAAGATGCAAGCGGAGCAGGGGGCCCATCTTTTCCCGCAGGGACAAAACGCGGGCGGCCCGATGCTCGGCCTGCACCCGAGGCCCGGCCGCGGCGAGCCGCACCCGGGCCGATGCCAGGGCGCTCCTTTTTTCCGAAAGGGCTCGTCCTGCCACGAGAATGAGCCTGCGGGCCAGATCGGCAAGCCTGGCTTCCGCCATTCTCACCGCGCGTTCGGGCCGCGAGAGGCGGGAGTATAGGGCAAAAACCTCTTGCCGGCGCGTTTGAAGAAGCTTTTCCATGGCCCGCGCCGTCCGGCCGGCAAGCTCGTCAATCCGCATGTACAGCCGGTCTTTTTCCGGAAACACCAGCTCGGCCGCAGCCGACGGGGTGGGCGCGCGCAGGTCGGCCACAAAGTCGCAGATGGAGAAGTCGGTTTCATGGCCCACCGCGGAAACCACGGGAATCCGGGAAGCGTAAACCGCACGTGCAACGTCTTCGGAGTTGAACGCGGAAAGGTCCTCCAGCGAACCGCCGCCACGGCCCAAGATGATTACCTCCGCGTCCGTCTTCTCGTTCACCAGCAAAAGCGCGTTCACGATTTCGCCGGGGGCGGACTCTCCCTGGACCTTGACCGGGATCACAACGATCCTCGCCGTGTCGAAACGCCTGCGTGCAACCCTGATGATGTCGTGGACAACCGCTCCGGTGGGCGACGTGACGACCGCCACCAGCCGAGGCAAAAAAGGCAGCCTGCGTTTCCGGGCCGGGTCGAAAAGGCCTTCCGCCGAGAGCTTTTGCTTGAGCTGCTCGAAGGCCAGGGCCAGAGCGCCCACGCCCTCGGGCTCCATATGCTCCAGAACCAGTTGGTAGACGCCCTGGGGCTCGTAGACCGTCAGGCGACCCAGGCAGATGACCTTCATGCCGTCGGCGGGAGTAAACTTCAGGTGGCGGTTCAGGCCTTTGAACATAATAGCCCGAATTTGCGCCTGATCGTCTTTCAAGGTGAAGTAGAAGTGACCCGAGCCCGGAGCGCGGAAGTTGGAGATTTCACCCGAAACCCAGACGTAGGTAAACGACTTTTCCAAAGACTCGCGGATGAGCCGCGTGATCTCGGCCACGGAGAAGATGCGCCGGGCTACGGGGCGGAAGGTCGGTTCGTCCATCGGGTCCACGGGGATAGGTTCCAAAGGTATTTGGGCGCCGGAAAAGGTCATGAGCACAGCGGAAAGGCAAGCGCTCCGGATGTTCAAAGCCAACCAGCAAGCTGCTTGTGGGAATCCATCGGAACGGAACCGCGCTCTTGGTCCAGGCCTACCACAACCCATCCCCGGCATCAACGCCAAGATGCTTTGCCGCAACACCCCGGAGTCCGACCGCATCCTTCGGGGTAACATCGGGCCGATCTCGGCAGGGGGCTTGCGATGAGTTGTTGGGAAAGCCGCTGGGGGATCGGATTTCTTATTCCTTTGTCGTCCGATAATATATATTATGTCAACTTTTGGCGCAGAGCGAATAGAAGCCGCAAATTGAGTTTGGGGGTGATGAACACCACCGCCCTCCCGACAGATGGATTCGGCATGCGCCAAAAGTCTGACATAATATGGGAGGCGTTCGGGGAAGTCGGGGGTTGGTCTGGCCGGAATGTTTCTGCCAGGGCCCTCTCGATAAACCGATTTGGCCCGCGATAGCCCCAAAAGTCTGACATAATATGGGAGGCGTTCGAGGAAGTCGGGGGTTGGTCTGGCCGGAATGTTTCTGCCAGGGCCCTCTCGATAAACCGATTTGGCCCGCGATAGCCCCCAAAGTCTGACATAATATGGGAGGCGTTCGGGGAAGCCGGGGGTTGGTCTGGCCGGAATGCTTCTGCCAGAGCCCTCTCGATAAACCGATTTGGCCCGCGGTAGCGCCAAAAGTCTGACATAATATGGGAGGCGTTCGGGGAAGCCGGTGAAAAAGTCGGTGAGGACTGACCGAGATTTGGCGGGAAGCCAAACCTTGGGAAAACGCACTATCGGAGGAAAACCGCCTCTATCGCCATGCTGCATATGCCTTCAGGCGCTCGTGAAGCTTCCCTGCGTGAAGCTCGAACAGATTATCATCGTAATCGTAAAAATAAAGAGAAGCCCCCTCTCCCGGGATTCGTGTCCGCTGCGGCATGATTTCAACGCCCAGCTTTCGCAGACGGGCTTCATAGTCATCAAGCTCGCTCTCCTCCACCTGGAACGCCACATGCTGGTACGAGCGTCCTTTGGGCGAGCCCTCCATCAGTGCGATCCATATCCCCCCCAGCAGCAGGAACTTCTCCCGGCTCACCGAATGGTTTTTCGCAAGACTATCGTAGACCTCGGAAGCTCCCAGGCCGTCACGCCACAGGCATGCGGTGCGGTCAACATCCCTGACCGTGAACGTGATGTGGCTGAGCCCTGTTACCGGCATGGATTTCGCCTTCAAAATAATGAAATTACTTTTAAAACAGTGATGAAAACTGGGAGGCGCGGCAGGAAAGTCCAGCAGGAAGAGGTTTCTCGTGTTTCATCACGGGCAATGCCCTTTTTCGATAAGCTCCTTGTTGGTCCAGACGTACTTCTGCTCGGGGATCAGGCCGCCCCACTGCGGGCTTTCGTGCTCCTCGGCCAGGATGAATCCGTAGCTCTCATAAATCGCCCGGGCGCTTTCCAGGCCCCGGAAGGTCCATAAAAAGACCCGCCGGTGCCGTTTGCGGCAAAACTCCATCACGTACTGTGCCAGGACGCGCCCTACTCCTCGGCCCTGAGCCTCCGGCTTCACGATGAACCAGCGCAGCCGGGCGCCCTCTTCCGGCTTTCCGTCCAGGGCGATGCTTCCCAGGAAGGCTCCTGACTCGGCTCTGGCGATCCACAGGCCGTCGCGCTCGGGCGAAAAAGCGGTCATGAACTCGGAAAGCTCCCGCGCCACCTGGGCCTCGAAGCTCAGGTCGAAGCCCCATTCCTTGTGATAATAGCCCGCGTGAGCCAGGACGATCTCGCCGATGGCTCCGGGATAGTAGGAGACGATGCTCATCTTGGGCGAAGAGGAGGTCATTTCTCCTCTCCTTCCCTTTCCTCGTCCGCGGCCTCTTCACCGTTTTCCAGGGGGGTTTTCCGATATCGCTGCAGAAGCTCGCGCAAATGGGGGACCAGGTAGATCTCCTCAAGGTTGAAGCCCGACAGCGCCTCGGCCGCCACCTCCACCTTTTCCTGGTCGGATAGATTCTTGTCTACGATGAGCCTGGGCTCTCCCCGGACGGTGCAAAGCCCGCTCTGGACGCGGATGGGCCGGGACTTGAGCACCCGCTGCACCACCCGGATGCCCAGCCGTTCCGCAACGCCGCAAAGCTCGTGAAAGGTCTTTTTATTGTCCATGAGGAAAATGGCGGTCCATCATCTCCCGGACCTCGGCGAGCCAGACGGCGCGTTTCTCGGGCGTGCTGTCCACCACGGTGGAAAAGGTCCGGCGATGGAAGTTCGTGACCCCGCACAAGTCGAAGATGCAGTTCTTCCAGATGAGCGCAAGCGGATCGCCGAACACCTCACGCTCGCGCTTGTCCGGCGTGTTTGCCGTGTTCAGGACGACCGCAGCGCGCGCTTTCAGGAGTCCCAGGGGGACGCCCTCCCCCTGGTCTCCTTCCAGAAAACGATATGCAACCCCCGGCCTGATTACGCGGTCTATCCACCCTTTCAAAACCGCCGGCGGCTGTCCCCACCAGTTGGGATGCACCACGACGATTCCGTCCGCTTCCGCGATCTCCCGGCAATGGGAGGCGATCCGTGGGTCCACAGGCCCGTTCATGGGGATCTCGCAGGCAGGAAGCAGCGCCGGGAAGTCCTCCTGATACAGGTCGTGGAAAAAGACCCGGTGCCCGTTTGCCGAGAGCGCGTCGCGAGCCGCCGCGGCAATGGCGTGGTTGAAGCTGGCCGGGTCGGGATGCCCAAGAATCAGGGAAATCTTCAGCATGAGCGGTCCCCGCGGTCCGGGCATTCGTTGGGGTACACCACCACTTTGATGGAGTCCTGGGCCGTGGCCACAAGGGAAAAACCCCTTGCAATGTCCGCAAGATCCAGCCGGTGGGTGATCATCTCCGTAACCGGAACGCGTTTGAAGCCGATGAGGTCCATGGCCGTGACGATATCCGCCGGGCCCGCGCCGTAGGCGTGGGTGATGGTGATGCCGTTTCTCCAGAAATCGTTCACCGGCACCGGCAAGGTGACTCCGGGAGCCGTAGGGGCGAACACCACCAGGGTGCCCCCCCTTTCCACGCACTGGAGCGACTGGGTGAAGGCCGGAAGCGCTCCGGTGCAGACGAAAACCAGGTCCGCTCCCCTACCCTCGTTCTCTTCCCGGATGCGCTGCAGGATATTTTCCTCGGCATACAGGGCCAGGTCCGCGCCGAACTTGCGCGCCGCATCCAGGCGGAAGGGGTTCACGTCCGTGGCGATGATCCTTCCCGCGCCCGTGGCCCTGGCCAGGGCGATGTGCAGAAGCCCGGAGATTCCCGCTCCCAGCACCAGGACCGTCTTTCCCGGGGAAAACCCGGCAACCCTGTGGGCGCGGACCACGCAGGCCAGGGGCTCGATGAAGGTTCCCTCCTCGTAGCTCATGGTGTCCGGCAGGCGAAACACTCCCCGGTCCACGTTGAGCCGGGGCACGCGCAAATACTCGGAGAAACCGCCCGGGTCGAAGTTGGTGGTGTGCAAAGTCTCGCAGACCGTGTGCATGCCGGAAAGGCAGTAGCGGCAGGTGTTGCAGGGAACGTGGTGGGAAACGAACACCCGGTCCCCTTCCCGCACGGAGGTCACGTCCTTGCCCACCTGGATCACGCGGCCCGCTATCTCGTGCCCCAGAACCAGCGGGGCTTTTTTCTTGCGGTACCACTCCATGACGTCGCTGCCGCAGATGCCGCTGGCCATCACCTGGACCAGAAGCTCGCCGGCGCCGATGCCGGGAACGGGTCGTTCCTCCACTCGCACATCCTGGTTGCTGTAGTAAACGGCGACACGCATGTCTCTCTCCTCAATGTATGAAAGAAAGGATTGCGCCCCCGCACCCCTCTCCCCGATTGCCGACATTCCCCGGCGCATTTACTATAGCTGTCCCCGCGGGCCTCGCGCTTATGATGCCTGCGGAAACATGGGAAATGCGTCAGGCCTTCTTCCTGCTCGTCTCCCGGATGTCCAGGAAGATCTCCCATGCCTGGTTTACTGTGGCATTTTCATGAATGATCGCGCGCAACCCCCGGATCATGGCCAGCGGATACTCGTGCTGCCAGATGTTGCGGCCCAGGTTCACGCCCACCGCGCCCTTCTTCATGCCGTCATGGACGAACTCGAAGACGCCGCGGTCCTCCACCTTGGGGCCGCCGGCCATGATGACGGGCACCGGGCACCCTTCGGTCACCTTTTCGAAGTTTTCGCACCAGTAGGTCTTCACCACCCGCGCCCCCAGCTCGGCCGCGATGCGGCTTGCCAGGGCCAGGTAGCGGGCGTCCCTCTTCTCCAGCTCCTTGCCCACGGCGGTAACGGCCATCACGGGGATGCCGTAATCTTCGCATTCGTTCACGATGTCCGCCAGGTTCATGAGGCTCTGACGTTCGTATTCGCTTCCCACGAAGACGGAAACCCCAACAGCCGATGCGTTCAACCGAATGATCTCGGTGATGCTGGTGGTGATCTCCTCGTCGGCCAGATCGTGGCCGATCACCGAGGTGCCGCCCGAGACCCGGAGCACGATGGGCTTGGTGTTGTCCGGCGGAATGCAGTTGCGGAGCACGCCCCTGGTAACGAACAAAGCCTCCGCATACTCCATGAGCGGAGCCACCGTCTCGCCCGGTTTTTCCAGCTTGCGTGTGGGGCCCTGGAAGTATCCGTGGTCAATGGGCAGGAACATGCAGCGTCCGTCCTTGGAAAAAAGCTGGGCCATGCGATTTTTCATTCCCCAATCCATTGCAAGCGACCTCCCTTGGTACTGGTTTCCGGCGGTTTTCCACAATGCCGGTAGTCCTTGATGCGGGCGAAAGCACGCCGGGAACGGTCATGGCTTCCGGCGGCCACGGATGCCTTGATGTCAGGCTTTTTCTATGATCGCCGCCCTCTCCTGTCAAGCGGCAAGGGTTCTTAGGGGAAAGACAAATCACTTGCCCCTCTTTTTTCCCCCTTGATATACTTCACCTTCAAACCGTCCGGAAGAGCCCGACCCCCTCTGGTTCACCCCCTGAAACGCGAAATCAGGGTCGCATTCATTTCTTGCACGTAAAGGAACCCTCATGGACAGCGCAAGGCTGAAAACAGCATCCCTCCTCCTGTTTCTCTCCGGAACCTGCGCCCTTGCCTACCAGGTGGGTTGGCTTCGGGAACTCCGCCTGGTGTTCGGAGCCAGCACCGCATCTTCCGCGGCCGTCCTGGCCATCTTCATGGGAGGACTGGGGGCGGGTGGAGCAATCCTGGGCCGCAGAGCGGACACGAGTCCGGCCCCCTTGCGTTTTTACGGGATACTGGAAGTGCTGGTGGGGCTGCTGGCCGCGGTCAGCCCGCTCCTGATGTCCCTCATCCGCACCATTTACATTGCACTGGGAGGCTCCCAAGCTCTTGGAGCGGTGCCGGGCACCCTTGTCCGTTTGGGGCTTGCCGCCCTGGTGCTGGGAGTTCCCACCTTCCTCATGGGTGGAACCATGCCCGCGGCCTCCCGCGCAGTGGAGGACATGGCGGACGTGGGCCGTCGAAAAATGGCTTTCCTCTATGGCATCAACACGTTGGGAGCCGTTCTGGGCGCCTTTGTAAGCACTTTTTTCTTTCTCGAGATCTTCGGAACCCGAAGGACCCTTTGGCTTGCCTCAATGGTGAATATTTTAGTGGGAGTGGCCGCCCTGAGCCTGAGCCGCAAGCCCATGTTCGCCGGCGGAACCGGTGCCGCACCGAAGCACGGCCCCCCGCCGGAATCCCTGCCTTCCCCAGCGCCTCCCAGGCTCATCTACATATCCGCATTCCTGGTGGGCGGCACTTTTTTCCTCATGGAGATCGTCTGGTACCGCATGCTGGGCCCCATCCTGGGCGGATCCACATACACCTTCGGCATGATCCTCTGCGTAGCCCTGTTGGGTATCGGAATCGGAGGCGCACTGTTCGCCCTGGTCTCGTCGAGATCGACCCAGGCATCCCTGCGTGCCTTCTGCATCACCCTCATCCTGGAGGCCTTTTTTGTGGCCCTGCCCTACGCGATGGGCGACCGCATCGCCGTGTTCGCGGCCCTGCTCCTGCCCCTATCGGTGTTCGGCCTGAAAGGGCAAATGATCTCCTGGCTGCTCATTACCGGAGTGACGGTCCTGCCCGCCGCCATCGTTTCCGGCTATCAGTTCCCCCTTCTGGTGAGCCTGCTGGGAAGGGGGGGAGAAAAAATTGGACGCCAACTGGGAAACACCTATGCCTGGAACACCGTGGGAGCCATTGTGGGATCGCTCGCCGGAGGCTTCGGTCTGCTTCCCGCCCTCTCCGCCACTGGCTGCTGGGTCCTGGCCAGCGCCCTGCTGGTGTTTTGGGGGCTCGTCTGCCTGGCGTTTTCCTTCCGGCAATCGCCCGGCATCCTCCGCCTGGCTCTCCCTACAGCCTTGGCTATGGCATGCTGCCTCCTGCTCATTTTCGCCCAGGGCCCCACGGCGGTGTGGCGGCATAGCCCCATCGGCGCGGGCCGTGTGGACATCACCAATGTTTCCATGAATGAAGTGAAGCGGTGGATGCGCGACACCCGCAGAGTCACGGTCTGGCAAAAAGACGGAGTGGAGTCCTCCATCGCCATCAGCGACTTGGATTCCTACGCGTTTGTAGTGAACGGGAAAATTGACGGGAGCTCCGTGGGGGACGCCCCAACCCAGGTCGCCGTGGGCCTTACCTCCGCCTTGTTCCATCCCCATCCTAAAACAGCCATGGTGATCGGCTTGGGAACCGGAGAAACGGCCGGCTGGCTGGCCAAGGTGCCGAGCATGGAGAAGGTGGACGTGGCCGAGTTGGAACCGGATATCAAGGAGGTGGCGCGCCGTTGCAAGGACATGAACCACGACGTGCTGACGCTTCCCAATGTCAACATTCTCTATGGAGACGGCAGGGAGATCCTGCTCACCTCCAAGGAGAAGTACGATCTCATCGTTTCCGAGCCCTCCAATCCTTTCCGCGCCGGAGTCGCCAGCCTCTATACGCGCGAGTTCTATGAAGCGGTGGCAGGACGACTGGATGATAACGGCGTGTTCAACCAATGGCTGCAAGCCTACGAAGTGGACCCGACCACCCTGCGGACCATCATGGCCACCCTGACGAGCGTATTTCCGCAAGTGGAGTTGTGGCAAAGCCTTTACTCCGACATGCAGGTGCTCTGCTACAAGAAGCCGACAAAGCTCGATGCGGGCATCCTGCGCGAACGGCTCGCTACCGAGCCCTTCCGTAGCGGATTTGGGCAGGCCTGGTGGACCAACGACCTGGAAGGTTTCCTGGCCCGTTTTCTGGCTGCCGACCCGCTGGTGCGAAAGGTTTCCGCAAAGGAGCGGGAGTTTGATTTTCTCAACACCGACGACCGTATGCTGGTGGAATTCGGCTTTGCGAGAACTGTGGGAAAGAAGATCCCTTCCCATGTTGCGGGATTGCGCCTGGCGGCTGCAGAAATGAAGGCCGACCGCCCCGACATTGCGGGTTCGGTGGATTGGCGCGCGGTCGCCGATCACGTGATCACCAACAACTTGCTCTTTGATCAGATCATTCCTGCGGGGGCGGAATACGATGAGCAGCAGGTTCTCCTGGCGGAAGCCGTTTCCGCGATCGTAGCCTCCCGTCCGGAGGAAGCCCTGGAGAAATGGAAGCTCTCGGGCAGGAAAGCAACACAGCCGGCGGAATGGATCATGCTGGGCGAATCCTATGCGGAAGGGAAAGACCCTACCGCCCTTGCCCAGGCGGATCTCTTGCAGGAAGGTTGGCCCATGGAAGCCGAGGCTGTGCGTGCCCTCTACTTCAACGCAACGGGGCAGGCCGAATCGGCGGTGGAAGCCCTATCGCGGGTGATCCGGGGACTGAGGAAGAACCCCTGGCCCGAAAACAAACTGATGAAGAGGATGTTCGCTCGCCTTATCAACAACACGCTCAAGAACAACAAGGACTTTGCAGCCAGGATTTTCAACGAGCTTGCCGTTCCTTTTTCCACCGGAGGGCTTGAAGAGCTTCGCAAGAGCGCCCGTGTGGATCTGTCCGCGGAGTTGCCGCCCCAGATGGCGGCCAGTGCCTACCTGGAGTTCGAACCCAACCCTATCTACTTGGAAAATTTCCTGCGGAATCGGCTGCTGGTCTATAGCGAAACCCGCAATCCGCTGGCCGCAAAAGCGCAAAAGGACCTCACGGAATTCCTTTCCGGAGAGATGCCTCCCTTTGCCAGCGTGCTTCTCGGATCTTCCTTTGACGACGGGAGGAAATCCGCGGCGGAGTCCGCCGGGAGATGACGGATGCCGGGGCCGGAAGACGGCATTGGCTCAGGTTTGGAAAACTGATCGAAGAAGAGATGGCGCATGAAAAGTCCGACCAAGGGAACAAGGCTGTCGGAGAGGGAAAAGGACGCCATCGTCTCCCTGGGGATCTGCCTTCTCGCTTTCCTGGTGTTCCGGGCCTGCCTGCACTTTGATTTCATCAGCCTGGACGACTCGGTGTACCTTGCCGACAACCCCTTTCTCCGCAAGGGAGTTACGCTTTCCGGCCTCTCCTGGGCGTTTTCGGCCCGCGTGGGCGCCCTGTGGATGCCGGTTACCTGGCTTTCCTACCTTGCCGACTTTTCCCTCTACGGCCTGGACCCCGGTCCCTATCACGCCGTCAATCTCGCGCTGCATTGCGCCACCGCGGCGCTTCTGTTCCTGGCCCTGAAGAATGCGACCGGGAAAAGAGCCGTCTCCGCATTCATCGCGGCGGCCTTCGCCGTACACCCCTTGCGTATCGAGTCCGTGGTCTGGATCGCGGAAAGAAAGGACGTACTGTTTTCGTTTTTTTTCCTTGCCGGCCTCCTGGCCTGGATCCGCCATATCCGCAGGCCTGGCGCGAGCCGCTACCTGTGGGCGCTCCTCCTGTTCGTCCTCTCGGCCGGAGCCAAGCCCATGGCCGTCACCTTTCCCTGCGTGCTGCTCCTTCTGGACTACTGGCCCCTGGGAAGGATGGCGGGCGCCCGGAAAGGCTACCTCTTCCGTGACGCTCCGGGTGCGGAAGCGGGGAAGACTCCGTTTCGCCTTCTGCTTCTGGAAAAGCTCCCGTTTTTCCTTGTCGCGGTCCTGGTGGGTATCGTCACTATTCGCTTTCAGAGCGCTTCGGCCATGATTCCGTTGGAGGAGCTCTCCCTGGGAAAAAGAATCATAAACGCGGGCTGGGCCTATGTCCATTACCTGTCCATGATCCTCTGGCCTTCCGGGCTGGCGGTCTTCTACCCGCTGAAAACCCATCCTCCGGCATCGCTTGCTTTTTCCTGGTGTGTGCTTCTCTCCTTTACCTCCCTGGCCATAGGTATCCGGAAAAAGTTCCCTTACGTTCCCGTGGGCTGGTTGTGGTACCTGGGCATGCTCTTTCCGGTCATAGGCATCCTGCAGGCCGGAGACCAGGCCATCGCGGACCGCTTCACCTATCTTCCCTCCATCGGAGTCTTCCTGATCGCGGGCTTCGGCGCGGCGGACCTTCCCTTTCCCGGCAAGATCCCCGGAACGCTCCGGAAAGGGATGCTTTTAGGCCTCGGGATTCTGGTGATCGCCGCGCTCACGCTGGCAAGCCTTCGGCAGGTTTCCTTCTGGAGAGACTCCGAAACGCTCTATCGCAGGACCGTCGCCGTTACGGAAAAAAACATCCGGATACTGGTGCTCTTAGGGCGGGACCTGGCAACGAGGGCAAAGTACCAGGAGGCTCGGGCTGTTCTGCTGCAGGCCGTAAAGTTTGACCCCGGAGTGCAAGAGGCGCGGACGGATCTGGGCAGGCTAGAAGAGGATGCGGGCTTCCCGGAGAAGGCCGAGCGCTGGTACCGGGAGCAGGTGGTCGTCCATCCCGAAGGAGCTTACGGCCTGTATTATCTGGGGAGCTTTCTTCTGAGAAGCGGCCACCCGGAGGAAGCAGCGGAATGGCTGGAGAAGGCCGCCCGGGCCCTTCCCGGTGATATTCAGGCCGAGAATGCATTGGGTGCCGCCCTCTTCCTTTCCGGAAAGATAAAGGAGGCGAAACAGCATTTGGAGAAAGCTGTTGCTCTTTTTCCGGATTCGGGCGAGGCGCACCTCAACCTGGGCCTCGTGTATCAGAAGGAAGGAAACCTGCCGCAAGCCTTTGCTTATCTGCAAAAGGCCGCGGAGCTCGACCCCGCTCTGTCCGCCAAAGCCTACGGCAGCATGGGCGACCTGCTTTCGGAAAAGGGAAGGTACAAAGAGGCTCTGGTATTGTATGAACGGGCCCGGGATCTGAACCCGAAAAACGCCCGGCTCATGAACAACATGGGCATAGCGCTGGCCAGAACGGACAAGGCCGCGGAGGCGGAGCAGGCCTTCCGGCTGGCCCTGGCGCTTGACCCCGGCCTATCCGATGCCAAAAATAATCTTGCGACATTGAAGATGCATGATAGATGATCGGGTCACCGTTCACGCTCGATCCCCGATCAGAGTAAATGATTTAGGCTCTATGCCCGGAGAGGATGTGCCCATGACCGACACCCTGACGCTTTCCGTTCTTGTTCCCGTTTACAACGAGCAGTTCCTGGTGGAGGAAAGCCTTAATCGGCTCCTTGTCCTGGGGGAAAGCCCCCTGCTCTCCCGCGTGCAGGTGGTGGTGGTGGACGATTGCTCCAAGGACGGAACCCCCGAGATCTTGGAGCGGCTCTCCAGGGAGCTTCCGGAAAAAAGCGATAAGATCTCCTGGCAATTTCTTTCCCATGAAAAAAATCGGGGCAAAGGCGGTGCGGTGCGAACGGCGCTTTCCAGAGCGGAAGGCGACGTCACCATCATCCACGATGCGGACCTGGAGTACCATCCCAAGGATATCCTGCGGATGATTCCCCTTTTCTTGAACGAGGACGCGGACGCGGTCTACGGGTCCCGCTTTCTGGTGCACGGGCACCGGCGGGTGCTCATGTACAGGCACGAGCTGGGAAACCGTTTGCTTACCTTCCTGTGCAACCTGGTCTCGGATCTCAACCTGACGGACATGGAAACCTGCTACAAAGCCGTGCGGACCGACCTATTGAAAAGCATACCGCTTCGAAGCAACGACTTCCGCATCGAGCCGGAGCTCACCATCAAGCTTTCCAAGCGGGGCGCGCGGATCTTCGAGACGCCCATCAGCTACTCGGGAAGGACCTATCAGGAAGGGAAGAAGATCAACTGGAAGGATGGCTTCAAGGCCATCTGGGCCATCCTGGCCTTCGGCCTTTCCGACGACTACTTTACCGAAGACCAGCTCGGGAGCCAGATCCTTCTGCGCCTGGCCCGGGCCGAACGCTTCAACACCTGGATGGCGGAAACCATCCGCCCCTATGTGGGGCAGAAAGTCCTGGAGATCGGATCCGGAATCGGGAACTTGACCAAGAAGCTCATTCCCCGAAAATCCTACTGGGCGACGGACATCAATCCCCTGTATCTCCAGCTCTCCTCCCGGCTCATGGCCAACAAGCCATACATGAACGTGGGGTTTCTGGATATCAACGAGGTATCCGATTTCGCTGCGCAAAAGGTACCGCTGGATACGGTGATCTGCCTGAACGTGTTGGAGCACATCGAAGACGATGCCAAGGCTCTGGCCAACGTGGAAAGCCTGCTCTCTCCGGGAGGCAGGGCCATCGTTCTGGTCCCCCGGGACCCGGCTCTCTACGGCTCTCTGGATCGCGTTCTGGGGCACCGGAGGCGCTATAATGAAGAGATGCTCTCCCGGCTGGCTGCGGGCGCGGGGCTTTCCGTGGAAAAGCTCATCGAGTTCAACCGCGTAAGCGCGATCGCCTGGTATGTAAACGGAAAAATTTTCAGAAAGAACACCTTCGGGCTTTTCCAGATCGTGATCATGGACCTCCTGACGCCGCTTCTGCGCCGGCTGGATCCGATTCTTCCCTGGCGATCGCTGAGCTACATCGCGATCATGAAAAAGCCGTAAAAACCGACCTTCTTCCGCATCATGCGAGGGTGATTCCGGTGAACATCCGGCCGCCGTCGCCGATGACGCCCTGCTTCATCTTGGAGAGGGAAAGCATGGTTGCATCGGACTCGTGGAGGACCACTTTCCCCTGGCGGGAAAGGCCCGTGACCGCGTCCTCGAAGCGCCGGTCGTCCCATCCCATCTTCTTCCTCATCTTCTCCATGGGCTGGACCCTGCTTCCTGCCCCTTCCTGCGAGAGGGCATCCAGAAGCTCCTGCTGATCGGGCAACAAAGGCTCCCGGGTGGCAGCAGCAGGCTCCGGCATTTTTACAAATGCGCGGATCCGGGCAAGCTCCTCAGAAAGCCTTTTCACCTCAATCTCCAGCCTGCGGACTCGTTCTTCCAAGGTATCCCCCTTGCTGCATTGATAGCATTTCGGCCTTTGTTCTCGGGAAGCTGCCTTCAAAGATAGGCAGGGCGTATGCCTTGTCAAACAGCGCGCACAAAAGGAAAAGCCCCGGACGGCCTCCCGCCCGGGGCTTTGTTGCAAGTGGGACCGCAGGCGTATCAGATGACCGAAACGGCCAGCGGGTGCTTGGACAGGGCTTCGCAGCCTTCCTTTCCGATGACGATGGGATTCTCGTACCGGAAGCCGATGTTCTCGTCCGGGCAGGCGTACTGCATGGCGCAGATGAGGACCTCGTTTTCCTGGTAGGCATGGTCGGGATTGGTCCAGTAGGGAAAGGGGCCGTCGTTCCTGCCGATGCGCCACTCGTCTCCCATCATGCCGATTCCGTGCTCGAAGCCCGGCACCATGTAGTCGGAGAATCCCCGCTGCTCCGCAAAGTCCATCATCTGCTCGGCCAGGAGCGCGGGAGTAATGCCCGCCCGGTAGGCGGCCAGGGTCTTCTTCACGATATCCGTGAAGTTTTGCGCGTGCCAGAGCTGGCGGTCCGTGGCGGGGGCGATGAGGTAGTTCACCGAGTGGTCGCCCAGGGCCAGCTTGAACATGGCGTGGATGTCCACCATGAGCGGCTCTCCGGCCGCAAGTTTCTTGCGGGTGGGCGGCGTGCAGGCGCCGCCGGCATAGCCGGTGCGGTAGCCAGAGGCGATCTCGTTGCCTCCAGTGAAGGACCACTCCCACTCCGAGCCCTCCCGGCGCATGGCCAGCGCGGCGATACCCGCCAACTCGGTTTCCGTGATGCTCTTCCAGCCTCCGTCGCGCACGGCCTCGTACACGGCCCGGTGGCCTGCGTCCACGATGCGAGAGGCCTCCCGGAACCGGGCGATGGTGCCCGCGTCCTTGATGAGCGCGATCTCGTCCACGATGTGGTGGGCGTTCACCAGCGTCGCGGGAGCCAGCGCTTTCTCAAAAGCAGTATACTCGTAATGGGTCAAAAAGCCCTCGGGCAGATAGTTGGACATTCCCGACTCCACCCCCACCCGCACAGCGTTTCCGCCGGTCAGGTCACGGATGAAGTCCGAGATCTGCTCGATCTGATCCTGGCCTCCCATGGGCGCGAAGCCGCGCACGTTCTCCTCCCCCAGCCAGGAGTCGTCCGCCACGCGGGCCGCGTCAATGACGAAGGTAAACGCAGTGGGCAGCCCCTCGGCCGGGATCACCACAAAGCTCCTCCAGGGGCAGAAGGCGTCCAGGACGAAGCTCAGGGTGCGCAGCCGGGAGCCCAGGTACACGTCAATCCCTTCCCGGGCCATGCGTTTCTGGATGGCGGCCACCCGGCCGGGAAAGTCGATATAGTAGGGATCGTTCATGAAAAACCTCCTGTTCGAGTGCTATGGCGGCGTGTGCCGGACCGGCTAGTACTCCGTTTCGATCTCGGAGAGCACCTTGTTGATGCGGTCCGCGATGGAAGCGAGCTTCAGCGCCTTCACCATGTTCCCCTTGAGCTTGAGCTTGCCGGTCATGAGCGCCTTCTGGGAGCCCAGCTCGGCGCGCGAGATGCGGGCGAACACCTCGTAGTCGCCGGTGATGACGAACTCCGCGGAGGGCGCTTCGCCCGTGCCCACGGTAAGCTCGGTGAGCGCGCCTTCCGTGAACCCGAAGAAGAGGTAGCGTTCCTGCCCGTCCGGGCACTTGCGGTAGATGTTGCTCATGGATACGGTGAGGTTCTTCATCTGATCGGGGGTGATGCGGGCACGGATGTTGGACTCCGCTTCGGCCACCCACTCCGGGCTCAGGTAGCGCACTCTGGCTGCCATGCTTCCTCCTTGCATGTTGTTCGGGTTTACTTTTCCGGGGATGCGAAAAGGCCGTTGGCCAAGAGGTTCAGGGTGTTTTCGGCCGTCTCCGCGGAAAGCCCCCCCTCCGCGTGAAGATAGGCGCGGATCACCAGCATTTTGTATATGAGGAAAAGGTCCTCCGCGGTCCGTTTCACGGGCACGGGCCGGAATTTCTTTTCCGCGATCCCCTGGGCTAAAATGTTTTCCAGCATGGCCACGGAGGCGTGGTTGACCGCCTCGTACGGGTCGTTTTCGGGAAACAACGGGAAGATGTCCGGGTCCTTGATGAGCAGGTTCCTGAGTTCCGCATCTTTTTCCAGGTAGCCCACCGCGCTTTTGCACATGACCAGGAAGCGGGTGCGGACTTCCTTTTCCCCTTCCATGGCGGCCGCCACATGGGCCTGCCATTTTGAAAGAGCATAAATTGCTGTTTTATTGTATAAATCACTTTTATTGGTGAAGTAGAGATATAGGTTTGATTGGGTCATTCCCGCCTTGCCCGCCACATCGGAAAGCGTGGTCTTGCCGAATCCGAACTCGGAAAAAACCGATAACGCCGCTGCCAGGATTGCGTTTACGTCCGCACGTTTTCTCATGGTCCGGCCATTTCTGGATAAAAGCTATCCCAAGAAAATACAAAGGAAAGGGATTTGCGAGGCAGCGGTGAAAACCCCTTTTGAAAAAGCGGGCTTTTCTCCCCTCCCCAGAAAAATCTTTGAATATTGTTTCCATGATTCATTGATAAACGATTTTGAAAGGAGCCCTAATTAATAAATGAATAATTTATTTTTTTATTCATTTATAGTTCCCGCCTTCCCCTGCTGTCAAGGAATTTTTCCCTCCCCTGCCCTGCAGAGAAATACTGGTGTTCATCGCCGTTTCCCGCCGCTGCAAGACATGCCGCTTGCGCGTGCCGGACGGGAAAGCTATAGTTTTGCTTCCGCCTTCGGCCCGGCCAAGGCACAAAACGCCTGCCCGGACCTGTTCGACGCAACGCCGCAAAGGAGAAGCCATGACCACGCCGGTTCTGTACGAAAAGATCGAGGCCGCGGCCCTGATCACCCTAAACCGCCCCGAAAAGCGCAACGCCATCAGCGAGGAGCTCCTCATCCACCTTTACAACCGCCTGGAGGAAGCGGATGAGGACCCGGCGGTCCGCTGCGTGATCCTCACCGGGGCCGGCGACTCCTTCTGCGCGGGCCTTGACTTGAACCGGATCGTCACGGACAACCTCATGGACCCCCGGGGAGACGGCCGCGGGCTCATCGAGATCGTCTCCTCCTTGAAAAAACCCTTGGTGGGCGCCATCAACGGCCACGCCATCACGGGCGGGTTCGAGCTTGCGCTCAACTGCGACTTTCTCATCGCATCGGAAAATGCCAGCTTCACCGACACCCACGCCCGCATGGGAATCCATCCGGGCTGGGGCATGAGCTATCTTCTGGCTCGGGCCGTGGGACTGCGCATGGCCAAGCAGATGTCCTTCACCGCCGAAAAGATCAATGCCGAACGCGCGCGGGAGCTGGGTTTGGTGAACGAGGTGGTTCCACGCGGCTTCCTGATTCCCCGCTGCCTGGAGATCGCTCGTTCGATCGCCATGGCCAATCCCGAGATGTTGGTCATGTACAAGAGCGTCATCCGCCGCGAGGCCCATGAAACGCTGGGCGCGGCCGTGGAAACCGAGAAGAAGGAGTTCCGGGAGTTCCTCCAGTGGGCCGGGGCCCTGAAGGCTTGAGAGGCCCTTTTTCCGGGGGCCTTACGGAAATGCCGCAACGACTGCTTCGCCGGTGGGATGCCATGCCCCGGAAGCTAACGGTCTTCGACCTGTTTCTCCTTGCCGCGCTCATCTGCATGACACGGCTGGCCACTCTTCTCCACGAAGTGCTGGGCCACGCCCTGGCCGCGTGGTTGGGAGGGGCGGAGCCCGTCCGCGTTGTGCTCACGCTGTTCGCCGGAGGTATGACCTATCTTTCCGGTCCGGCTCCGGCGGGCGGCGCAGGAGTCCTCTTTCACATCTCCGGAATCCTGGTCAACCTGATCACGGGCGGGCTTGTGCTGGCGTTTCTCCAGCGCGTCCGGAACGAACAAGCAGGCCCCTGGACCTTTTTCGCCGCCACATTTTCCCTTGCCAGCGTTTTGGGCGGAATCTCCTACCTCACTCTTGCGTCGTTTTATCAAACAGGCGATTTTGCCTTCACGGCCCCCTATGCAGAGACGTTGCCGGGTCCGCACCGGATCGCCTGGAGCGGTGCATGGGCCGCAGGCCTGGTTTGCGCCCCGTTGGCCGCGTACGAGTGCGTTTCCGTTTTCCTGGGCTCCCTGGAGGCCTATTTCCCCTCCCGCGGGTTCCTGCGCAGAACCGCATGGTGCGCGGCCACGCTGGGCCTTGTGCTGGGAGTTTACTTCCTGCTCTACCTGGCGGAGGGCCAAAGCCTGGCCATGGCCCGGTCCGCCTCCGAGGCCCGGCACAGGGACCGGCTGGTCGCCCTCGCCCAAAAGCAGGAGGCCTTTTTTCGCGAGACGGCAGCAAAGCATCCCGAGCTTTCCGAAAAGGAGATTCGGGGACTCATGGACAAGGTGGAGATCACGGTGTCGGACCAAGAGCTTCCCAAACGTTTTCCCCTTGTCTGGCCCCTCGCCTTCGGAATCGTGTTGGGGGGGCTGGTTGCCGTCCGCCGCTACAAGCCAGGACCCCAAACCGGGGAAGGCAAGGCCTTGCCGCTACGGGATGCGGCCGCGGGGTTGCTGGTTGCCGCCCTTGTGCTCTGCTTTCTTGCACTGCGCGGTGGTGTGATCTTTTCTTGAAAACAAGCCCTTTGCCGGGGAACGGCCGAACGGCGGAGGGACTGCGGAAACCGGCGGGTGGCGCGGATGGTCAGCGGCTTGTCTTGCCCGGCGGGATTATTGCCCCCTATTCTTGCGCTGACTCGTTTGGGTTTATCCTTTTTGCGTTCCTCTTCTTCTGGAAATAGGCCTCCGCGCTCTCGTCCAAAAAGGCGTGGTACGCTTCGGTGGGCAGAATCTTCCTCGCCCCTTCCTCCAACAGAAATACCTCCCGGATCCTTCCGATGAGCCACAGGAAGTGATCGCCCTCTTCTTCGAAACCAGGCATGGATGCAAGTTTCCGGGCGTATTGAGACGCACCCGCCAGATCCCCCTGCCACAGGCAGAGGACCGTCAGGCTGTTGACGGTGTCCGCATGGTCCGGGTTCTCCCGCACAAGGTCCGAAAGGATCTGCAAGGCCTTGTCCTGATTTCCCGATTGAGCCAGGGCCTTGGCTTCGGAAGCGCGGTAATCCGGCCCGGCCCCTGGCCCTCCCGGAGCCGCTTGGATTCCGAGAAGAATGAGGACCCCGATCAGCGTAAACAGGAACGGAAATATCTTCCCGGCCTTGAACCATCGGATGAGTGCTGCGAAGCCGTTTCCGGCAAGAGGCGCCAGGGCCGGGAGAAGCAGCAGCCGGTACCGGGCGTTTACAAAGAAAACCACCAGGGTGGCGCAGACGCCGGCAGCGGCCAGCAGGAGGAACACCATTTCCCTGCGGTCCGCTTCCGGGTTCCGCAGCCAATCGTATGCCCCGGCGCAGGAAAGGGGCAACAGGAGCCCGAATCCCGCGAAAAAGAAAAGGAGCAAGGGCGTGTAAGTCCTCGCCTCCGCCGGGAGGGAAAAAATGTCGTGCACCTCCCTGGGCCAGAGGATGAGCCGCAGCTTCTGCAGAAGGAGAAGAGCAAATCGGCCCGGGTGCTTCGTGATGAAGGAAAGGGCCCGGCCGCGGAAGTAACGGTCCGCCTCCCAGACGTCCACCTTTCGTCCCAGGGCTTCGGACGCCGACGCAATCATGTCCGGCACGCGGTCGGAAATATTGTCGGCCCGGCCCAGAACCCTGGCGTAGGTCCCCTGGGCCGCGGGGTTGTTGCCCTCCCAGAGGGTCAGGCCCGTGTTGGGAAGGAAGATGGTGAGCCTGCCGGTATTGTGCTTCATGTACAAGGCCCAGGGCAGGAGCGTGAGGGTGAAAAAGATCAGAAAAAAGATGACCGGGACAAGCTTTCGAGGCTTAGTTTCCCGTGTACTGTAATGGGAAAAACCCCATAAAAAAGTCAGGACAATGACCGGTGTTATCTGACCACGGCATAAAATTCCTGTTGCGGCAATAATTCCGATTAGCGATTGACCGGCGACGGTCCGGGAAAACCCGCGGCGCAGCCATAAGTTCACATAGAGGGCGAGCAAAAACACTCCCAGACAGTCCGGAAGCACCTTGAGGCTGTAAAAAGCCAAGGGGCCGTAAAGAAGAACCAGGACAGCCGCCGCCAGCGCGGCCGTGCGGGAGAAGAGCCTGCGCGCGGTGTCGAAGCAAAGAAGCGCTGTTCCCATAAAGAGAAGCGCTTGAACGATGTATACCAGCGCGAGCCGGGGACCGGCCAGGGCCATGAGCCCCATGAGCAGAAAGGGATAGGCCGGGGCTCCGAAAAAAACCGGTGGGAGGCCTTTTTTCAGCATCACCGCGTCATAGGCCATGAGCCAGTAGTACTGGCCGTCCACCATGGGGACCCGGGCAAAGGGAGAGTTCAGGACGTACTGGATGAAGTAGGCGAGGAAGAGAGCGCTTCCCGCAAGGAACACGAGGCCTGGTGCAATAAGGTCCTTGTAGCGCCGGGGGCGGTCTTCCATCCGCGTTGCCTTCGCAGGTGAGGAATGGGTCCGGGAATACGCGCGGGCATGCTTATCCAGAATCAATAGGCCATCTTGCGGCACAAGGCAAGAATGCTGTAGCGGGAGTGAAGATACCGAGGATTGAGCGAAAGAAGCTCAGTGGATCGAGGAGCCTGGAGGGGGCTCGGGAGAGTCGGTGATGGGCTCTTCATACTCTACAGGAAGCCAGGGAAGCCCCTCCGCCTGGTACTCGGCGGGTTTGGGCGGGACATCGGGAGGAGCCTCGCCGGTCATGTGTTCCCACAGCCAGGCGTCGCAGAGATGGATGAAGCAGCGGAGCTTGTTTTCCGTGTCCCAGACTTCCGGGCCGAAGGGATCGGCCAGAACCTCTTGGTGGATATTGCCGCCGCGGGCCAGGCCCATATCCGCGGCAAAGGCGGCGCTGGGTTCGGCTACGCGGGAGCGCTTGCGGTCGGGGATGATTTTTTCCTCATAGCTTTCCCGCTTCATGGGCCAGACCGCAATCTGCATGCCGCCGTAGCGGGCCTTGCCGGTCACCTGCTCTTCCCGGGTTGCCCCTCTTCCCAGGAACTCCGCGCTGAACTGGCGCGCGCGGCCGTCGGGACCCAGGAAGCCGTCTATGCACTCCTGGCCGGGATGAACCAGATAATCCTGCTCCGCGGCGTTCAGATCCTCCCGCCACGGACCTCCGGTAACGGCGTTGATTTTTCCTGCAGCGACTTTGACGGCGAAGGGGTACGGTGTGCCCGAAAAAACCGTTGACCCCGGCTCCAGATTAATCCAGAGGGCTTCGGACCGATAGATGGGGAGCATGATTCCGCCGTGTTCTTTCCATGCGGGGGGCGTCTTGCGGGGAAAATCATCCACCAGGCGCAGGGGAAATCGCCCGAGCGCCCGGGGCTTGGGATAAGTACCGCCGTCTTCCGGCACCCGAAAGGTGCGTTGGAAGCTCACGGCGAGGTTGGCCTGTGGGTGTACCGCCGGGAAGCGGAACAAGAGCACATCGTTACTCAGAAAAAGCATCCCGCGTCCTTGCTACCATTTGCCGTCGCGTACCTGCTTGATGATTCCTTCCACCGCCGCGTCCGGCAGACTTTTCATTTCCCGCAGGAGCTTTCCTAACAATGTAGGCCTCTTGCGAATGACTTCCTGGAGATCGCTCCCCACTTTTCCCGAAAGCGCCAACAGAACGTCCTTGTCTTCGCCCAGCTCGGCGGCCAGCGCGACGATCTTTTCCTCGGACAGGGGAGCCCTTTCCCCCCTCTCCACCTTGCTCAGGTAGGAAGGCTCGATGCCGATGCGCATGGCCACCTGCCGCAGGGAGAATCCACGATCCTTTTCGTATAGCGCCAGCCTTTTATCCCGAACGTACTTTCCGATCTCTAGTTCCATTTTCTCCGTTTCCTTGCTTGCTTAAGATTCTGATCCACTAGACCGCACTTCTCTTTCGCTTCCCGATTTTCCATGCAATCGTTTCAGGCAGACAATCTTGCTTGTGACTTATCTTGACACCGTTTTAATTAAAAGGCAATAACTGTTTGTTTTCACTTGTTAATACATGGAACCACACTCGCACCCCTTCACAACTGCCCTTACGCGTTCGTGGTTTGCTTCCTTCCAACCGTATGCTTCCATCCTCTACACGATAACAGTATGCACGTTCCGTGCCTTTGAAAAGGATTCAAAAATAAATCCTTTTTCAAATCCCGCAAGGGTGCGTCATGATGAAGATAACGGTGTTCTCCTTACAGGGAGCTTTGATTCGTGCAGAGCTCCGCACCATTTTCTCATGCATGGGCCGGCGACAAAAATGTCGGCGGTCTGCTTTTCGGGAGGTAAAAGCGCAAGAAACCACGTCCCGTGTTGCGGGA
Organism: Thermodesulfobacteriota bacterium; assembly: GCA_040753055.1. Classification (GTDB taxonomy): domain Bacteria; phylum Desulfobacterota; class Desulfobacteria; order Desulfobacterales; family Desulfatibacillaceae; genus JBFMHL01. Next base: position 20,190 of record JBFMHL010000280.1, on the reverse strand, counting down.
TTTCTACTTGGGCAGGAACACGGCACGAATCGAATCCTTCGGTTCGTGCCGCCACTGTTATGAGGACCATTCCCGGATGCGCCTGAACGATACGCAGCACTCCGGGACGGGACCGTAGAAAACTGGGGTAATGACCGCAAGTCTCGCCCTGTTCTCGGGCGGTATACAATACAAGGAGGGATGAGCCATGGACTTACTGCCAACAATTAAGGGAAACGCACTGCCGAGCCGGGTGGTTGTTGAGATATCACGACTGCCGTATCTCGTGTTTTTGAATCAAATGATACAAACGGGACCGCGACAGCCCCGATATGCGGCACGCGTCTTTAATGTTGCCGTCCGTTTTCGCCAGAAGGTCGCGGATGTACTTTGCCTCCGCCTCGGCGAGAATCGCTTCCCGATAATCCTTGAGCACGGGCAGCTCGTCGCCGTTCAACGCACAGGGAGGGGCGGGGGGCGCTCCCTGGGCCGGTCCGGCTTCCGGCCGCAGCCCGGATTGGGCCAGCTTCACCCGCAATGCAACCGGCAGATGGTTGGGGTGCAGGGTGGGCTCGTCCATGGCATCCGCCAGGGCCCTTTCCAGCGTGGTGATGAGCTCCCGGACGTTCCCTGGCCAGGGATACAGCGAAAGCGCGCGGAAAAAGTCCGCGGATACGCCTTTGGTGGGCTTGCCGTAGCGTTCGCACAGGCGGACGATGATGCCCATGCTGATCTCCCGGATGTCCTCCCCACGCTCCCGCAACGGTGGAAGGTGAATCACGTGCCCCTTGATCCGGAAAAGCAGGTCCTGCCTGTACTCCCCGGCCTCCACCATGGCTTCCAGGTTTTTGTTGGTGGCCGCCACCAGCCGGAAGTCGCTCTCCACCTCGGTACGCCCCCCCAGGGGACGGAAGCGGTGTTCCTGCAGGACGCGCAAGAAGGGCTTTTGCAGGGAAAGGGGAAGCTCGCCCACCTCATCCAGGAACAGCGTTCCCTTGTTGGCCTGCCGGATCAGTCCGGGAGAGGCCTTGTCCGCTCCGGTGAATGCGCCCCGTTCATGCCCGAACAGGGTGCTCTCCACCAGATTGTCCGCCAGAGCCGCGCAGTCCACCACCACAAAGGGGCCTGAAGCACGGGGGCTGTTGTCGTGGATGGCCTTGGCGAACAGCTCCTTGCCCGTCCCCGTTTCTCCGAAGATGAGCGTGGGCATGTCCGTGTTGGACGCCTGGGCCAGGAGATCCAGGCAGGATTTCATCTTCGGGCTGGACCCGATGATGCCGTCCACCTTGAGCGCCGCCCGGGACTGAATGGCTTTTTCCTTGCGATACTCCAAGGCCCGCAGGAGCGGGAGGGTCAGCTGCTCCAGAGAAGGAGGCTTCTGGATGTAGTCCCATGCGCCGCTGGTGATGGCCAGCTCTGCGCCGTCCGGGTCTCCCTTGCCAGTGAAGATGATCACTTCGGGCGGATTGGAAACCTCCTTTATTTTCGGCAGCAGCACAAGCCCGCTTCCGTCCGGCAGGCCCACATCCAGGTAGACGACGTCATAGGACTTGTACGCGGCGAGCGCCTGTCCGTCAGCGATGGTTCCGGCGTAGTCCACCTCGTGCCCCATCTTGCCGAGATGTCTTCCCAGAAGCTCCGCCAGGGAGCCGTCGTCGTCAATGATCAGGATTCGTGCCAATTCTTCTACCCTTTCCAGCGGCCCGCCAGCACTTCTGACACAAACTTCTTTTCGAAAGTCCGGGCCTGCTCGTAATGGCGAAACGCGCGCTCGCGCTTCCGAAACACCGTGTGATGCACTATCTTTCTGCCGTTCTTCACCTGCGGAGCCAGCTCCGCGTGGAGCACTTCGTGGTAGATGATGAAGGCGAGGAAGAACTCCGGGATCCGGGGGCTCTGCAACAGAGGATGGATGCGGATGCTTCCGTCCGTGTAGCGAAAGCTTCCCAATCGGATGCTCCTGCGCCCTCTCCTCCTTTTTTTCCCGTCACGGGACCAGCCGATGGAAAACGCCCGGCCGGAAAACCCATACTCCGTGCAGACGCTTTGTAAAAGCCTGGTCAGCCTGTCGTCGCGGATAACCGCAGGCCTGTATGCAGGCCGGGCGAAGAGGTTGATGAGGTCCGACTTTTCCCGCAGAAAAGCCCCGATTACTTTCCGGCTGAGCCGGTCGGGTCTTTCCACGAACCGGGCAAGCGCCAGGAACAATTTCTCGTCTGCAGCCCGGAAGGCGTGCTGCACCGAAACGCATACCGCACCTTCCGCTTCCCGGTTTACGGAGAGAAGGGAGGATCGGTTTTCGGTGAACCGAACCCGGATGTGTTTCCGGCAGGCCTCGGCAAGCTTGCGGCTGAACTCCTCCTCTGAAAGAAGGCTTTCGGGACTCGCAACAACCATGCGGGCGGATGTCGCTTTACTCTCCGGCGCGCGGGTCACCGGACCCCTCCGGGCCCATAACCGCCAGCCATGGAATCTTCCATCACATGGTCCGAAGGGGAAAGGTAGACGGCAATCCCATGCGCGGCGAGCGCCGCTCCCCATGCAAGCAAGGGCCAGATGAACCAGGGGTCGTCGGGAGACGACACCACGCTGATTCCCGATAGGAACAAGTTGACCACGAGATAGTAAAGCAGGTGGCGATACCAGCCCATTTTCGCCCGGACCCTCTGGCGAGCGGCTTCGAAGGCCGGAGGGAAGCTCGATTGCATGTCGTTCAACTGCCCATCCTTCCGGCAAGGCCGGTGGTTCTTGGCGATGGAACGCCGAGAAGGCGCTTCGATAGTTCCTGTGTTCCTACCCGCCCGAAACATTCGCGTGGAAATGCCGGCGGCGCGTAGGGTATTTCCCCAAACCCGCGGTTTTCTCAATCACGTTTGGAAAATGTCTCGGCGGGGAGCGAGCCCGGTCGGGCTGTACGTCAAGATCACGGTTATTACGAAGAATACCGTCTGGGAAGAATCTCCTCCTCCGGAACGGATTTCCTTCATAAGAATTCTTGAGACCGTGGAGCCGCTATATAGGAAAAACCAATTCTTTGCAATAAAATCCCGCTATTTCCTCCGAAGAAAGGGGGAGAGAAATGGTTTTTCCCCCCACAAGGGCATTTACACGGCCGGAGACTTTATAGTACCTTTTTGCAAAGAAGTGGTTGCTCGGATCCTTTCATGCCAATGGGTCTTGTAGTTGCGGTAAAACTTTCCGGAGAGGATTTTCATGGCTTTCTGGCGACGGTTCTTGGGCAAGCCGAAGATGGAAGACAAGCCGGTAACGGCGCTGGGCAGAATGGTCTCCGACCGGGTGGAGACCCTGGCTCGGGAGATCTTTCTCGCCCACAAATCCGCCCTCATCAACGAGCCGTCCGTCCTTTCCGGCCCGCCTTCCCGCAGCGGCTCACGGATGACCGCCACCTGGCAGGAGATCCTCCGCAAGATCGGCCCCGCTCCCGCCCAGGTCATCGCCTCCCTGGATCTGAAGAACCTGACCCCGTCCCAGGAATCCGCCATCGCTCTTCTTGTTCGCAATCTCATCATGGCCAGGGTTGCCTGCATGGTGGAGCAAAGCCGCTATGCCGAAAGAGAAAAGCTCCGCCGCGAAGGTGTCCAGGGCCTGGCCCTGAACGACATGGAGCCCATGGGGAACGCCTGATCCCCCTAGCCTCGCAGGCCGCAGACCTCCCGCGCTGCACGGTCCAGCATCCCGGAAAGCCCTCCTTTTTCCTCCGGCGAAAACCCCAAAGCGTTTTTCCAGACAGCCTCGTCCTCCATGCAGAAATACACCAGCCCGTCCACCATACGGGCCAGCCTTCCGGCAAGCTCCTGAAAAAGCCTTTGGCGCATGGGCTTGAACAGCCTCATCTTGTTGTCCACGCCCGGCAGATACTCGGAGCAGGTGATGGAAGAGCCGGGAAACCTGCGCTCGATCACGGTCTTGAGCTGGGGAGGAAAGCGGAAACTCCCCAGGCTGATCCAACTTAAGTTTCCCGGACGTACAAGCTTCGCGATGGAGTCCATCACCCCGGCGTACTCGGCCTCGCAGCCGGGATAGAAGACCAAGGGGTCGAAGTGGAAGGCGAGCGGATACCCCCATTCCTGGACCCGGGCCGCAGCCGCGAGCCTCGCCGCCAGCGGTGCGGTCCTGCGCTCGTTCTCCGCAATCACCCGCTCCGTGTTCATGGAGAAGGCGACAACGGTCTTGCGGCCGTGCGGAAGCCCTTCCAGACGGGAAATGTTCACCGTTTTGGTCTTGAGCTCCAGCATGGCGTGGTCCTGGGTCCCGAAGGCCGAGACCAGCCTCGGGGTCAGGTCGCAGATATCCTCGAACAGGAGGCTGTCCGTGAACTCGCCGGTTCCCAGTCGGCGGACGTTGTCCGGCTTGTCCGCAAACACCCGCGTAAGCTCGGAGAACAGATCCCGGTGATTCATGAACAAGGAAAGCACCGGCGGGTGGAAATACGTCTGGAGGATGCAGTAGGAGCAGTCCATGGAGCAGAACGATCCCACGTGCAGAATCTGGTAGCCGCAACACAGGTAGTTGCGGGTGCCGGGACAGGGCTTTACAAAGGCGCCCCGGTTGCGCGTGAGATACAATACCCTCTTGGCCTCCCCCTCCGGGTCGGGTGACAGCTCGGCAAGCCGGAAGACCTGCTCCGGACTTTCCACGGCTTCCCGGGGAACTCCGGCGGCGCGCATAAGCAGCTCTGCGGTTTCCGGAAGCTCCGCCACCGCCGGATCCACAAGGATTTTTGTAAGGAATTGGGAAAGCCGCATGGGAATAAACCGGAAAAGGAGGAGGAAGACGATCTCTCAGCGATTAGCCCGAAAGGAGCTCCGAAGCTCCCGGCCGGGACAGGAGCTCCCCCAGCTGCTGGTGGAGGCCGGCCAGTTCTTCCATGGTTCTGAAGCGAAGCGTCAGCTTGTGGGTTTCTTCCTCGAAGAATTCCGGAGGCTGCCAGCCCAGGGCCGGGCTCAACCCCAGGGCGCGGATCTTTTCGTCCCGTAGGGCCTTTGCCTTGGAGAACTCGGGAAAACGACGGCGAAATAACGCCTCCCGCAGCATGCGGGCCATCAGGTTCCGGTCCGCATCCGGGAAGGATTCCTTTACATGGAGCGCGATCTCTTCCAGAAGCCAGCGGATCGGTATACGGTCGCGCCGGGAAATGTCGCTGGCCAGGGTGAGCACGTCCCGCTGCTTGCCCAGGGAAAGGCGCAGCTGGGAAAAAAGCCCTGCCAGCGCCTCGGCGTCCTCGGGCGCAAGCTCGGCCAGGCGCGTTGCCATGGGAAACAGTATCGCGCCGTCGGCCGCCGCGTTTCGGACCGCCGCGGGCAGCCCGCATAAGCCCATCACCCGCTCCAGGTGCCGGGGGCTTACGGGCGCCCCCTCGACATCGGTGAAGAACAGAGCGGCCCGCTCCATGCCGAAGGTGTTCTCGAGCAAGCGCACGGCCCTGGCCTGCTCCATGAGATCCAGGTCCCGGAGGACGGCGTTCTCCCAAACGGCAATGAGAGCCAATCGGCCCGGATCCTCACCGATCGCAAAAACGAGGGCGGGAACCGTTTCCCGGCCCAGGCTGCGGCAGGCCTCCAGCCGGCAGAAACCGGAAATCGTCCGGAAGCCCCCCTCTTCCTTCTCCTGGAGCAGAGGCGGATTGATGAGCCCGATCTCGGCCAGGGAGCGCGCTATGAGTCCCACCCTGCGGGGGGTGGTGACGCGGAATGTCTCGTCATTCGCGTCCACCCGCCCCAGGGGGATATTTTTCAAACTCGGCTCCGGCACATTTTTCCTCTACAGCTTCTTTCCCGTCAGGGTGAAGAGCGCCTGGAGGTACTTCTCCCGCGTTCCCGCGATGATCTCCTCCGGCAGCTTGGGGGCCGGCGGCTTCTTGCCCCATTTGATGGATTCCAGCCAGTCGCGCACGTACTGTTTGTCGTAGCTGTCCTGGGCGCGCCCCGGAGCATACTTGTCCTTGGGCCAGAAGCGGGAGGAGTCCGGGGTGAGCACTTCGTCAATGAGGATGATCTCCCCGTCCCGCTCTCCGAACTCGAACTTGGTGTCCGCGATGATGATGCCCCTGGTTTCCGCGTAGGCAGCCCCCGCGCTGTAGAGCGCAAGGCTCAGGTCGCGCACCTTTTCCGCGGTCTTTGCGCCCACGATCTCCGCTGCCTGGGAAAAGGAGATGTTCTCGTCGTGGAGCCCCTGTTCCGCTTTGGTGGAAGGCGTGAAGATGGGCTCGGGCAGTCTGGAGCTGTCCAGAAGCCCGGCAGGCAGCTTGATTCCGCAGACCGTGCCGTCCTTTTGATAGGACTTCCAGCCGGACCCGGAGAGATACCCGCGCACCACGCACTCGATGGCCAGAGGCTTGGCCTTCTTCACCAGAACGCTTCGGCCCGCCAGAACGTCGGCGTGGGGCCGGCAGGCCGCGGGAAAGCTGTTCACGTCCGCAGTGATGATGTGGTTTTTCACCAGGTCCTTGAAATGGTCGAACCAGAACAAAGAGATCTGGTTCAAAACCTTTCCCTTGTCCGGCACCGGGTCGGCCATGACCACGTCGAAGGCGGACAGGCGGTCCGTGGCCACCAGCAGGATGGAGTCCGAAAGGTCGTAGATGTCACGAACCTTGCCGCGACGCGGCTCGGGCAGCCCGGAAAGTTGGGTTTGGTAAACGCTTTGCGCCATGCGAGCCTCCTTGCGGTCCTCGGGTGTGGGGCTTACAGATTGACGATGGTTCCCTGAATGCCTTTTTCCGTAACGGTCAGGACTCCCACGGTCCCGTTGCCGAAGGAGCCCGGATTGAACAGGAGAATGCCGTTCCGGTAATGATTCGCGCACACGTGGGTGTGCCCGTAGCAGATGGCGTCCGCCTCGGGAAACTCGGCGAACACGCGGTCCTCCACGTTTTTTCCCGGGCCGTTGCCGTGGATGAGCCCGATTTTAAAACCCATGACCTCCACGATCCGTCTGGCGGGAAGCTCCCGGGCCGGCAAATAGCCGTCCATGTTGCCGGCCACGGCAAAGACCGTTTTCGGGGCAAAGGCGGAGAGGACGTCCAGGCTTACGATATCCCCGGCGTGCAGGACCATCTCCGCGTCGGCGAAGGGCCCGCGGGGCTCCACCAGGCTGGCCAGAAGCCGGCTGGGGCGGCTTAGATGGGTGTCCGAGACGACTCCAATTTTTACCATGAGCGAAGCTCCCTTCCAAACGTCCGCCTTTATGATGCGACCGGGCGCTTTTTGTCAATACGGCGTGAACCCCCTTTTCCCTGAAAGCGCCGGGCATGAGCATTTGATCTGTTGACAAAGCGGAAGATGTTGTGCTCCATTTCTCGACCGTGGAGTCAAGCGACGGGGCTGCGCCCCAACTGCCTTTTATCTACAAAAAGGAGCCGGAAAATGAGAAACAAGGTCACGGTTGTCGGGGCGGGAAACGTGGGTGCCACCGCCGCCCAGCGCCTCGCGGAAAAGGAGCTGTGCGACGTCGTTCTGATAGACATCGTGGAAGGAGTGCCGCAAGGAAAGGCTCTGGACCTCTCCGAAGCGGCTCCCATCGAAAAGCACGACGCGAAAATTACGGGCGCCAACTCCTACGAGAAGACCGCGGGCTCGGACGTGGTCATCATCACCGCCGGCATTCCCCGCAAGCCGGGCATGAGCCGCGACGATCTGCTGCGCACCAACATGGGCATCATGAAGAGCGTCGCCACGGAGGTGGCCAAGTACTCCCCCGACGCCTGCCTCATCGTGGTGAGCAACCCCCTGGACGCCATGTGCCACGTGGCCTATGAGGCCTCCGGCTTTCCCAAGAACCGCGTCATGGGAATGGCGGGCGTGCTGGACTCGGCCCGCTTCCGCCACTTCATCGCGGCCGAGCTCAACGTGTCCGTGGAAAACACCCACGCCTTCGTGCTGGGCGGCCACGGTGACACCATGGTGCCGCTGCCCCGCTACTCCTCCGTGGCGGGAATCCCCATCACCGAGCTCATGCCCCCGGACCGTATCGAAGCCCTGGTCAAGCGTACCCGCAACGGCGGCGCCGAGATCGTGAACCTGCTGAAAACCGGCTCCGCCTACTACGCACCCGCCTCCGCGGCGGTGGAGATGGCCGAGGCTATCATCAAGGACAAGAAGAAGGTGCTCCCCTGCGCCGTCCTGCTGGAAGGCGAGTACGGCATCAATAACCTCTTCATCGGCGTGCCCGTGAAGCTGGGCAAGAACGGCATCGAAGAGGTCATCGAGATCAAGCTCACTCCCGAAGAGGACGCCGCCCTCAAAAATAGCGCCAATGCCGTGCAGGGCCTGGTGGATGCCATGAAGAACCTGTAAAAAAAGCCTACTGAAGAATGGATTGCGCGGGGAGGGGGGAAAACCTTTTGAAAAGGAGTGGTTTTTCTCCCCTCCCCCGCCCCCCTCACTTTCCGCAAAACTTTTCGCAACCTGGGTTCCATACCACCTGGATGCTCAGGCTTGCGCCCAGCTTCCCGCGCTCTGTATAGCTTGTAAGGAAGCGGCTCCACCGACAATCCGCCGGCCTATCATCCGAGGGGAAAGCGGAACCAAAGTCATCGGGGAGCGGGAGGCGGGGCGAATGACCTCACCCACTCCCCGCAACACTCCCGGCAGGGAGCGTAGCCAGCCTGGAACGCTTCCCACAGCGTGGAGAAAACCGGGCTTTCTTTGGTTGCGCGGTAATGGGCGGGGCGGTGGAAGCGGAAGGATGTTGGATTGGCCGTGAACGGCCCGGCGGGAAATTCCTTGTAGGCGCCCCAAAGCCCGAGGCGCGCCTGCATGGCCTTGCGTTGGAGGTCCAGGAGCTCCTGCTGCCGCAAAAGGTTCGGCGGCACCGGCATCACGTAGGCCATCCCCTTTTCCAGCATCGCCCCGTTTACGAATGCTCCCCGGCTGTTGTACACATAGCAAAGCCTCCTGCCGTAACGGTCCGTTTTTTCCGCATCGAACACGAGGCGCAAAGGGCCTTCCGCAACCAACGCACGGTTCGCCTCCCGGCTTTCCCGGGCAAAGGGCTCATCGGGTACCCCCTCTTTGCCCAGCTCCGGCGCGTTGATGCCGATGTAGCGCACGGAGTTTCCGTCCGCGCACAGGACCGTGTCCCCGTCGGGCACAAAGCGGACCATGCAGGAGCTTTCGCCCGCAGCCTCCGCGCCCGCGGGCCGCGGGAAAGCGGGCGTCAAAGCCAAAAGGAGAGCCGCCCAGAGGAGCCAGGGCGCCAAACGGTCTTTCGTCTTGCAAGTGGCTGTGTTCATCATAGAAGCCGTGGGCTTTCTTGTGCCTGTGGGTTTTTCTTCCTTATTGAAGCCATCTAAAAAATAATAAGGAAAAGGAATTCGCGGGGCAGCGGGGAAAACCCCTATTGAAAAAGCTGGCTTTTTGCCCCGCCCCCTTTTCCTCAAAGCTTTTTGAACTAGGTGGAAAGGCGGCCATTCGAGGTTTAGTGCCCATACTACCGCCAAAAATCTTTTTCGCTGGGAACGGAAAATAGCATTTAAAAAATCGAACAGGCCTCATAGAAAAATTCTTTTGAGATGAGTTCTTATCAAAATAGTTTTTCCATTTTTCATGGAAAGGAATTTTCTCCTCTCCTCCGCAAATACCTTTCCTTGTTATTTTGCAGATAGTTTATAAAGAAGAAATGAAAAGAGCCTGGCGCATCTTTCTTGCCGTAACGGGAGTGGCCGGGCTGGGGGCCTTCTGCCTTTTCTTCTTCCCCTGGCCCTTGTGGCCCTTTTTCTGGGCCCTCCTGGCCTTGGTGGGCCTGAGCCAGGTGGTCGCCCCGGTTCGCGGAGACTCCGAGCATCGCCCGCCGGCAGGAAAGGGGGACTTTTCCGACTTTGACGACAAAATCAAGTGGGACAAGTTCCGTTAGAAAGCTTCCCCAAAACAAGACGGGGGAGGTGGAGCGCCTTTGCTAAAAGGGCCGTCCCCACCTCCCCCGCTTTTAATCGGCCAAAGCCCCCTGCTACTCCTTGGGCTCCTCGGCTTCCTTTGCAGCTTCTTCTTTTTTCTCGTTTTCCTGAGAGCTTAGGAACTTATCCTGCAAGCTCTGTTTTAAGGCTTCGCCCATTGCGGTGGAGGTGGGCTTGGCGGAAACGTAATCCGCCAGGTAGGAGTCCTCCTCCGCGGCCTGGAGGCGCTTGAGGCTAAGCCCGATGCGGCGCTCCTTGGGATTGATGTTGACCACCACGGCTTCTACCTGGTCGCCCACGTTGTACATGCCCACCGGGGTCTTAATCTTCTCTTTGGAAACCTCGGACACGTGCACCAGGCCCTCGATGCCCTCCTCCAGCTCCACGAAGATGCCGAAGTCGGTCACGGAGGTGACCAGGCCGGTGATGCGGGTGCCCACGCGGTAGCGCTCCTCGATGGTGTCCCAGGGATCCGGGTTAAGCTGCTTGATGCCCAGGGAGAAGCGCTCGTTTTCCTTGTCAATGTGGAGAACGATGGCCCGGACCTCGTCGCCCTTCTTGTAGATCTCGGAGGGATGGCTGATGCGCTTGGTCCAGGAGATGTCGGAGATGTGGACCAGGCCGTCAATTCCCTCGTCAATTCCGATGAACATGCCGAAATCGGTGATGTTCTTGATCTTGCCCTCGATGGTGGTGCCCACGGGGTATTTCTCGCCGATGACGTCCCAGGGATTGGGAGCCACCTGCTTCATGCCCAGGGACACGCGCCGGTTGTTGGGCTTGATGTCCAGCACCACGCAGTCCACGTTGTCGCCCACGGACACGACCTTGGAGGGGTGCCGCACCTTGCGGGTCCAGGACATCTCGGACACGTGGATGAGGCCCTCGATGCCCTCTTCCAGCTCCACGAAGGCGCCGTAGTCGGTGAGGCTCACCACCCGGCCGGACACGCGGGTGCCCACGGGGTAGTTCTGCTCGGCCTGGGTCCAGGGGTCCGGCTTGAGCTGCTTCATGCCCAGGGACACGCGCTCGCGCTCCAGATCCAGGTCCAGCACCTTTACGTCAATGGTGTCGCCCACCTTGAAGAGCTCGGAGGGGTGCTTCACGCGGCCCCAGGAGATGTCGGTGATGTGCAGCAGGCCGTCTATGCCGCCCAGGTCCACGAACACGCCGTACTCGGTGATGTTCTTGACCACGCCGGAAACCACCTTGTCCTTGTGGATGGTGGAAAGCGTGGTGGCGCGCTGGCGCTCGCGGTCCTTTTCCAGGATGACCCGGCGGGACAGAACGATGTTGCTGCGCTTGCGGTTGTATTTCAAGACCTTGAACTGGAAGGTCTTTCCTACCATGGAATCCAGGTCCCGGACCGGCCGGAGATCCACCTGGGAGCCGGGAAGGAAGGCGGGAACGCCGATGTCCACCGAGAAGCCGCCCTTGACGCGGTGGGTGATGGTGCCCTCCACGATGCCGTCTTCCTCGTACGCCACCTTGATGGCTTCCCAGACCTTGATCTTGGAGGCCTTTTCCTTGGACACCATGACGCCTTCGTCTTCACTCTCCAGGCGCTCCACCATGACGTCCACCTCGTCGCCCACCTTGGCGGAGACGGTACCGTCGGGCTCCACGAACTCCCGGATGGGAATCAGGCCTTCGGACTTGTAGCCGATGTCCACCAGGACGAACTCCTTGTCCACCTGGACGATCCTGCCGTGAACCACTTCGCCCTCTTCGAAGCGCTTGAAGCTCTCCTCGTAGAGGGTCTTGAAGTCCTCGTCCTCCGGCTCGTCGCCCTCGCCTTCTTCCATGGCCTGGGAGGTGTCTTCGTCATCGGCCGGGGCGGGTGCTGCGGGTTCGGCTGCAGTCGGTTTCTGGTTGTCTTGTGCGGTTTCGGTTTTTTGTTCCATAGTTTCTTTGTCCATTTGCCGTAAAACCCCCTTGTTGATGATCGCGGCACAAGCGCCGCAGGCGCCGGGGGCGCGGGTGTTGGGCCGCCGGCGCTTTTCGAGAAATTGGTGCTCTATATCAGGCAAATCAAGTCAACGCAATGATAATCCGCAGCGCTTTCGGACCCTCTCCAGCATCTCCGACACCACTTCGTCGGCGGAAAGCCTTGTGGAATCGACGAATATTGCGTCCGGGGCCTGTGCCAGTGGGGCTTCCGCTCGGGTGGAATCGTTCTGATCGCGCTTTTTCATGTCCGCAAGAACCGAGGCCAGGGAGACATCCGCCCCCTTCTGCATCAGCTCCAGATGGCGCCTGCCCGCGCGCACTTCGATGTCCGCGGAAAGGAAGAACTTCACATCCGCTTCGGGGAAGATCACCGTGCCCATGTCGCGGCCCTCGAACACCGCCCCGCCCTCCCGGCCCAGGTCCCGCTGCACGGAAAGCAGCCACCGGCGCACCACGGGCCGCGCCGATACGGCGGAAGCCATCATGCTGATCTCCGGGGTGCGCAAGAGATCGGTCAGGTCCTCGCTGTTGGCGGTGAGACGCGAGCCGTCCGGGCCGGGAACGAAACGCAGGGTAAGCCCTTGGCACAGCCCTGAAAGTCCATCGTCGTCGTCGGGCGCCACACCGGCGCGCTTGGCCATCACGGCCAGGCCCCGGTATAACGCCCCCGTGTCCACGTAGGAAAACCCCAGCCTGCGGGCCAGCTCGCGGCTCACCGTGGTTTTTCCCGCACCGGACGGGCCGTCTATGGTGACGATGGGCTTTTTCTTCATGCTGGGGCTCCGGACCGTGTGCGTTCCGATAGAACGCATCTCAAAGAAACTTTTTGGGTATTATGTATATCGAATAGTTGGATATCTATCCTACTCCACAGAAAAAAGCTTTCACTGCCATTCTATGGCGCCTGGCCGAGTGGCCGTCTTCGAATCTGGCAAAAAAAATATTTCCGGAAAAAGGGGCAGGGGTGCGGGGGGGAAGGAAAAAGCCGCTCTTTTTAAAGAGGGTTTTGCCTCCTCCTCCGCAAAGTTTTTATTTTAAAAAGCTTCTAATCCATTTCCTTCAGCACGTCGGCGAGCGCCGCCACGAATCTTTGGTTTTCTTCGGCAAGCCCCACGGACACGCGTATGCATTGGGGAAATCCATAGGACGTGAGCGCCCGCACGATCACTCCCCGGCGCAAAAGCCTCTGGAAGACGTTTTTCGCGTCGCGGCCCAGCTCGATGATGAGGAAGTTTGCCTGGCTCCTGTGAAAGGGAAGCCCCAGGCGGTCCATTTCCTTGTAGAAGTAGGCAAGGCCTTCCTTGACCAGGGATACGGTTTTCCGCACGTAGGAGTCGTCGGAAAGCGCGGCCACGGCCGCGGCCTGGGCCAGCGAGTTCACGTTGAAGGGAAGCCGGATGCGGTTTAAATATCCCGCGATCTCCGGCGCCATGATGCCGTAGCCCACGCGCAGGCCCGCGAGCCCGTAGATCTTGGAAAAGGTCCGCAGGGTAACCACGCGGCCGTCGCGGCCCAGGTAGTCCGTTCCCCGGGCGATCGAAGGGTCCGTGGCGAACTCGATGTAGGCCTCGTCCAGCACCACCATGACGTTTTCAGGCAGGCGGGAAAGGAGATCGTCCAACTGCACTTTGGTGATCATGGCTCCGGTGGGGTTCACCGGGTTGTTGACGAAGATCATCTTCGTCTTTTCCGTGACGGCGGCCAGCATGGCTTCCAGGTCCACTTCGAAGCCGGCGAGGGGTACCTTCACCGGAAGCGCTCCCCGGCCCGCCACGGCGATCTCGTACATGAGAAAGGATGGCTCGCTCATCACCGCCTCGTCTCCGGGCAGGAGATAGACGTTGACGAGCATCTGGATGATCTCGTCCGAACCGTTTCCCAGGACCAGGTTCTCGGGACGCACATGAAGCTTCTCCGCCAGCCGGGCCGTGAGCTCGAAGGCGGCTCCGTCCGGGTAGCGGTGCACCTTGCCCAGGCGCCCGGTGATAATTTCCCGGATGCACTCCGGCGGGCCCAGGGGGTTTTCGTTGGAGGCGAGCTTGATGGAGCCGTAGATGTTGAGCTCCCGTTCCAGCTCTTCGATGGGCTTTCCGGGCTCGTAGGGGGCGATGGCCTCCATGTAGCCCGGCGCTTTGGGAGGCGCGATTGCTTTTGTCTTGCTCATGGCTTGTTCCAGGCTCTCTATCCGGGTGCTTGGTGCGGCCCCGAAAGGCAATAAAGGAAAATTTTCCTATATCAGGCATGGCGGGTAAATCAAGCCAAAGCAAAAAATCCCCGCCTTTTCTTGTCTGCGAATGCCCTTTTGCGCTATATCCCGAAAGCACGGCGCGCAGAAAAAGAGCATTCCTTAGCGGGCGGGGAAAGGCTTTCCGCCTTTTGCGATGGCTTTTACTACGGTTTCTCAGGGCTGATTGTAAGCCCTTTTCCGACGCTTTTAGTTGTCATTACGGGTAGCAACAACCCTAAGATGACCCACTTCGGTCGCGCATCAGAAAGTTTTGCGGAAAAGAGATAGGGGGCGCAGGCGAGGGGGAAAAAGCCTTTCTTTTCCAAAGGGGTTTGTCCCCCTCCCGCCGCGAAAAACTTTTCTTTTTTAATGTAAATACAGCTTATAGAAAAACACCTATGATCAAAACCGGACTGCGCAATCTTCTTTCCGACCCGCCCGCGGTCGTTCGTGGCAAACGCATCGGCGTTCTGGTGAACCCCGCTTCGGTGGACGAACGCTTTAACGGGACCGCGGAGCTTCTGGCCACCCGGTTTCCGGGAAAGCTCGCTGCGGTCTTCACGCCCCAGCACGGCCTGTTCGCCGCCAAGCAGGACAACATGATCGAGTCCGGCCACGGGGTGCACGAGACCCTCAAGGTGCCGGTCTACTCGCTCTACTCGGAGACGCGGGTCCCCACTCCGGAGATGATGGACGGGATGGACGTTCTGCTGGTGGACATCCAGGATGTGGGCACCCGGGTTTACACCTTCATCTACACCGTGAGCTACTGCATGGAGGCTGCGGGGCGCCTGGGCAAGCCCGTGGTGATCCTGGACCGGCCCAACCCCATCGGGAAAGGGATCGAGGGGAACCTCCTGGACCCGGCGTTTTCCTCCTTTGTGGGGCGCTTTCCCCTGCCCATGCGCCACGGCATGACCGTGGGCGAGCTCTGCCGGATGTTCGCGGGGAGCTTCGGGGTCTCCTGCGAGCTTTCCGTGGTGCCCATGAGCGGGTACTCCCCCGGTTCCTACTATGAAAGGACCGGGCTTCCCTGGGTGCTCCCCTCCCCCAACCTTCCCACGGTTTCCTCCTCCGTGGTCTATCCGGGCCAGGTGCTGTGGGAGGGAACCAACGTCTCGGAAGCGCGGGGAACCACCGTGCCCTTCGAGATGTTCGGCGCGCCGTATTTGGACATGGACGCGGTGATGGCGGACCTCTCCGGCCCGGAGATTCCCGGCGCGGTCCTGCGCCCCTGCGGGTTCGAGCCCACCAGCAACAAGCACGCGGGCACGCTCTGCAAGGGCTTTTTTTTGCACGTGACGGACCGCAGGCGCTTCCAGCCGGTGCGGACCTCGCTTGCGCTCCTGGCTTCCATCTTCAAGCGCCACCCTGGTCTCTTCGCCTGGAAGAACCCGCCCTACGAGTACGAGTTCGAGCGCCTTCCCATAGACCTCATCCTGGGCTCGGACCGCTTCCGCAAGGCCCTGGAGGCCGGGGAGGATTTTGCGTTCATGGAGAAATGGCTTGCCGGGGACGAAAAGGAGTTCGCGAAGCTCCGCAAGCCCTACCTCCTCTATGGGGAGTAAGGATCATGGGAGACGAAAGCGCAGCCGGCGCGGAAAACTGGGTCCGCATGGCCTTCAAGAACCAGAAGGTGTGGGTGGCCGCGGACGAAAACGGGAAGCCCAAGGTGGAAAACGGCCGCGTGCGCCTTCGCTATAAAAAGGAGGACGCCCAGCGCGAGTACCAGGCCGCGGCGCGGAATGTGGCCGCCCTGCTGCCGGATGGCTCCTGCCCGGCACAAGCCTTGCCCACAGCGAAAACCGGCCCACCCGGCAGAACCGGCTCCCCGGCGAAACCCGGCACTCCGCAGAAAGCCGGCCGCAAGGGACCCGGCCCCCAGGCGATGAACGGCCACGAGGAGGCGGACGAGGATCGTGCCGTCATCATCTACACGGACGGCGCCTGCACCGGGAACCCCGGCCCGGCGGGCATCGGGGTCGTCATGCGCCACAAGGGAAAGGAGAAGCTCGTGTCCGAGTACCTGGGGAACGCCACCAACAACATCGCGGAACTCACAGCAATCCTACGCGCGCTGGAGCTTTTGAAGAAAAAGGATATGCCGGTGCGTCTCTACACCGACAGCCAATACTGCCAGGGGCTCTTCGTCTCGGGCTGGAAGGCCAAGGCCAACACGGAGCTGGTGGAGGCCGTCCGGAAACGGCTCCGGACCTTTTCGGACTTGAAGATCATCTACGTTCCCGGCCATGCCGGCGTTCCGGAAAACGAGCGCGCGGACCAGTTGGCCCGGGAGGCGATTCTAAAAAGGAGCGAAACCTGAATCCGTGAGCGGCCTCAGTTGCCCGGATGCACGGAAGGCCACGGCTGACACTACTGAACGTACGGCGGCCATGGCCTGACAACGCAGACGGGCCGCATGGGCCGCCCCGAAGGGCGGAAAAGGACTTTTATCCCAGGGAAACATCATTTTTGGCAAAAATGTCCGAGCTACGGGCTTTTGTCCCTGAAAAAAAGCCCCGTCACGGATTCAGGTGAAATGACATAAGCGCCGTGCCCGGTGCGGAAGGAGACCCGCCTTTGTTCTCCACCTGGAACGAGTACGACCTTCTTATCGTGTTCTGCACGGGGGTGGCTGTCCAGAGCTTGTGCCTGCTGCGCTCCTTGAAGCAAGCGGCGGGAGCCATCGCACTTGCGGCCGGATGCTTCGCGGTCGGTTGGTTCCTGAGCGAGCCGGATCTTTCGGCCCCGCCGTCGGACCGGGCCTTCTCATGGCCATTCATCTGGGTGTTTCTCTATGCCTTCGTCTTCGCCATCGCCTATAATCGCCGCTTCATAGCGCGGATATCCGCCGCCGTCGCCATCCATCTCTTCCTGCTGGCCTACTACGCCCTCCACCTCTCCATCCGTGCCTCGGGCGTGGCTATGCCCGTTTCCATGATCATTGCGGGGCTGTTCCCCGGAGTCCTGATCTCCGTGCTTCTGCTGGCGGGGCTCGGCCGCTTCCGGATGGTCCGGATCGCGGCCTATATCGGTTACCTCATCAGCTTCTGCATAGTCATCGCCTGCCAATGGTCCATCGAGGACCTGGCCGAAATCTTCCGCCGCGCCGGTTTTTCCCTGGAGCTAAGCATTTACGTGTTCCTGGCCGGCTGCGTTTTCCTGCTGTTTCTGGGAAACATGGTCCAGCTCTTTCTCCTGCTCCCTCCCCTGGAACGAGCCTCCACCCGCATCATCTGGGACAAGATCCTGGGCCCCGTCACCTACCACAAGGAGCAGGCCGACCTCATGGCCCGAAAAATGGGCGGAGCGCCCGTGGACGCGGCGGGTTGGTTTGTCCTGGCACTCCAGCTTGGCTTTTTGCTGGCCAACAGACGGTACGGGTTCGTAGGCAGCGGAATCGCCTTGAACGCCTCGGTCCTCTTCGTCTACCTCGTGGTCATGCCCTGGGAGGAGCTTCGCCAGAAGAGGAAGGACGCCGCGGAGGCTCCCCCCCCATAAAAAAAAGAAGGCCCCCGCCGTAAATCGGCAGGGGCCTTCCCCTAGTGCAATCCTTCGAGGAGAAGCGCCTTATTTGCCCTTCAGGCCCTCGATCTCCTTCTTCAGGTCTTCGACTTCTTTCTTGTAGCGGTCCACGTCGTCGGCGGGTCCGCCCATGTCGAAAGCCTCGTCCTTCTGCCAGTTGTCCTTGAGTTCGTCGAATCCCAGGTAGATGGCCAGGGCGCCGCCCACCAGCATGGTCACGGGAAGGGCGCCGGCGAGCAGTTGGGTGAACTCGCTCCACCAATGGGAAAGCATGATCAGTCCCAGTACCGCGGCAGCTGCGCCGCCAATCAACGTTTTCATACCCTTTGCTCCTCCTTTTGTTGGTTGAATGGATGAACTTTTAAAAAGAGAGCTTAAACGGGGACCACCAAGGTACGGAGCGCTCATGGTACGCAAGCGTCAAACCGCCTATGGTGAATCTCCGAAAGTTAGGATCTCTTTTACGGGTTCACCTGGCTTTGATACGGATTTGGAAGGCCGTGGGCGTCGGCCCACCCGGACGGCCGAAAGACGGACTAGAAAAACGCTTGTCGGATACCATGACACATGTGCAAAAGCAAGCCCAATTTGCCGCGCACGCGCCCTACCCGCCGGCGTCCGGTTTTTTCCGGGAGGAAAGCGCAACCACCTTTTGCCCCCCTGCTTTTGCCGGCTTCTCAGGCTCGGGTTCCTTCAGGGGCGCGAGCCTCTCCACCTTTTCCAGGCGCACCGGCTTGCCTCCCATGGTGAACTCTCCTCCGTTGATGTACTCTTCCCGCAGGATCCAGGTGATCTCGGAAAGCGGAACCGCCAGCACTTGCATGCGCACGGAGAACCAGCCGGGCTTTACGTCCGCATAGATGTCCTCGATCCGCGCGAAAAAGGCCGGGTCCTTTTCGTAATGCACCAGAACAACGTCTCCGATCTCCGTCATGCCGCCCGCCTTTTTCTCTTGTGCCGCGGCGCATGAACGCATGGAGCTTGCACGCGCCGAAAACCCGTGGCACCATACAAGCGGGCTGCTGGCCGCGTCAAGAAGCATCCGTGGCGCATACAAAGACAAAGGACCCCGCAATGGAACAAGGGAGCGGCAAACCCGAAGAAGGCCCGGCCGCAAGCTCCGTACTCAGGAAAGCCGCCGGCCCGGCCTGCGTGCGCTGCGGCCAGTGCATGTCCGTATGTCCCGTCTACGGGGTCACCCGCGAGGAAACCGACGTTGCCCGCGGCCGCATGGAGCTTTTCCGGCTCCTGGACCAGAAGGGCATATCCCCGGAAAGCCTGGCCCAGGCCTCCTCCCGTTGCCTCCTCTGCGGAGCCTGCGAGTCGGTGTGCGCTGCCGGGGTCCGGGTGCGGGAAAAAACCGTGGAGGCCCGGAGCCGAGGCGTCCGCACGGACTATCCGGCCGCCGAAAAAATGGCCCTCGCCGCCCTTACCCGGGACTCCGAGGCGGCCCGCGGAATCCGCCGCGCGGGAAGGCTCTTCACCGCCCTTTTCGCGGGCGAGATCGAGCAGACGAGCGGCCTCTATCTCCGCTTTCCCGCTTCCTTTTTCCTCAACCGCAAGGTGGTGCCGCGTATCGCGGCAAGGCCCTTCACGGAAAGCTTCGCCCGCCGCGCCCAAGCAAAAAGTGAAACCCCGCGCGTCGCCTTCTTCACGGGCTGCGGGGCAAACCATATCTTCACCGACACCTCCTGGGCGGTGGCGCGCCTGTCGAACTTCCTCGACATCCCCCTGGCCGTCCCCAAAAACCAGGGCTGTTGCGGGCTCGCCGCCTACTCCACGGGCAGGCGCGATCTCTTCCTTTCCTGTGTGGAAAAAAACCTGGCCGCCTTCCACCCGGAACGCTACGACACAATCCTCTTTGTCTGCGCCTCCTGCCTGGACCATGTGCGACGCACCCCGGAACTCATGGGTAAATCCCATCCCCTCTACGAAAAATCCTTGCTCCTGGCGGAAAAGGCCGCCGATGCAACCTCGTTCTTTGCCCAGCGCTTCGACGGAGCCCTCCGCCGCGAACCCCTCCCCACCGGCGTCGCCTCATTGCGCGTCCATATCCACGAGCCCTGCCATACCCGGTTGGGAAAGGCCGGGCCCGACCATACCCGAAGCCTCCTCGCCGCCATGGGGCCGTCGGTCTCCGTCATCTCCGGAATCGAACCCTCCTGCTGCGGCCACGGAGGAAGCTTCAACGCCTGCTTCGGCGAACTCTCCTTAGAGATAGCCGAACCCTACGCCCGGGAGATCCTCGAAGCCGCCCCGGACGCCATCGTCACCGGCTGCACCGGCTGCCTCCTCCAGCTCACCGAAGCCGCGTTCCGCTTCTCCGAATCCAAAATTCCCCGCATCACCCACCCCCTGGCCCTCGCCGCCCCGCTCCTGACCGCGAAGTGAGAAAAATTAAGAATAAAGAAGAAAAAACAAAAAGATAAGAATTTTGCGGGGGAGGCAGGAAAACTCCTTTTGAAAAAGCTGGCTTTTCCCCCCGCCCCCCCCTCCCCCCTTTCCGCAAAACTTTTGGGGATTGTAAAGGAACTCCCACTAGCTTAGGGTGGGGGTATGAACATAAAATTCTTCGAACGCGTTGTAAAAACTGATT
>JBFMHL010000279.1:0-18441 GCA_040753055.1 Thermodesulfobacteriota bacterium | reverse complement strand
TTGGCCGTGGAGTGGAGCCGGTCCAGGGCCTCGGTGGCGATGGACACGGCCGTGTCGAAGCCGAAGGTGGCCACCGTGCCGCCCATGTCGTTGTCTATGGTCTTGGGGATCCCCACCACGGGGATGCCTTTCTTGAAAAAATCATAGGCGATCTGCAGGCTGCCGTCGCCGCCCACCGCCACCAGGCAGTCGAAGCCCAGGCGCTCGAAATTTTTCACCACCTTGTCGGATACGTCCCGGATCTCGATGTCGCCCACGGCGTTCTCCACGGGCATGGCAAAGGGGTTGCCCTTGTTGGTGGTGCCCAAAATGGTGCCGCCGGTGGAGGCGATGCCCCAGACCATCTCCGGAGTCAGCCGCACGATGTCGTCGGTGGTCAGAAGACCCTGATAGCCCTGCTTGATGCCGTAGACGTCCCAGTTCCGATTGGTGGCTGAAAGAACTACGGCCTCGATGACGGCGTTCAATCCCGGTGCGTCTCCTCCACCGGTGTTGATGGCGATCTTCTTCCTTCCGCGCATGTACTCCTCCTTGTAAAAGGGGAAAATGAATCCAGGAGAGTTGCTTGTAGCATATTTCACATCTTTTCGGAAAGGGCCGGAGGCCAAAAGGGTTTGACTCGGCCCGCCCTTTTTGCTAAAAATGGGTCGTGTGCTGCCGTTTCTGGCAGGGGGGCGCACCAGACCAAAAGAAAGGTGTAGCCATGAGCTCGATGGATCGCAGAAGACATGCCCGGTACTCCCTCAACCTGCCGGCCCTGGTTTCCCTGGTGGGAGGCCCCCGGAACGCGAGGCCGCTCGCCCTGGGCACGCGGGACGTTTCGGCCGGCGGAGGCTACTTTACGTGCGAGCACCCTCTGCCGGTGGACACCCGGGTGGAGGTGGGCCTGCTGATCCCCGTGGCCGGCGTGAAGAAGCTGGGCCGTACCGGCTCCCACGTGAAGGTGTCCGGAGTGGTGGTTCGTGCCGACACCCAGGGCATGGCCATCCGCTTCGACCACAAGTACCGGATGATGCCCTTTCCCCAGTAGCCGCCCGAACTAATGGGGAAAGCCTATTTGGCCTGCCGGCGTGCTAGCTCTGCGCCTGCAGGCCGCTGTTTACTTGAGAACTGAAAATCCACCCGCCATGAAAGCAAAAGCCCAGCCGGCGGACCAGGCCGATGGCAAGCCTGAAAAAAAGCCCCTCGTCCAGATCGTGGGCGTGAACCGCCTCCAGAACGAGCTTCTGGCTTGGTTCCTGCGCCATGAGGTGGGAGTGGATTCCACCAACTCGCCGGACTTCTCCCCCGGAGCTCTGGAGGAGGGCGTCGAGCTGCCGAACCTGGTGCTTCTGGACTGCCTGGGCAGCCAGGCCCTGCCCCTTTGGGCCGCGGGATTCGACTCCAAGGACCCGGAGTACTCGGGCATCTACCTGGCGCTCTTCAACGTGGGCCAGGACAAGCGCATGGTGCGCGAAGCCATGAACCGGGGCGTGCGGGGCGTGTTCTACGAGACCATGCCGCTCCCCATTTTCGCCAAGGGAGTCCGCATGATCCTCTCCGGCGAGCTGTGGTACTCCCGCGAAACCCTCACCACCTTCCTCCTGGAGCCCGAGTCCGAAGCGGGCCTTCCCGAGCAGGTGGCCCAGAGCCTCACACCCCGGGAGCGCGAAATCCTCCTGCGCATCGCTTCGGGGGCCAGCAACCAGGAAATAGCCGACGACCTCTTCATCAGCCTGCACACGGTAAAGAGCCACATCTACAATATTTACAAGAAAATAGACGTGCCCAACCGCCTCCAGGCCGCGCTCTGGGTGGCGAAGTATCTCTAGAAGCTGTCTCATAACCCCGGATCGCGTTTCAGGGCAAGGCGCGGGAAAGACGAAAAAGCGGAGCATACAGTTTGTATGTGAGCATTTTACGAAGGCCCGGAACGCCAACCTGGAATCCAGATGGGGTTATAAAACAGCTTCCAAGCCTCACCCTTCCGCCCCCGCTTAAAAGACGCACCCAACAATCCTTTCTTTTTTCACCGGGCAAAAGACGGTATAAGTGTGCCCATCCGCCGGACCTATCCTTTTCTCTTTAAAGCCCCGAGACGAGGGTATTCATGGAAAACTATCTGGACCCAGAAAGCCGCGAGAAGCTCAAGCCCATGCTGGACGGCATGCCCCGGAAGGTGGGGCTGCTCCTTTTCCGGCAGCAGCAGGCCTGCCCCATGTGCCGGGAGCAGGAGAGGCTTCTTTCCGAAATGGCCGGGCTTTCCGACAAGATCACGCTCGCGATGCTCGACCACGCCAAGGACCGGGGCAAGGCAGACCTGTACGGCATTGACAAGGTCCCCGCAACCGTGGTGCTGGCGGGCGAGGACCTGCGGATCCGCTTTTTCGGGCTGACCGCAGGATACGAGTTCCAGTCGCTCCTGGAGGCCGTGCTGCTGGCGGCGTCGGCCAACCCCGGGTTCAAGCCCGAACTTTCCAAGCTCATCGCCCTGCTGGATGAGCCGGTGCACCTGGAGGTCATGGTGACCCTCACCTGCCCGTACTGCCCGCAGATGGTGCACCTGGCCCACCGCATCGCCGCGGAGAACCCCAACGTGCGCGCCGATATGGTGGAGTCCTCCTCCTACCCCCATCTGGTGCAGCGCTACAACGTGGGCGGCGTGCCCCGCCTGATCGTGAACGGAGTGCCTTCGTCCGAAGGCGTTCTTTCCGAAACCGAGACCGTGCTGGAAATCATCAAGATCGCCAAGCCCGCCGTCTTCGACAGAATCAACCGAAAAATCCGGGAGTCCCGGGGCGAACTCAAGGCCCGCCGGCTCTCCGCCGACCAGGTCTACGACGTGCTCATCGCGGGAGCTGGTCCGGCCGCCTTCTCCGCAGCCGTATACGCCGCGCGAAAAAACATGTCCGTGGGACTCCTGGGCGAAACCGTGGGAGGCCAGATGGCTTCCACGGCCACGGTGGAGAACTGGCCGGGCACCCCTTCCCAGGGGGGCCGCGAGCTTGCCCAGACCTTCCGCGACCATGCCGAGCGCTACCCCATCCACGAGGAGCTGGGGGCCCGCGTCTCTTCCATCGCGCGAAAAGCCGGCCTGTTCACGGTGAGCATGGAAGACGGGCACTCGTTCCGGGCGAAAACCGTGATCTACTGCTGCGGAGCCAGCTATCGCAGGCTGAACGCGCCCGGTGAGAGCCGCTTCCTGGGCCGCGGCGTGGCCTTCTGCGCCACCTGCGATGCGCCTCTCTACAAAGACCGCAAGGTGGCCGTCATCGGAGGCGGCAACTCCGCCTTCACCGCGGTCCGGGACCTCCTCCACTGGGCCTCGGAGATCCACGTGGTGAACATCGTGGAGGGCTTCCAGGCGGACGAGGTTCTGCTGTCCGAGGTTTCCGCCCACCCCAACGTGCGCTTCCACCCCCACACCCGGGTGCTGGAGTACCTGGGCGCGGATAAGCTTACCGGCATCCGCGTCCGGGACGAGAAGAGCGGCGTGGTGCAGGACCTCCAGGTGGACGGCGTTTTCCTGGAGATCGGCCTTTCCGCCAACACCGCCCCCGTGAAGAAGCTCCTGGCCTTGAACGATAACGGCGAAATCCCGGTGGAGCGCGACCAATCCACAAAGATTCCGGGCTTTTTCGCCGCCGGCGACGCCACCGACGAGCCGGAAAAGCAGATCGTAACCGCAGCCGCCGCCGGAGCCAAAGCGGCGCTGGCCGCATATGAGTATCTGCAAAAGAGAAAGACAAAAAAATAGAGGATATTGGGGGGAACCTTTCTTTCATGGAGAAAGAAAGGTTCCCCCCAAGCCCCCTTCCCAAGAAAGCCCTGGTTTGAAATAATTGCGGCTGCATACTGATTGCCGCTCATGCGGAACGGCGTTTGCGGAGGGACTGCCAATGCCTTCAAGGACAATAGTATTCCCAGAACCTCGAACCCTGAAACATGATCCCCTTATGCCAAAGAAGGGCAGCAGGCGGCCTTGTCCTAAAAAGAGGGATTCGGATTGCGCAGACCGAAACCAGACGCGCGTCCGGCGCCCGCGAAGAGCAAACCAGACGGCAATTATGACAGCTACCATAAAGAAGCGTAAACCGGCGGGGTGAACATGGACTGCTCGCGCATAGAGAACCCGGCCTTTGCCCAGGTGATGAAAAAAGGCGGGGAGGCCCGGGTGAGGGAGTTCCTGGATCGAAATCCAGTCTCCCGGGCCGACCTGGACCAGGCGCTCCTTGTCGCGGCCCTGGAGGCGAAGAAGGGTCTGGTCGCCTTGCTGCTTTCCAAAGGGGCCCGGGTGGATGCACCGGACCGCGCTTTGTGGACCCCGCTCATGCGGTCCGCCGCCTTCGACAAGTCCGGGGACTGCGTAAAGGCGTTCCTGGACGCGGGCGCCCGGGTGGACGCGGAGAACGACTACGGCCGCACCGCCCTGATCGAAGCGGCCCATGCGGGCAACCTATCCGCCGTAGGGCATCTTCTTGCCGCGGGCGCCGATCCGGACCACATGCCCCGCAAGGTGGGAGGACCGGCCCTGGTGGAGGCCGCCCTGAACGACAATCCCGAATGCGTGGCCCTCCTGCTCCGCGCAGGTGCGTCCCCGGACGTCCGGGGCAAGCGGGACAAGACCGCGCTCATGGATATGGCGGGCCGGGGCCGCGCCCGAGCCGTGCGGGAGCTCCTGGCATCCGGCGCGGATGTGAACGCGAGGGGAGAGTACGGGTCCACGGCTCTTCTGGAGGCGGTGCGAAACGGGCAGGAGGAGGTGGCCGGAATTCTGATCGCGGCGGGAGCGGACGTCCGGGCCAAGGAGAACTCGGGCAGCTCCGTCTTCACCGCCGCAGCCGGGAACCCTGAGACAACGCCTGGGCTCATGGAGCTTTTGCTGTCCCGAGGCGCGGACATAAACGAACGTGACGCCCAGGGCCGGGACGCCCAGTCTCTGGCCGCCATGGCCCGCAACCCTGCCCTGATCGAGCTTCTCGAAAAGCGCAGCAGCCGGAGCGACCGGGAAGCTGCGGAGATGCGCACCGACGCCCTTTACTCCGCGGTGATCTCGCGGAGCATCCCCACCATCGAGAAGGTGTTGCGCCTGCCGCATACCAACCTAAACCGAGGGATCAAGAAGACCGGAGCTACCCCTCTCATGGCCGCGGCCGACCAGGGGTTCGCAGAGGGCGTTGCCCTGCTCCTCTCCCGCGGGGCCGAGGCCGACATCCCCGACAAGACCGGTAAAACGGCCTTGGCCTGCGCCGCGGAGCACGGGTATTTGCCCATAATGGAGGCGCTGGCAAAAGCCGGGGCCGACCCCGGCCGGGCCGATGCGCGAGGAGTGACGCCCCTCATGCGGGCCGCCGGGGCCTGGGATTACCGAAGCAGGCAAGACCTCATCCCGGCCATCTCCTGGCTCCTTGAAAAAAAGGCGGATCCGGAGGCCCGCGACCTCCAGGGCCGGACCGCCCTTTTCTACGCGGTGGCCGAAAACCGTCCGGCGCACGTGGCCTTTCTCCTCTCCCGCGGGGCTTCCGTGAACGCCGCAGACGAAGAGGGGCGGACGCCGCTGGTCGTGGCGGCCATGGACGGCGACCGGGACGAGCGCTACTTCGCCCCGGAATCCATCCGGCAGGACCGGATGGAGCAGACCATCACGGCCCTGATCCAGGCCGGAGCGGATCCCGCCCCGGGGAAAACGCCTTACGAGGCCCTGGCCTTCGCTGCCGCGTTGCGCGGCCCGGACGTCTTGGCCCTCATCGCGGACGCGGCCTCCGGCGCCGGGCCCGAAGGCTTTTCCCGCGCGCTCCTCTCCGGAGCCAGGCGCAAGCCCGGGGTGATCCGCTATCTCCTCGGCAAGGGCGCAAATCCCAATCACCGGAGCTTGCACGGCTGGACGCCGCTCATGCTGGCCGCCTACCAGTGGCGCGACGGCGCCCGGACCATGGCATCCCTTCTTGCGGCCGGGGCCGGCATCAACGCCACCAACAAGGACGGCTCCACCGCCCTCATGCTGGCCGCCCGCACGGACCAACCGGAGCATGTGGCCTACCTCTTGAAAAAGGGAGCGGACCCGGGGATTACCGACCGCATGGACCGTAGCGCCTTGGACTACGCCCGGGACAACACAATGGGCGGGCGCATTTTGGCGCTTTTGGAAAAGGCCGGGCCAAAGGCGATACAAAGACACAAGGGGAAAGTCATGAAACCAAGCAGGCGCTTTTACCTTACCGACGTGTTCGGCTCGGGGAAGTACTCGGGAAACCAGCTTTGCACCATCATTGACTGCGAGGGCCTCTCGGACGCCGAGAT
This sequence comes from Thermodesulfobacteriota bacterium, assembly GCA_040753055.1. Classification (GTDB taxonomy): domain Bacteria; phylum Desulfobacterota; class Desulfobacteria; order Desulfobacterales; family Desulfatibacillaceae; genus JBFMHL01. The sequence goes on along the minus strand of JBFMHL010000279.1, from coordinate 12,162 downwards.
GCAGAAGATCGCCCGGGAGATCAACTTCTCCGAAACCACCTTCGTCCTTTCCTCCGAGGAAAAGGACGGCGCATGGCCCGCGCGAATCTTCACGCCCGGCAACGAGGTGGAGTTCGCGGGCCATCCCACCCTGGGCACGGCCTTCGTCATCGCGAAACGCATCATGGCGGCCGATGTACCCGAGATCGTTCTGTCCGTTCCGGCGGGCCGCATCCCCGTCGCCTTCCCGCCCGGCGGAAACCCGGACGCGCCTCTTTGGATGAGCCAGATTCCGCCCTCCTTCGGCGAGCCCCTGGAAAAGGCGCCCCTGGCCGCCATCCTGGGTCTCTCCGAAAGCGACCTGGACGGCTCGCTCCCGTTGCAAGAGGTCTCCACCGGCCTCCCCTTCGCCATTATTCCGCTGAAAAGCCCGGACGCCCTGAAAAAAGCCCGCGTGAACCGGGATCTCTACTTCGCCCGCGCGGAAAAGGCCTGGGCCAAAGGCTTGCTCCTCTTCGCCCCCGGCGGCTACGAGCCCGGCCAGAAGCTCTCCGTCCGCGTGTTCGTGGACTACTTCGGCGTTCCCGAAGACCCGGCCACGGGCTCGGGAAACGGGTGCCTGGCCGCCTACCTCTGCCGGCACCGCTTCTTCGGCACGGACAAGGTGGACACCGTCGCGGGCCAGGGTTACGAGATCGGCCGCCCCTCCACCTTGTTCCTGCGGGCGGAGGAAAAAGACGGGGGAATCGCCGTGCAAGTGGGCGGCCGCGTGCATCCCGTGGCCCAGGGGCTGTGGGGGTAAACCGAAAGAAAAAAGGATTTGTGGGGGCAACGGTGAAAACCCCTTTTGAAAAGAGCGGCTTTCCCCCCCCCGCCCCCCTTTCCGAAAAACTTCCCGGTGTATGGGCTCTAGGTTGGAAAAAAAGGCGAGGAGACTATTTTTGAAGATCGTCTTCCCACCAGATCCTGGTGAAACGGCCCAGGCGCTTCATGCGTTAAACCCGCTCTGTGGCAGGAACGCCGTCATCGCCGCGGACGACTCCTGATTGGCGTGTCAAGGACCGGAAAGGATCGGGCTCATGGGGAAAATAGACTTCATCAAGATCACCACCGGCATGTTCATCATGCTCAACCCCTTTGTCCTGATCCCGGTATTTTTGTCGCTCACGGGCGACGCCACGCCGGCCAGACGCAAGAAGATAGCCGTCACCTGCGCCGTGGCGGTCTTCATCATCATGACCATTTCCGTGTTCACCGGCGAGAAGCTCCTCTACTTCTTCGGGATCACCGTGGCCGACTTCCGCATCGCCGGGGGCATCCTCATCCTCCTGATGGCCCTCAATATGGCCCGGGCCCAGCACGAGGGCATGCGCTACAGCCCGCAGGAGCATGAAGAAGCAATGGGAAAGGCCGACAACATCGCCGTCGTACCCCTGGCCATCCCCCTGATGGCCGGGCCGGCCGCCATGTGCACGGCCGTCATCTATGCCGGAGACTGCAACACCATAGAGACCCGCTCCGCGCTCATCGCCATCATCGGAGCCCTGTGCGCGATCCTTTGGATCTCCATGCTCCTGGCCGACCATATAGGAAGAATACTGGGCACCACGGGCCAGCAAATCCTGAAACGCATCATGGGCCTCATCCTCCTGGCCATGGCCGTGGAGTTCATCGTGGCGGGCGTGGGCGAAACCTTCCGCCTGCACGTGAGGTAACAAACGATCCTTGCTGCCATTACCGGCCGCAAGCCTTGAATGGCAACCTTGGAGCCTGGTTCAAAAAGTTTTATTAAAGAAGGGGGGAGGGGGGAAATCGGGTCCCCGGGCGGCAAAGCGGCTTCGGGGCAAGGAAAAGCCGCCTCTGTCAACAAAAGGGGTTTTCACCGCCCCCCCCCGTAAAATCCTTTTCCTTTTCTTTTTGGGATGGCTTTGAATATTTTTCCACTTTTCCGGAGGCACTATGCGCAAGCCCAAGCTTTTGCCCGGCCTGATTGATTTCGGATGGTTCTGGAAGAACCCGCCCTCCTGGGCCATGCGGCCCGGTCTCGACATGCTGCGGGCCCTGTTCCACGCGGCCAACCTTCCCGTCATCCGCCGCTTCCATCCCTGGACCCAGGTGAAGAAGACCAACATGTACTGGATCCCGGTGAACAAAACCCTGGAGCGCGACCCCTCCGTGCCGCTGCCCTACGAGGTGGTGGAGCGCCTCATTGACGAAAGCTCGGCGCGCACCATCATGAACTTCTGCGGCTGCCGCGCCTCTTACAACTGCAAACGTTTCCCCACGGAGATCGGATGCCTCATGATGGGGCCGGACGCGGACCGCATCCCGGCCCACTGGTCCCGCAAGGCCACCAAGGAGGAGGCCAAGGCCCACCTGCACAAGGCCGTGGAAGCGGGGCTGCCCCCCTTCGTGGGCAAGGCCCGCATAGACAACTTCATCTTCGGCGTGCCGGACAACGGGAAGCTTCTGACCGTATGCTTCTGCTGCGACTGCTGCTGCATCACGGATATCTTGAAGCACGTGCCCCGCGAGGAAAGGGAGCAGATCGTACACCCCCTGGACGGGCTCGAGATATTCGTGGACCAGGACCTCTGCATGGGCTGCGGCCAGTGCGCGGAGCACTGCGTGCTGGACGCCATCAGCCTTTCCTCGGGAACGGCCGAGATCAACGCCGAGTGCCGCGGCTGCGGCCGCTGCGTGCCCATGTGCCCGGAAAACGCCATCAAGATCCGGCTGGACAACCCCGGCTTCGTGGAAAAGGCCGTGGCCAGCATCAAGCGGAGCGTGAAGCCCTAACAGAGGGCGGGCCCGCCCGCCGGTGAAGATAATGCCCCCCTTTTTCCGGATCATGCATGATCTGGAGAAAGGGGGGCTTCGTGTTGCCGGGAATCCCGGCTACCGGACCTCGGTCCTTCAGTCCCGTACGATGAGCGCCCGGCTTACCCGGCCCGCCGCGTCCAGGCGAAAAACCAGCCACTCGCTGTCCACGCGTATCAATCCGCGCTCCGGCCCCAGCCAGTACACCATGTCGTAATTGTCGAAATAATCGGTTTTCGTTACAGGCCCGAGCATCCCCTCGATCTCGTGCCGCGTCTTTCCCAAAAGGACGCCGGTACCCAGGAGCCAGTCCGCCATGCGGAGCCGGGGGGCGTCCGCGGAGAAACCCGCCTCCTCTCCCGTGCGCCAGACAGCCGCGTCGAAAGGCACGGGAAGCCAGCAATCCAGCCTCCGGTAGGCATGCGCGCCGAAGGCGATCATGCACGCCAGCACCGCAACGGCCGCAAGGTTCCACTTGGTCATCGCTCCTCCTGGAAAAAGGAAAAGACTAGAAGCTATCTCAAAAATGGAAAAGAAAAGGAATTCGCGGGGGAGGGGGGAAAACCCCTTTTGAAAAAGCAGGATTTTCCCCTCTCCCCCGCACCCCTTCCCCCTTTTCCGCAAAACTTTTTGAAGCAGACCGAAGGTGGCTATTCGAGGCTTGCAGCCCATAATAGCTGTAAAAATCGTTTTCTATGGGAAAGCAAATATTCTCTATAGAAAAATTATTTTGAGATGAGTTCTACAAACACGGGATGAGGGGGACTTTCCGCGGTCCGGAGACCTTCTACCCCACGTATTTTTTCAAGACCTTCTGCATGAAGATCATGCCGGCCGCAGCCCCGAAGAGGCTCACGAAGTAGGCGGTCATGGTCCCGATGAGGCCGCCCAGGTACCATCCTGCCGTGCTTCCCGCAACAAGCCCCACGAGAACCAGAAACTTCTTGGTCATTACGAGCTTCCCTTCCTGATCAAACCCGGCATGGGCGAGAGTCTCCCATGAGCCAACGCCCTGAAAACTCCATCCGTCTTCATGCAGCCGCGCCTAAAGCTTCTCGGCCGCCTTGTTGTAGGCGTCCCGCAGCTCGTCCATGCTGTCGGACAAGCCCTTGCGTACCTTGTCCCAGGTCTTGGCCGTGCTCTCCTGCAGGCCCCCCAGCCACTCCGCCGCGCGGTTCCGCTGCTGCGTGAGCTCCTTCATGGACTCGTCCGCCTGTTCTCGTGCGGCTTTGTCCATCTTGCCCCAGTTCTCCCGGATCTTCTCGTTCAGGCTCTCAATCTGCTCGTCCAGGCTGCTCAGGGCCTCCCGGGCCTTCTTCACGGCCTCGTCCTTCTGGGCCTCGGTGTAGCTGCCGATGGCTTCGGCCGTATCCTCAGCGTTCTCCTTGATGTCCGCCATGGTGGCGGGCTTGCCTTCCTTCTTGCCCGCGCAGGCGGCACCCGAGAAGCACAGAGCGGCCGCGAGGCAGACGGCCAGGGCCAGGGCTAATACTCGCAAGGGTTTTTTCATGAAATTCCTCCATATGTGCGGGTTAATGGTTGCATTTATTCTTCGAGCGCGGAAATCCTCTTTCAAAGTTGAGAAAAAAGGCATTCTCCGGGGGAGCGGGACAAACCCCTCCCGCAAAATTTCCGTTTTTTCCTATGCCTGGTCTATCTGCCGAACAGGTGCCCGATGCCTCGCCCCAGGCTTTTCACACCCTTCTCCACGGCCCCGGCGGATTTCTCCAGGACCCCTTCCCCTTCTCCCGAGGAGACGCGGCCCTTCTCGGCCGCTTCCAGGGCGGTCCGGCACGGGTCCTTTCCTTCCTGGTTCGTCCCCACCAGGGCGGTGAGCACCCCCGCGGGCCCGAACAGAGCCATGCCGCCCAGGCTCTTGCCCACCAGCAGGGCCGTTTCGGACACGTCCACCGCAAGAGTGGGGTGCACGAGTGTGCCGGAGAGCTTGAAGGGCTCGGCCAGCTTGCCCAGGGTCATGGTGATCTTGCCCACGCCGCTTGCGCCCACTCCCTCCTTGGGAATGGACTTGACCGACACGTCTATGGCCTCGGTGGCGAGGTTGATCTCCCCCTCGCCCACCACCAGGCTCTGGGGCAGGTCCAGGAGCATGGCGCTGGTGCGGGCGCGGCCGTTCTTGATGGCGAAGCCGAGCACCATGCAGTTTACGGGAGTTTCGTCCGATTTTTTCTTGAGCGGGTTCAGCAGGCGGACGAGGCTGTTGGCGAAGTCCTCGCCCAGGAGCCCCATATACTTGCTCCCGATGCTGGCATGATCCCCGTTCAGGATCATTTTGCCGTCCAGCCCCGCCATGATGGCGGCCGGGGAGCTCCCGGCGCCGGAAAGGTCGGCCGAGAAATCCACCTTGCCTGCAAGCTTCCCCTGGGAGCCCAGGTCCCGCAGCATGACGCCCAGATCCAGGCGCTTTATGTCCAGGTTGAGGTTCGCCCGAAGGGAGCTTGCTTCGGGCCGGGCCGCCATGCGTGCCTCCAAGGTTCCGCCGAAAAGACCGCCGGAAAGACCGGGGATGTCCAAGGCCCCGTTTTTGAGCGTGAGCCTTAACGCCGTGTCCCGCATCACCAGGCCGGGCAGGCCCAGAGTTTTGGCCTGGAAGGAAAGGTCCGCGTCCATCTTTTCCAGGACGGAAACCGGGAGGGGAGATTCGGGAAACAGGCGCGTTTTTCCGCTCCGGGCCGGATGTTTTTCCTCTTTTGCGGCAAGGGACCGCAGGTCCAGGTTGTTGGAGGCGAGCTCGGCCCGGACCCGGGGCCGCCTGCCGGTGAAATCCGCTCCCAACGAGCCGGAAAGGTCGCTTTCCCCCATGCGGAGGGCCAGATTGTCCGCCTGGTAGACCTTGAGCCCCTTGTCCGCCAGGGTCAAGGAAAGGGAGAGAGGGCCCGGCAGGGAAGCTTCCAGGCCCGCGGCGCGGAGCAGGGTATCCGGGCTTTTTGCCTCGGCCGAGAGGCTTGCGCGGAGCTTCGGCTCGCGGAAAGCGTCCGTGACCGAGCCGTCCAGGCCCGCCGAAGCCCCGGCGAACTCGGCCTTTGCCTTGACAGGCCAGGGCTGCCCCTTTTTCACCAGGTCCGCCAGAGGGCCGGTCTCGGCAGTGAGGCGGAAAGCCTCCCCGTTGTAGGCCCCGCGCAGGTCCCAGGAGATCGTGCCGCCTTCGTACTTCTCTCTCACCTCGTCCAGGGCCAGCCGGTAGCTTCGGTTGGCCGCCCCGTCCACAAAGGCGATGCGGGCCTTGGCAAGCCGCATGCTCCGTATGGAGAGCTTCTCCAGCAACCCGCCGCCGGAGGGCTGCTGCCCTTTTTCCGTCTTCTGCGGGGCTTCTGCGGAAAAGTCGAAGTTGGCCCGGCCCTGCTTGTCGGTCTCCAGCAGGATGTCGGGCTCGGTCAATGCAAGCTCGCGGATGTCCACCCTGCCCGAGAGGAGAGGCCACAGGGAAAGGCGCACACCCAGATTGGCGATCCGGGCCATGAACGGCTGCGATCCCCAGGGGGCGTTGGCCAGGCTCACGCCTTCCACCGTGAGGGCGGGCCGGAGGCCCAGGGCGAGCTTGATGTCACCGGCGATCACGAGCTTGCGCCCGGTGGCGTCAAAGACCGCCTGCTCGATCTCGGGCTTGAGCTTGTTGTAATCGTAGGCGGCCGCATAGGCAAGAATCGCGGCCGCCACCACGATCACTACTGCGGCAAGCGCCGCCAGGGCTATCAGGATTTTATTCCGCATGGGCAAAACCCGTCGTTTCCGCCTACTCCACCTTCAGGCCGGCGGGAAGCTTTTTGGTGAAGATATCCGCGGCCTGATCCACCATGGAGAGCAGAACCTCGCGCGCCGGCTTGATCTCGTGGATGAGCCCCGACACCTGGCCCGCGAATCCTCCCACGTAGTCCTCCTTCCCCGCCTTGATGAAGCCGTTTAAGAGCGCCGAGGCCAGGAGCACTTGAAAGGGGAAGGGGAGCGCCGGAAGGCCCGAGGCGTTCCAGACATCGTGGAAGCGGGTGTAGCTGGCCCGGGAGGTCTTGCCCGTGTAGAGATAGGAAACGCGGGTGTCCTCGTCCGTGGAGCTTACTATCTTCTGCTTGCAGAGGGCCATGGCCCCGCCCTCCTCGGTGGCCAGGAACCGGGTGCCCACCCACACCCCCACGCAGCCCACGGCCAGCGCCGCGGCCAGGCCCCGGCCGTCTCCGATGCCGCCCGCGGCCAGCACCGGGGTGCCGTTGGCTGCGTCAATGGCCTGGGGCAGAAGCGCCAAGGTGCCCACCCGGCCCGTGTGGCCGCCTCCCTCGTGGCCCTGGGCCGCGATCAAGTCCACCCCCGACTTGGCCACCCGGCCCGCGTTCTTGGCGTTGCCCACCACGGCCAGGACCTTCATGCCTACGGCATGCGCGTCGGGCACCATGAAGCCGGGGTCGCCCAGGCCGGAGCAGAAAAGGGGAACCCGCTCCTCGATGCAGATGGCCACCGCCTCCTTGGGCCGCATGGCCACCATGTCGGTCTTCACCATGAGGCCATCCGGGTCCGGCAGGCCCATCTCCTGCTGCACCTTGCGGAACCAGGCCAGGTGCTCCGCGGGCAGGAGCTTGATGACCTCGGAAAGGGGCATCTCCTTTGCGCCTTCCATGCCCGCCGCCGGATTGTCCCGGGGCAGCAGCAGGTCCACTCCGAAGGGCTTCTTGGTGCGCGCCTTGATCGTGCGGATGGCCGCCCTGAGCTCCTCCAGGTTGAACCCGGCCCCGCCCAGAACGCCGCATCCGCCCGCTTCGGATACGGCCACCACCAGCTCCACGGGAGCGCCGTTGGGCTCGCCGATGAGCGTGGGGCCCATGCCCGCGCTTACGATGGGATACTCGATGCCCAACATGTCACACAAAGCTGTTTTGAGAACTCGCTTTTTCATGGCTCCTCCCCGTTTGCGCACTCTTTGGCGCTCATGATTTCTCCCGCCCGTCCCAGGGCGAGCTTGGTAGCGATGGGGCCGATGAGTTCATGAAGCACGGTGACGCCGATGACATCCTGCGGACTGGTCCGGGCCGCCAGAAAAGGAATTTTAAAGAAGCCCCAGCTCCAGGCGCGCGGTGGTGAGGAGATTGATGTCCGTCGTGCCGGCGCCGATCTCCAGAAGCTTCGCATCCCGCATGAGCTTCTCCACATGGAACTCGGCCATGTAGCCATAGCCGCCGTGAATCTGGATGGCGTCCAGGGACACCTCCACCGCCGCCCGCGCGGCGTAGACCTTGGAGGCGCAGATGTAGGCCGGGTCGGGCGTCTTCTGCCGGTCCATCTCGGCCAGGCGAAATACCGCGTTCCACAGGTTCTGCAAGTGGATGTACATGTTGGCCACCTTCACCTGCACCGCCTGGAACTCGGCGATGGGCCGGCCGAACTGGCGGCGCTTCTTGGCATACTTCACCGAAAGCTCGTAGCAGCGCTCCACGATGCCCAGGCACATGGGGCAGATGCCCGACCGCTCCCCGCCCAGGGACTTCCGGACCTCGGCCCGGCCCTCGGTCTTCTCCCGTCCTCCCAGGAGGTTCGCCGCCGGAACGAACACGTTGTCCAAAAACACCTCTCCCGTGGGCGAGTCCTTCATGCCCATCTTCTTGAAGGCCGGGCCGGTGGAAAGCCCCTTCATGCCCCGCGTGAGGATGAAGGCGTTCACCGGCCGCGTCGCCTCCTCCCCTCCCCTGTCCACTTTTGCATAGCAAAGTAGGATGTCGGCATGGGGACCGTTGGTGATGAAGGTCTTGGAGCCGTTCAATACGTAGCCGCCGTCCACGGGCTGCGCCGTGGTCTTCATGGAGCCGAAGGCGTCGGAGCCCGCCTCGGGCTCGGTGAGGGCCCAGGCCCCGATCTTGTCGCCGCACATCACCGGGATCGCGAAGCGCCGGATCTGGTCCGGGGTGCCGCGGTCGCGGATGTTGTTCCCGCAAAGCCCCACGGAAACCGCCCAGGACATGCACAGGCCGGGGCTTATGCGGGAAAGCTCCTTCAAGATGAGCGAGGGGATGAGCGGGTCGAAGCCCCGGCCGGACTCCTCGGGCTTGCGGCCCGCCTCCAGCGCGCGCGCCCGGTTCTCCAGGCTCTCGGCCAGGAAATCCGCCGCCAGCACCTGCTTCATCAGCTTCTTGATGAGATCGAAGGGCAGGATCTCACCGCCGTCCAGGGCCTCCACATTCGGCAGAATCTCCTTCTCGGCAAAGTCCCGGACAGCCTTCTGCACCATGCGGTGCTCCTGGGTCAGCGCGAACATGGGAGATCTCCTTGGGGAAAAGGGTAAAGAGAGAGAAAAGTAAAAAAGGATTATGCGGACAAAGGGGACGCAGGGGTGCATCCGGACGAGAAACAAGGCGGCAAGGAAGAGGCGCCGCCGCCCCTATGATTTCATGGGCCCGGGGGCCGTTGGCGATACCAACTCGGTTCTTCGCGCGAAGGTTTCTTGGTGGAAGCACAATCCTGCGCGCCCCTCACCCCGGAAAGGCCGGAGCCCGGCCTCGACAGCTTTTTTCCTTCACTCCGGCCGGCATCGGGCAGTGCGAAAAACGCTCCCGGCTTTAAAAACGATCTTCCCCTCCTTATGCCCTCCTCCTGTCCGCCAGCTCCAGAAGCAGAACCACCACCACTCCCAGCAGGCACAGAAGCGCGGCCACCAGGACCTCGTGGTTCATGGCCGCGGGCAGCGCGTTCGCGGTGATGTCGGAGTATCCGGGAACCGCTTCCTTCCAGGGCCAGACCTTGCGCAACGAGCCGGCCATGAACCCGATGAGCACCGCCACGGCCAGGTCGTGGTAGCGGGCGAACAGCCAGTTGAGAAGGTGCGAAAAGGCCAGCAGCCCGCAGACCGCGCCGATGGCCACGAGGAACAGGGTGCCGAAATGGAACTGGTGCACGGCATCGAGAACCATCTTGTACTTGCCCAGGAGCACCAGGATGTAGGCGCCCGAGATTCCCGGCAGGATCATGGCGCAGATGGCCAGCGCGCCGGAGAGGATGAGAAACCACCACGCATCCGGAGTGTGGGCCGGTACCACCCCCACCAGCAGGTAGGAGCCTACCGTACCCAGGACCAGGCAGACCCAGGCGCCGGGGGTCCAGAGCTTCACCCGCCGGCTCACGGTGAACACCGACGCCGCCACCAGCCCGAAGAAAAAGCTCCAGATGAGCACCGGCCGGTTGTCCAGCAACCAGGAAAGGCCTTTGGCCAGGGTGAAGATGGCGGTGAAGATGCCCAAGGCCAGGCTCACCAGGAACACCAGATTCACGTGCCGCGCCGCTTCTTTTATCTTGCCGCCCAGGACCAGCCTTACAAAGGCCGGATCGAAGGAGCGGATGGAGGCGATGAGCTCCTCGTAGATCCCCAGGATGAAGGCGATGGTGCCGCCCGAGACTCCGGGAACAACGTCCGCCGAACCCATGCAGAAGCCCCGCAGCCCCACGAAAACATAGCCGGATGCAGCCCGGCTCTTGAAAAACTCCGATGTGCCGACTTTTCCCTCTGTTTTCAATTACATTCCTTTCCCGAACTCTTCCCGATCGCCCTTGCCGTTTTTTCCTTGGCCAGAAGCCGTCATTTTCCCTCTGTTGCGAGTTTCTACCCAAACTTCTCTCGAACTAGTTTTTCTACAGGTTCTATTTAGACAAGAGGGATATCTTTTCTTTGATCAAAGATGGTTTTCAAATTAATTATAATGCCTTAACTTAAGAATAGCCGTATTGAACGCGCATCAAAAAGTTTTGCGGAAAGAAGGGAGGGGGTGCGGGGGAGGGGGGAAAAGCCTTTCTTTTCAAAAGGGGTTTTCCCCCCTCCCCCGCGAAATGCCTTTTTTTTGCGATAGCTTCTAACGCCTCCGGGAGCACGGCCTCCCTTTTCGTCCAGGAGCAGCGCAGTGGCCGATCCTGAAAAACCTCCGGTTCTCCTCATGGCGCTTCTGGTGACGGGCACTACGGTGGGGGCTGGCATTCTGGGGCTTCCCGTAACCTCGGGCCTGGCAGGCGCGCTCCCGGCGCTCATCTCCATGGTCCTGGCCTGGGCGCTCATGCTCTTCACCGGCTGGGTTCTGATGGACTGCCTGGTCCGGCATCGGGAGCGGGAGCCCGACATCTCCACGGCGATGGAAATGGAACTGGGGCGCGCAGGCCAATGGCTGGCTTCCCTGAGCTACCTGGTGTTCCTCTACGGCCTTCTGGTGGCCTATCTGGCGGGCGGAGCCTCGGTCCTGTCCTTCCTGTTCCACGCGTCCGGCGCAAGGCCCTGGCTCATGCTGGGCTTCTTTGCGGTGACGGCGGGAATCTCCATCTACGGCCTTGGCCTGGTGCGCCGCTGCAATGCATGGCTCATGCTGCTGATGGGCCTGGCCTTTGCCGTGCTGGTGTACAAGTGCGCGGGAGCATTCCAGGCGTCCCGCCTGGCCCGGGCCGACTGGAGCTTCATTCCCTCGGCCATGCCCATCATCGTGTGCGCCTTCTGCTTCCAGTGCATCATCCCCACGGTCACCCGGGATCTGGGCTACGACAGGAAGCTGATTTTCCGCGCCCTTCTCCTGGGCACCGGGATCGCCCTGGCCTTCTATCTGGTCTGGCTGATCTCCGCGCTGGCGGCCTTGCCCCTCTCCGGAACCGGGCAGGGAAACATTCTGGCTGCGTTCCGGGACGACCAGCCGGCCACGGTCCCCCTGGCCGCGGCCCTGGGCTCGGTAACGGTCACCGTGTCGGGCATGGCCTTTTCCCTTCTGGCCATCACCACATCCTTCGTGGGCGTGGGAATTTCGCTGATGGGGTTCTGGCGCGACCTCCTGTCCGGCGCGGAGCGGAAATTCCTCATTCCCGCCCTGGCGTTCGCTCCCCCGCTGGTTCTGGCCCTCCTGTTTCCGGACCTGTTCCTCGACGCTTTGGACATCGTGGGGGGAGGGGCCATCGTGTTTCTTTTCGGACTTCTGCCCAGCCTCATCTTCCTCCGCAGGGCCCGCTCCATGCCCTTTCCCGCGAAGATGGCGGGATGGCTGGCCCTTTTCATGTTCGCGGTCATCATGCTTCTGGAAGTTTTCCAGGAAGCGGGATGGATGAAGGTGAGCCCCACCACCGAGCACTGGCTACTCCATTTTCCGCGCCTTTAATCGAAGCGAAAAAAGGATTACAATTCTCTTTTATCGGGAAGGGCCCATTCCACCACCCTGGGGGAAAAATCGTTCCTGGCAGGAATGCCCGAGCGATGGGCTTTAGCTCCAGCAACGAAAACTCCATTACGGATTCAGGTTGGATTAATAAGTTTTGAGGAAAAGGGGGAGGGGGTGCGGGGGAGGGGGAAAAAGCCCACTTTTTAAAAAGGGGTTTTGCCCCCTCCCCCGCCAAAACCATTTACTTTTA
>JBFMHL010000278.1:0-12995 GCA_040753055.1 Thermodesulfobacteriota bacterium | reverse complement strand
GGGACGAAGCCGGAAGGATCACCGACCTGGAGGTGGCGAACTGCCGCAGGATCGGCGAGCACGGGGTCTCCCTCATCGCCGACATCCATAAAAGGACGGGCCGCACCGTGAACGTGCTCACCCACTGCAACGCGGGCTGGCTCGCCTGTGTGGATTACGGCACGGCCACCGCGCCCATCTACACCGCCCACGACCGGGGAATCCCGGTGCACGTCTGGGTGGACGAAACCCGGCCGCTGAACCAGGGCGCCCGGCTCACGGCCTGGGAGTTGGGCCGCCACGGGGTGCCCCACACCGTCATCGTGGACAACGCCGGCGGGCACCTCATGCAGCACGGCATGGTGGATATCTGCATCGTGGGCTCGGACCGCACCACCCGCTGCGGGGACGTGGCCAACAAGATCGGCACCTACCTAAAAGCCCTGGCCGCCTGCGACAACGAGGTGCCCTTTTATGCGGCGCTTCCCTCCTCCACCATAGACTGGGACATGGTGGACGGAGTCGCCGAGATTCCCATCGAGGAGCGGAGCGAACTGGAGGTGCGCTATGTTCCGGGTTCCCACGGGGACAAGAGCATCTCCGTTCTCATCTGCCCGGAGGACTCTCCGGCCAAGAACCCTGCCTTCGACGTGACGCCGGCCCGGCTCGTCACCGGCATCATCACGGAGCGCGGGGTCTGCGCTGCGGAGGAGAGCGCCATCCTGGGCCTTTTTCCGGAGAAGAGGAAACGGGGATAACGCCCGCTCGGGTAAAGGAAAGTTTCCGGTAATGACGCAACGGGTTGTTTTTCTGGACCGCGACGGCGTGATCAACGAGGACCGCGCCGACTATGTGAAGACCGTGGACGAGTTCAAGCTCCTTCCCGGCTCGGCCGAGGCGGTGCGCCTGCTCAACGAAAACGGGTTCGACGTGATGATCATCACCAACCAATCGGTGATCAACCGCGGGATGGTGAGCCGCGAGGTGCTGTCCGACATCCACCGCACCATGATCAAGGCCGTGGCTGCAAAAGGTGGAGACTTTCGCGACATTTTCTTTTGCCCCCACCGCCCGGATGAGAAATGCGGCTGCCGCAAGCCGGCGCCGGGAATGATCCTGGCCGCCAAGGAAAAGCACGGTGTGGACCTGAGCCGCTCCGCGATGGTGGGCGACAACGTGAAGGACATGCTGGTGGCCAACCGCGCCGGTGTGGGGACCGCCGTCCTGGTGCGCACGGGGAGCGGCAGGGAGGCGGAGGCGGAGTACGCGGCCAAGGGCGCAAGGGTGGACCACGTGGCCGACGACCTGGCCGCCGCGGCCCGGTGGATCGTCGCAAACCGCCGCGAGGGCTGAGCCGGAGAAGGTCGGACAACCTGCCGGGGGACCGAGCATGCCGGAGCTTACAGGCAAGGTGGCCAGCATCACCTTCCGCAACCAGCAGAACCAATTCGCCATCGCGCGCCTGGAAACCGACGACGAGGGCCTGGTCGCCATACTGGGCACCCTGGGCTCTCTCTCCGTGGGCGAGACCATCCGGGTTTCGGGCGAGTGGGAGAACCACCCCCGCTTCGGGCGGCAGTTCAAGGTGCAGAGCTTTTCCGAGGTGCTGCCGGCCAGCGTGTCCGGCATCGAGGAGTACCTGGGCTCGGGCCTGGTTCCCGGCATCGGTCCTGCGTTGGCCAAGCGCATCGTGGACCGTTTCGGGGCCGAAACGCTCAGCATCATGGACAACGAGCCCCGGAGGCTCCTCTCCGTTTCCGGCATCGGCCGGAGCAAACTCGCCCGCCTCATGGAGAGCTGGGCCGAGAAAAAGGCCCAGCGCGATACCATGGTATTCCTGTCCGGCCACGGCGTGGGGCCGGGGCTAGCCGCGCGGATCCTGAAGGCCTATGGCGCGTCCGCGTCCGCCGTAATCCGCCAGAACCCCTACCGGCTGGCGGCGGACGTGACCGGCATCGGCTTCGCCCGCGCGGACGAGATCGCCAAGAGCCTGGGCTTTTCCCCCGACTCCCCCTTCCGGCTCTATGCCGGGGTCGTCCACGTGCTTTCCCGGGCCGCGGACCAGGGCCATTTTTACCTTCCCGAGGATCTGCTGCGCGATCAGGCCGCCGAGCTTCTGGAGCTTTCTCCGGACCTTGCCTCCCGGGCCATGGAGGAGCTTGGCGCCGAAGGCGGCCTGGTGCTGGAAGAGATCGGGGAGGGTGGGGCCCGGGCCGTGTTCCTGCCCGCTTTCCATGCGGTGGAGGTGGGGCTCGCGCGTCGTCTCCTGGCCCTTTTGTCCGTGCCCTACAAGGGCCCGGACTGGAGCCGGGACGAGATCAACGCGCGGGTTTTGCGCCGCTTCGCCATCGCCCTTTCCGAAACCCAGATCTCGGTGCTGGAGAAGATCCTGCATTGCCGGGTGGGGATCATCACCGGCGGCCCCGGCACCGGCAAGACCACCCTCACGCGGTCGCTGATTCTGCTCTACGAAGCCATGGGAAAGCAGGTGGCGCTGGCCGCCCCCACGGGCCGCGCCGCCAAGCGCATGAGCGAGGTCACCGGGCGGGAGGCCCGCACCATCCACCGCCTGCTCGCCTACGACCCGGTGCGGGAGGAGTTCTCCAAAAACGAGGACGAGCCCCTGGAAGCCGACGTCATCATCATTGACGAGGCCTCCATGGTGGACACCTTCCTCATGCACCACCTGGTGCGGGCCGTGCCCATGAACGCGGTCCTCGTCCTGGTGGGCGACGTGTTCCAACTCCCGCCTGTGGGGCCGGGAAACACGCTCAAGGACATCATCGCCTCGGGCCGGGCCCCCGTGTTCGTGTTGACGGAAATCTTCCGCCAGGCCAAGGAAAGCCTCATCGTGCGAAACGCCCACCGGGTGAACGAGGGCGAGTCCATCCTGACCCAAAAGGAACTCCACAACCCCCGGGACTCGGACTTCTTCTTCCAGGAAACGGACGACCCCGAGGCCATGGTGGCCCTCACGCTGTCCCTGATCTGCGAGCGTATTCCGTCCGCCTATCCCCACATCCGCCGCGACGACATCCAGGTGCTCACCCCCATGCACAAGGGCCCGGCGGGCACCATCGCCCTGAACAAGGCCCTGCAGGACGCGCTGAACCCCCGGCCCGATGTGGTGGAGAGCCAGGGAAGGAGCTTCCGGCCCGGCGACCGGGTCATGCAGCTCAAGAACAACTACACCAAGGAAGTATACAACGGCGATATCGGCGTGGTGGTGCACATGGACCGGGAAGCGGGCGTGCTTACAGTGGAGTACGACACCGGCGCGGTGCGCTACGAGTTCACGGAGCTGGACGAGCTGACGCTCGCCTACGCCATCAGCGTGCACAAGAGCCAGGGCTCCGAGTACCCTGCCGTGGTCCTTCTCCTCTCCACCGGGCACTATGTCATGCTGCAGCGTAACCTTATCTACACGGCCATCACCCGCGCCAAGAAGCTCCTGGTGCTGGTGGCAAGCCGCAGGGCCGTGGAGATGGCCATACGGAACAACCAGCAGGCCGGGCGCATGACGCGGCTGCGGGAGCGGCTGGCGTGGGACGATGCCGCGCGATAGTAGAGGCTATCGCGAAAATAGGAAAGAAAGGGATTTCGCGCGGGAAGAGGGCTGCCGGAAACGGGGCTTCGAAGCGGGTCCAAAATTGTTTCGGCTTTATGAAGGAGGAAGCTTGAAGCAACGAAACGGACAATCCCTGCAGGCCTGGAAGGTAACAAGCAGCGGCCGCATGGAAGCAATGAGCGGCGGCGGCTGCATCACCCTGTTCGGCCTTCCATTCCTGGCCGCCGGGATATTCGTCACCCTGACGGCCCTGGGCGTGGTGAAGCCGCAAAACGCGAACCAGATCAAGGGATGGGCCCATCTCCTCTTTTTTCTCATGGGCCTCGTATTCACAGCCGTGGGCGCGGGGCTCTCCTTCGGCCGCAAATGGACCATCATTGACAAGGTGCGGGGAGAGATCCTGGAGTCCTGGGGTCTTTTCGTGCCCATGAAGAGCCGCCGCCACACCCTCGCCCCATATGCCTCGGTGAGTCTGCGCCTCCAGAGGGGCGACAGCGACAGCCCGGATACCTACCCGGTGGAGATGGTGCCCGGGGACGGGGGCAAGACCCTGGTGCTGGAAAGCCCGTCGGATTATGCCGCGGCCTTTGCCCGGGCCGAGGCGGTGGCCGACTTCCTGGGCTTTCCCCTGGTCGACCGCAGCGGAGGCAGGGAGGCCGTTTACCATCCGGAAGACAGGAGAAGTTCCTTCAAGGAAAGGTCGGAAGCGGAGGGTGCGGGCCCCTACAGGGCCACCCGGCCCCCGGAGATAAGAAGCCGGGTGGAGCGGGAAGGCCGCGCCGTCAGAATCGTGATCCCGGGTCCCGGCTTCCGCGTGACCATGGTCCTGTCCCTGGCCGTCCCCCTGCTCATCGCCGCCTGGATCAGCGGCGGCCTTCTGGAGTTCTTCGAAAAAACCAAGACGCCGGACTTCGTTCAGCTCTTTTTCTTCGGGTTCATGGCCTTGTTCCTGGGGTTGATTCCCTTGCTGCGATTTTTCAAGAATCTGGTCCGGGCCGCGAGAAACCATACCCTGGTCACGGCGGACCGCAACGGGATCGCCATCTCCGAGACGGACGCCTGGAAGACAAAGACGACGGAGATTTCCGTGAAGGATATCCTGAGCCTGGACGCGCCGGAGCCGGAAAAGGCCTTCGCGCCGCAGGCTCTGGCCCGGGACGCGGACGGCCGCCCCCGACCCTTCACCGGAGAGCCGCCCGGCTGGCTCAAGAGCCTGGCCAAGCTGGTAAGGTCCAAAGGAGTGGTGGTCCGGTCCCGGAAGGGCCTGTTCGCCTTCGGGGAGGGATTGCCCGCAGCGGAGCTTGCCTATCTCAGATCGCTGGTGGTTGCTGCGTTGAAAGAGTAAGAGGGAGCTGCAAACCGGTCTTCCCCGAGGCATTATGGGCGGCAGCTTTAGCGCGGAAAAGGGAGAGCGGGGGAGGGGGAAAGCATTTCTTTTCAAAAGGGGTTTTCCCCCTCCCTCGCAAATTCCTTGCCCTTTTTAAGCAGCCAGGTAGTCGGCCAGGGTCTTTTCCAGGCCCTGCTTGTTCTCCAAAAGCGAGAAGGTGAGCTTGTCGTCCTTCAACATCCGGTTCAGCAAGGCCTTGTCGCTCTTTAGCCTCTTTCGGAGCGCCGCGTCCTTGATGACCTTGTCCGCCGCACCCATCTCGAAGAGCTTCTCGATGCTGCGGGCCACCTGGGTCCGGATGGCGTCGTAAGTGAGCTCGCGCCCGGTGATGGCGGCGGCGATTTCCGGGTCGGAAGCGAACAGCTTGTCCACCACCTTCTTGTCGCCCGCATACTCCAGGAAGCGGTTCTTCATGACCAGCACCGCGCGGTTCGGGTCCGAAAGGGCCTCCTCGATGATCTTGCGGTCTTCGGAGACGCGGCCCCGCTCCCAGTAGACCTTTTCGCGGACCATGCGGCGCAAGCCTTTGATGTCTTTATAGGGGTAATGCTGGCTCTGGACGTTGGCCATGGCCGGGGGCGTGTTGCCGCCCGGATGGGCCTTCTGGGTGAAGGTCACGAGGGTCTTGTCCGCGCCCAGGTATTCCAGCTTGTAGGAGCCGGTAAGGTCGGTCATGCGTACGCATTTCTTGGCGGGCGCCACCGAGCGGTCGTCCACGGCGGCGAAGTTGATGATGCACCGGGCCGTTTCCAGGTCAATTACGGTCTGGTTGCGGATCACGAAGTCGCGGTCCGAGATGGGCCAGGGAAGCTTGAGGCGGCAGTAGATGACCTTGGTGTGGCGGTCAATGTCCTGGACCACCCGGGCCTCGGACACGTCGGCCATCCAGTTGGGGTAGCGGGGCACGTCCACGATGACCTCGCCCAGGACCTCCATGGGCGCGTCCACGAACCCGGTGGCGGAGAACTCGCGGACGTCCGTGCCGGGAAAGGATTTCTGGTATGCCCTGATGCCGTCCTTTTCGTACAGAAGCTCCTGGTCCATGCAGTGCCCTTTCTATCGGGAAACGTTTCGGGGCCGGCGGAGAAAAGCCGCTGACCGCTTTGCATAAAGACGCTCTATCGCAGGATGTCTTTCAGTTTACCGGTACCTGGGGCTTATATCCAGAAAAAAGAGACGGTTGTAAAAAAAGAGGGGAGGACGGAGGCGGGCGCCTCCTTTTTCGCCTCCGGCCAGATTGGGCTTGACAATCCTTTGCCGAACATCTTATAAACGGCGCGCTTTTGGTGGGCCAAAGAAGGCCAGTATGCACCGAAGCGCCGGGGTAGCTCAGTCGGTAGAGCAGGGGACTGAAAATCCCCGTGTGGGCGGTTCGATTCCGTCCCCCGGCACCATGATCGCAAAAAGGCCGCAAGCGGAATGCTTGCGGCCTTTTTCGTTGGAGAGTAAGGTTTTTTGGGGCTGTTTCCAAAAAAATTCAAGTGCAATGGGCTGCAAACGCCAATGACGGCGTCATCCGGTGGGAAAAATCCTCGACGTGGCGACACCCGGGCCTACGTCCTTTTTCCACCTGCTTCCTTGCCCTTGGCGTTTTCGCCGCATCTCATAACGATTTTTTTGGGAAATAGCCCCTAATAATGAAAGGTTTTTTGCGGGAGAGGGAGACAAACCCCTTTTTACAAAGAAAGGCGTCTTTTATGCCCGGCCCCTTGCAGGAAAACATTTCGTTCCCGTCCGGCGCCTACACGCTCTCCGGCGTCCTGCACCTTCCCGGCAATCCGCGCCCGCCGCTCGTTATCGGCCTCCACGGCCTGTTCGCGGACAAGTCCTCGCCCAAGCAGCGGGCGCTCGCCGAGATGCTGGGGCGCTCCGGCATCGCCTACCTCCGTTTCGACCACCGGGGCTGCGGCGAGTCCTCGGGCGACTTCAAGGCAGCCACCACCTTTGCGGGCCGCTGCGAGGACCTTCTCTCCGCCCTGGCCCATGCATCCTCCCGTCCGGACCTGGGGCCCGGACGTGCGCTTTTCGGCTCCAGTATGGGCGGGTCCGTGAGTCTTGCCGTGGCGGCCCGGCACCCCGTGAATGCAATTGCCGTGCTGGCCGCTCCCGCTTTCGGGGCAAAGCTTGCCGAGCTGATCCTCCGCTCCGAGGATGCGGACCGGGTCTCGCCGGAGTTCATGAGCGAGATGCGCGGGCTCCTGCCGCCGGAGCCCGGCTTTCGCCCCGGCCCCCTCCTGGTGGCCCACGCCGAAGGCGACAGTGTGGTTCCCGTGGAAAACGGCCGGGAGATCTTTCAACGCGCCTCCGGCGAAAAGAAGATGCTGCTCTATTCCGGAGGAGACCACGGTCTCACCGATCCCGTTCTGCGAAACGACTTCTACTTCCACGCCGCCCGCTGGCTTTCCCGAAGGCTGGCGTAGGAAAAAAGTTAAAAAAGGGAAATGGTTTCGAGGGGGAAACCCGTTTCTATGCAGTCCGATGTCCCCGATCCACTCCTTTGCGCTTCTGACTTCGAGACAGATCCATCGGCGGTACGGCCTGTGCGCCCCTGCTGCGGCTTTCTTTGGGAGGGGGTTTCTCTACACGATATCCGTATCGCCCAGCATCAGGTGCCATGCGGAGGGTTTGCGGAGGCTTGCCGGCACATGGTCCGGGAATAGGGCCGCCAGGTCGAAGGACTTGGGAGAGAGCTTCCGGGGCACGGGGAGGAATCCCGCGGAAAGGGCATGGGGTAAGAAGGGCCGGGGAAACAGCGAGACGATGGCGTAGGCGCCGGACAGCGCGGCCACGCGGCAGGCTAGCCGCAGGGCGGCGCGGGTGGTCCGGGCCAGGCCGGGTATGGGCAGGGGGAAGAAGTCCAGGAGCGCCGCCACCGGGATGCCCAATATGCGCATGGGGCGCAGGACGAAGTAGGCCAGTAGGTCCTTTTCGCCTTGCCGGAACACGCCGAAGGGCTGGTAGCCGAACTCCGGGACCTTGTGGTAGCGCCAGGAAAGGTAGCGGGCGTCGCGGGTCTGGATGATGCCGTGGCCCGGCTTCTCCCTTGCCCAGAGGGCATCGAAGCGGTCGTCGAAGGAGACGATGGAGGAGACGCTGAGCCCTTTTTCCGAAAAGGGAAGGGTTTTTTCTCCGCCCAGCTTGCCCTTGAGGCAGGAGAGCGAAAGCGGGCAGACGAACACGGGGAAGGTGCCGATACGGGTCCAGGAGAGCTTCTCCACGAAGCCGGGCATGCTGGAGCTGTTGGGAAAACCCCAGACCAGGCGGATGTTCCGTTTCTCGCCGAACTCGTCGTAGACCTTTCGGGCCAGCTGCGGGAACATGCTCTGCCCGCGGAATTCCGGGTCCGTCATGGTGTCGCAGGAGAAAGCGAAAAAGTCGCTCTGGCCGTCCACGGACATGCGGGTGGGGACGGCCGCATATTGTCCCACAACCTTTTCCCCTTCCCGGGCGAGCCAGATTCCCGGCGCGCCGGCCGGGTTCTCCGCAAACTGCCAGCGCCAGGTCTTGGCAAGGTTCCGAACGGGGTCAACAGCCCCCCAGACCCGTTTCCGCAAGTCCAGGATTTTATCCTCGTCACCGGGCGCGTAGGGGCCCGCGGTCCAGGCGTGGCGCGTCGGAACAGTGCTCCTTTTTTCCGCGGGGGGCAGGGGAGGCTTCAGAGCCCTGACCGAATCCGCCAGGAGGTTCTTCACGAAGCCGGGCCGCAAATAAAAGCGCAGATAGGCTCGCTTCAAGACCGCGGACAGGTCGTGCAGGTCGTGGTGGACGAAGTTGTACTGGGGGTAGGCGTCGGCCGGGAACTCCTCGGGGTCCACGCCCAGCTCCCGGATGAGCCGGGTTCCGGGAAAGGGCACGATGAGGTGGAAGGAGGCGAAGGTGGGAGCCATGGCCGTGGAGAGCTCGATGGTCTTCTCCATCTGGGCCGGGGTTTCGTCGGGAAAACCGAAGTTGAAAAAGGCCGCGGTGCGGATGCCCTGGCTGCGGCAGATGCGAACGGCCCGGATGGCGTCGCCCGGGGTGATGCCCTTTCCGATTCCCCGGAGAATCTCGTCGGCCCCGGCCTCCACGCCGAAGTGGATGAGGGTGCATCCTGCCCGGCGCATGAGCCGGGCCAGGTCCGGGGTCATATCGGTGACCCGGGTCTGGCAGCACCAGGCGATGTCCGGCCCGTCCGATAGGATCGCCTCGCAGAAGGCCGCCACGAAGTCGGGCTTGAGGCAGAACTCCAGGTCCATGAAGTAGAAATTCTTGACTCCGTAAGTTTCCGCCGTGTGCCGGACCTCGGCGAGGAATCGGGCCAGGGATTTGCGCCGCACCTTCTTGCCGTACATGCCCAGGTAGCAGAAACTGCAGGAGACGGGGCATCCGCGGGAGGCTTCCAGGATGGCGAAGGGCTTTCCCATGAAGGGAAAGTAGTTGTAGCGCTCCATGGGGAGCCGGGAAAAGTCCGGAAAGGGGAGGTCGTCCAGGATGAAGAGGAAGGCGCGGGGATCGGAGCGGAAAAATACGTCGTCGAAAATGTAGGCCGTGCCCGGGAACCGGGAGATGCTGTCCCGGGGCGCGGCGGTGTCGTCGTGGAGGGCCAGGTCGAGTACGGTCTGCTCGGGTTCGGCCAGGACGGCGGCGCGGGCTCCGGTGGCGGCCAGAAGCGCCTCGGGCCGTTCCGTCACGTGTCCGCCCATGATGTAGAGGCGGTCGCGGGGGAGCCCGGACAGGGCGTCGAAGAAGAACAGGAGCGAGAGGGAAGGGCATTGCCAGCGGTCGTAGGGCGTGGTGGTGATAAAGACCTTGTCCGCGCTCCGGGCGAGCTCGGCCAGCTTCTCCGGGCCGGCTCCGGTGGCGTTGGCGTCCTCGATATGCACATAGGCCCCGGCGTTATCCAGCATGGCCGCCGTGACGGCAAGGGAAAGCGGCTGCCACACGCGCCGGAACTGGCGCTGGGCCTGGGACGAGATTCCCGTCCAGCAGGGATTGATCAACAGCACACGCGGTTTGGTGGTTTTCATGGGCCCTTACTTGCCTTCCTCGTCCAGCTCGTCGGCCACCTCCGGGTAGAGCTTGCGCATGCAGTCGGGGCAGATGCCGTGGGAGAACTGGGCGTCGGAGTGCTCCTGGATGTAGTGCTCGATCCTTTGCCAGTACCCGGTGTCATTCCGGATCATCTTGCAGTGGGCGCAGATGGGCAGAAGCCCGGACAGGGTTTTCACCTCGGAAATCGCGCGGGCGAGCTCGGCGTTTTTCTCCCGGAGGTTTCTTTCCGAAGAACGCAGGTCCTCCTCCACCCGCTCGTTGTTCATCATCATGAAGCACATGCCGTAGCCCACCTCGAACAGGGAGAGGAGAAAGAAGTACAGCACGTTGAGAAAGGTTGGAGTCAGCATTTGGTTGTTGGGAGCAATGAGCCAGATCAGGGACCGGGCCGTGGTGATCACGCAAAAAACCAGGTGCATCACCGCTGCTGTCCGGTATACGAGCGGGCTTTCGGAGGGGGCATGGCAAAGGAGCTCCCATGCGATGGAGAACGCCAGGATGACGAAAACCAGGCTGATTATCGCAGTGCGGATAGAGATGGCATCCCGGGCGAAGAGGTACCAAGCGAGCCCCGCCATCGGTATCAGGAGGAGATAGTAGTAAGGTTCGGGGAGCTTGGGCCGGTTGAGGAAGCGCCGGGTCCCGTCCAGGCGGAGCGAGGCTCCCGTCATGAACAGGCCGTTTCCCACCAGAGCGCTGGCGGCCAAAGGTATGGCTCCGCGCAGGACGATGAAAAGGAATCCCAGGCTCAAAAAGAAGCAGGCCGCGATCCAGTGCCCGAAGCCGGGGTACACGATCTGGCGCGACCGGTACAGGAGCATGAGCACTCCCACGAAGGCGGTGGCGCAGATGCACATGACCAGCAGGGTGCGGATGTCCATGAAGGAGAACCTTTTCCGGCCTCGGGTTTCCCAGAATTCGTGACGGAGCTTTTTCTAAAAGGGGCAAAAGCCCGTCGCTCGGGCATTATTGCCAAGAAGGATGTGTTCCCCGGGGCAAAAATTCGTTTCCCCCTTTCGGGGCGGCCCCATGCGACCTCTCACGGATTCAGGGTTTCATTTCCGGCCAAGGCCGCTCGGAGGAAGGCCCCTGCGCTTTCCACGGCGGCCAGGCTCTGGGGCAGAAGCTTCGAGAAGATCTGGAAGCAGTGGAAAAGATAGGGCCAGGGCTCGTATCGGACAGCCACCCCCTGGCTTCGGGCCCTTTCCACAAAGGCTTCGATGTCGCTTAAGAGGAGCTCTCCGGTTCCCGATTGGACCAGCAGGGGGCACAGGCCTGCAAGGTCCGCGAAAGCGGGCGAGGCAAGCGGCTGCGCGGGGTCGCCCCCGGCCAGGTAGGCGGCCCGCAACGAATCCAGCCTTGCCTGCGTCACCCAGTCCGTCTTCCGATTGTTTATCACAGAGCTTCCCGGAAAGCGCAAGTCTGTGGCGGGCGACATGCACACCGCGGCCGGAGGCAGAGGCAGGTCCAGGCCGCGGGCCTGCACGAGCGTGGCCAACACCAAAGTTCCGCCTGCGGATATCCCGGCAAGCGCCAGGTTGCCGGGAGCGCCGGCACGCGCAAGGGCGAAGCGGTATGCGGCAAGGCAGTCCTCCGCCGCGGCCGGGAAGGGGTGCTCGGGGGCCAGGCGGTAGTTGATGGAAAGCACCGGGGCGTGGGCTGCGGCCGAGAGCCGGAGGCACAGGTCCGCGTGATCCTCGGCCGAGCCGATGGTGAAGCCGCCGCCGTGGAAGAACAGGACGGTTTTGTTCCCGTCCGTTAAGGGCGCCCGGATGAGGAGGCCGGGGACTCCGTTTGCCGAAATTTTTTCGCAATCCGGGGCGGGCGTCCGCACCCGCTCCCGGTAGAAACGGCTGAAAGCCAGGCGCAGGGCGTCCATGGAGGGCTCGCCCAGGGGGCTCTGGGCCAGGATGCCGGAGAGCACACGGGCCGCTTCGGCCTTTTTCCCCTCGCTTTTCCAGACCGGGCTTTCCGCAGGCTCCATTGCAGGGCTCCTTCGAAGGGATTTCGGCTCAGGCAAGATCACGGAAGCCGGAAGGCCTAATCCCTCGCTCCCCAAGGCCCCGGGCAAGCTCCTGCGAGCAGGCCAGGGCCAGGTCGTTTTCCCAGGCATAGTTCCAGTGGCCGTACTCCCGCTCCTCCGCCGGCCCGGGCAGGCCCGGATGCAGGATGAGCTCCGCAGCGGGCGGTGTTCCCAAGGCGTCCAGGTTGTCGAGGGCGTCCCGCACCGTCATTTTGCCGCCGGACAGGAGGAAGCCCGTGCAGGGGAGGGCGGGCAGGTCCGGCGGGGTCCGGGGCGCCACCGCGGCCCGGAGAAAGAGCCGCAGACCCGCGTATTGCAGAAGCCTGCCCGCGCCCGCGCGCAGGTTGGGCCGATCCGTGATTCGGGTCCGCAGGTACGATATGCCGTGCGCCCGGCACAGGGAAAGGCACAAGGGAAAGACCCGCAGGAACAGATGCACGTGCTGGTGGCCGTCTACGTGGCTTATGGAGATGCCGGCGGAGCGGATCTTGTCCATCTGGGCCGCGATCTCCCGCTCCAGGGCCGCAATGTCGGCCCGGCTCGAAGCAAGCAGGGCGAAGAGCTTGGCCATGCCCGGCAGGCGATCCGAGTCCCATGCCCCCGGGAACAGTGCCCGCGCGTCCGTGAGCGGCTTTTCATCGGTGAGGGTCAGGTGCAGCCCGGCGTCCAGCCCGGGATGCTCTTTGAGGTAGCGGGCTGCCTCGGGAAAGGCGCTCCCCAAGGCCATGAGGCTTGCCGAGCGCACCAGCCCCTGCTCGAAGGCGCGGATCACGCCTTCGTTGATGCCGTTACAGAGCCCGAAGTCGTCGGCGTTGACCACCAGGCGCATCAGCCGTTCTTTCGCCTGCGGGAAAGGACCCGCCACAGGACGCCCGCCAGGAAGAGCCCGGCGCACAGGGCGAACAGGAGCTTCCAGATGTTCTTGCCCACCTTGAACCAGCCCCGCGGCTCCACGACCCGCACCTTGCCTTCGGCCACCTTGGTGTAGTGCAGGTAGTCCTCGTCGT
>JBFMHL010000277.1:0-11715 GCA_040753055.1 Thermodesulfobacteriota bacterium | reverse complement strand
GTCCCTGCGGTCCGAGATCTGCTGCGCCATGTTGTTCTCCTTGTCGCTTTTCCTGTGGGATTCGCCCCTGCTTTGAAATCTTAAAAAAACGCCGCCCGAACCAAGGGCTGCGCCGTTTCACGAAAACGCCATCTGTTTACATAAAAGGGGCTTCTTTGCAAGGCATATTTTCCATCAATTGATGGAAAAACCTTGCCGGGCTTGTATTCCAAGCCGCTTCCCGATAGCATGAAGCCGCCGGAAATATTGACTTGGGAGGCGGTGTAAGCTATGAAGCAAAAGGGGAAAAACACGTGGGCCGACCACCACACCGAGCGGGCCAAAAAGGAAGGCTACCCGGCCCGGAGCGTCTACAAACTGGACGAGATCCAGAAGCGCTTTTCCGTCATCAAACCCGGGCACAGGGTGCTGGACCTCGGCTGTGCGCCGGGTTCGTGGCTTCTGCTGGCGGCGAAGCTTTCCGGGCCCAACGGCCGCGTGCTGGGGGTGGACAAGGAGAAGGTGACCATTTCCCTTCCTCCGAACGCCAGGACACTGACGGCCGACATCTTCTCGCTGGATGGAGAAGCCCCCGAGTTTCACGGCGGGTTCGACGTGGTGCTTTCCGATATGGCGCCCGCCACCTCTGGAGTGAAGGACCTGGACGGCCTGCGCTCCGTCGCCCTGGCGGAGTCGGCCCTGGTCCTGGCCGACCGGTTGCTTTTAAAGGACGGGTCCTTTGTCTGCAAGGTTTTCATGGGGCAGGGCTATGAGGACTTTGTGAAAAGCGTGCGCGAACGATACACCAAGGTATCGCTGCTCCGGCCCAAGGCCGTCCGTTCCCAGTCACGGGAGATCTACGTGATCGCCGCCGAAAAGAAGAAACCTCCCGGCGGGAAGGCAGCCGGTCCTGGGGAGCGGGAGAGCCCCTGATTCCGGAACGCCACGAAGAAAAGCCGAAAACACCTCTTAAAACTATTTTCCCTATGATATTTTTATATTAAAGATATATCGGGGGATTGTTGAGGATCTCAGGCCACAACTACACGGCAGCCATGCTTGGACGCGCATCGAAAAGTATAGCGGAAAAGGGGGAGGATGTGCGGGGGAAGGTGAAAAAGCCGTGTTTTAAAAAGGGATTTTCCCCCTCCCTCGCAACATGCCTTTTTTTCGTGTTTTTACGATAGCTTCGAACAAGAACCGTTTGGGAACAAAAAACCAGGAGGCCTAGCATGTCAGGGCATAATAAGTGGAGCACCATCAAGCACAAGAAGGGCGCCGCAGACGCCAAGAGGGGAAAGGTATTCTCCAAGATCATCAAGGAAATTACTCTGGCCGCCCGCCTGGGCGGAGGGGACATCAACGGTAACCCGCGCCTGCGCTCGGCCGTTCTGGCGGCCAAGGCCGAGAATATGCCCAAGGACAACATCGAGCGCGCCATCAAAAAGGGCACGGGCGAGCTGGAAGGCGCCAGCTACGAGGAGTTCACCTACGAAGGCTACGGCCCGGGCGGCGCCGCCGTGCTGGTGCACTGCCTGACCGACAACAAGAACCGCTCGGCCGCCGAGGTGCGCCACATCTTCGCCAAATGCGGCGGCAACATGGGCGAGGCCGGCTGCGTGGGCTGGATGTTCAGCAAGAAGGGCATCATCACGGTGGACAAGAAGAACGCCACCGAGGACGCCATCATGGAAGCGGCGCTGGACGCCGGCGCCGAGGACGTGAAGGACGACGGGGAAACCTGGGACATCCTCACTGCACCCGAAGACTTCGACGCAGTGAAGGAGGCTCTGGAGGGCAAGTCCATCGCCCTGGAGTCGGCGGAGGTCACCCTGGTGCCGGCAACCCGCCAGGAGGTCAAGGGCAAGGAAGCCGAGCAGATGCTGCGGCTGCTGGAGACCCTGGAGGACCACGACGACGTGCAGGACGTCTACACCAACGCCGACATTCCCGACGAGGCCCTGGACGCGGCCTAAAGCGCCTTTTTAGGAATTAAAAACGGGGGATCGTC
This sequence comes from Thermodesulfobacteriota bacterium, assembly GCA_040753055.1. Taxonomy (GTDB): domain Bacteria; phylum Desulfobacterota; class Desulfobacteria; order Desulfobacterales; family Desulfatibacillaceae; genus JBFMHL01. The sequence continues at coordinate 9,725 of JBFMHL010000277.1, read as the reverse complement.
GGCGGACGATCCCCTATTTTTTTTTGGGGGCGCTTGTTTTCCTCGAAGCCATCTTCTACCGGGTAATGGTCCCCGCAGAATTCCTTGCAGACGCAGAGGGTTAACACGTGGTTACCAGGATCATCCGCCTCCTCATCGCACTGCTCGTCCTCGGGGCCGCCGCCCATGCCGCCCAGGACAGGGGCGTCACGGTCACCGTCAAGCAGAGCGAGCGGCCCGACGCCCCCGACGCAGGCCTGCTCAGACTCTACGGCGCCAGCTACGCGCTCGTCATCGGCATTGATAGCTACACCAGCGGGTGGCCTCGGCTCTCCAACGCCGTCAAGGACGCCGCCCTGGTGGCGGAGGAGCTCACTAAGCAGGGCTTCGAAACTGCGCTCAAAACCAACCTGGGAAGCCGCGACCTGGAGGACGCCCTGGAGACCTTCTTCGTGGAAAAGGGCGCGGACCCCGACGCGCGGCTTTTCGTGTGGTTCGCAGGCCACGGGCATACCCTGGACGGCGAGGGATTCCTCGTACCCGCCGACGCTCCCGCGCCCTCGGACAAGATCCACTTCAAGTTGAAGGCCGTCTCGTTGCGAAGGTTCGGGGAGCTGGTGCGGCTGGCCGAGAGCAAGCACGCCCTGGCGATCTTCGACAGCTGCTTCTCGGGGACTGTGTTCGACACCGTGCGGGCCATGCCGCCGCCGGCCGTCACCCGGCACACGGCCTTACCGGTCAGGCAGTATGTTTCCTCCGGAGACGCGGACCAGACGGTATCCGACGACGGCCGGTTCCGGCGGCTGTTCGTCAACGCCCTGGAGGGCGTGGAGCGAGCCGACGCCAACCAGGACGGCTACCTGACCGGCTCCGAGCTGGGAATGTTCCTGTCGGATCGGCTCTCCAACCTGACCCAGAACAAGCAGACGCCCCGGTACGGCAAGCTCCGGGACGACAAGTGGGACCAGGGAGACTTTGTCTTCCTGGTGGCCTCCGGGGGCTCCGTCACCGCCGAGGGACCCGCGTCGGCGGCCACGCAGGACGCCTTGCTTTCCGTGAGCGCAAACGTGCCGGGAGCGAGCGTTTATCTGAACGGAACCAGCATCGGAAGCGCCCCTGTAAGCCAGAGGGCCATGAAGCCCGGCTCCTACGAGCTGCGGGTGGAAAAAGCGGGGTACCAGGCCTACCGGACCCGCGTGACGCTTTCCGCCGGCCGGCACGCGGAGCTCAACGCCTATTTGCAGGAGGAAGGTCCCGAGCTGGCTCGTCTTTATGTGGACACCGTGCCTTCGGATGCGCGGGTCCGGATGATCGAGCCGGATGCCGAGTACAGGCCCGGCTTGGAGCTCGCCGCCGGCCGATACCAGGTGGAGGTGTCGGCGGAAGGTTACGTGACGCAGCAGCAAGGGGTGGATGTCTCGGCCGGCCAGGACCGGTACCTCACCGTGCGACTGGTCAAGGCGTCGGGGCAGACCAAGCTTGCCGACCTTGCCCAGGTCCGGCAGGCGCTCCAGCAGGCGGAGCAGGATTTTCAGCGAATGAGCAGGCTGTATGAAGCCGGGGCCCTGAGCGCGGCGGAGTACAATGCGGCAAAGTCGCAGCTGTCGGTAGCCGATCAGAAGGTGAAGACCCTGGAGGCAGCGCTTCCCAAGGGCGGCGACAAAGCCAAGAGCTTCACCAACTCCATCGGCCAGACTTTCGCCTACATCCCGTCGGGCAATTTTACCATGGGGAGCTGGGACAGCGGGAGGGATACCGATGAGACCCAGCATAGCGTGACGTTGAGCAAGAGTTTTTACCTGCAGACTACCGAGGTGACCCAGGAGCAGTGGAAACAAGTGATGGGGTCCAATCCTTCCCAGTTTTCCGATTGCGGGGGCAGCTGCCCTGTTGAAAATGTCTCCTGGGAAGAGGTCCAAGAGTACATTCGCAGGCTGAATGAATTGGAAAACCGGACCTATCGTTTACCTACGGAGGCGGAGTGGGAGTACGCGTGTCGGGCCGGGACCAAGGGGCCTTTCAACACCAAGGGCTGCCTGGTTTCAACCCAAGGCGGAAATTTGGCCAACTTTGACGGAACGTATACTTATCTTTCCTGTCCTACGAGCGAGTTTAAAAAGAAAACGGTTCCGGTCGGAATTTTTCCCCCGAATGACTGGGGCTTGTACGATATGCACGGCAACGTCTGGGAGTGGTGCCAGGACTGGTACGGAGAGTATCAGGGAAGCGCCACCGACCCCAAGGGACCCTCTTCGGGCTCCTCCCGGGTGGCACGCGGTGGAAGCTGGTACAATCGCGCCCGGCTTTGCCGCTCGGCCAACCGTGCAGAGAAAGATCCGACATCCCGATACAATGACATCGGCTTCCGTCTCGCCTTCTCCGAATAACTCTTGGAGGCTTTGTCACACTAGTGGAGGTGTAAAATAATCGGCATTCTTCCGCTGGATGTGAGCTTGGAATGCGGCGGCTTCCGGTTGCAGCTGGAGTGCCTGTCCCGACGGAAAGTGTAGCCGAAGGCCGGAACGGAGTTTTTTTAGGGAGCCTTTCCCGATGATGGGGAAGCTCCCTTTTTTATTTTCCGATCGCTGATCCAGGGGGGGGAAGATGCATCCCCTTGCCGGGGCCTGTTTGCTCGAAACGGGGGGGGGCGGCGGCTCCGGTTGATTGTTTCAAGATCAAGGAAAATCGGACATGCTGCTGCTTCCGCCCGAGGCGCGAAGCCTGAGACGAACCATTACATCATGAAAAATTCATCTCTTCCCAGTAATTGCCCCATGTTTTTCGTTTGACAGGGGATTAGCTCGTAAAGTACACAGCCTACATCCCCTCGCAGCAATTTTCGGCCGTCTCCGATGGATAGGATTTCGCAACGTGTTCGGCCTCGGGCCTGCGTTTTCTTGCAGGTCCGCGTTGTGCCGCCATATCGGCCGAGACGGCGGCCGGAATGCAAGAGCAGAAAGGCTTTCAAAAGGAAAGGACATGAAATGAGAAGGTCCTTTGGTCCGGTTGTCTTTTTGCTGGTTTTCGCCATCGTTCTCCTGCTCCCGCCCTCTATACAAGCTCAAGAGGGGGAGTGGACGTGGATGAACCCTCTGCCCCAGGGCAACTCCTTGCAGGGGGTCTATTACGCTGCGGGCGACGACGTGTTCGCGGTCGGGTCCGCAGGCACGATTCTTCACTATAACGGCAGCTCATGGACGATCATGGACACCCCCGTCACCACGCAGCTTAAAAGCATTTGGGGCGCATCGGGCACCGACGTCTTCGCCGTGGGAAGCAGCGGCGTCATCCTGCACTACAACGGCGCTGCGTGGACCTCCATGGCGAGCGGAACCACCGAAGGCCTGGAATGCGTTTGGGGCCTGTCCGGAAGCGATGTCTTCGCAGTGGGCTTTCGTGGCGCCATCGTTCATTATGACGGGGCCGCCTGGAGCGTCATGACATCCGGTACGACCAGCAATCTTCATGGGGTCTGGGGCACCTCCGGAACAAACACCTATGCCGTGGGCGACATCGGGACCATCCGCCATTACGATGGAGCGTCCTGGAACACCATTTGGTCGGGCGTCGGCGACATCCTCATCGGAATATGGGGAAGCTCCGAGACCGATATCTACGTCCCGACGCTCGGAACCAGCGTGCTCCATTACAACGGCGGCACCTGGCAGAAAATGGCCACTCCCTCCACCCAATGGCTGCGGGGAGTATGGGGGGCATCAGCGACCGATATCTTCTTTGTGGGCGATGTCGGCACAATCATCCATTACAACGGCGCCTCTTGGAGCACCATGACCGGCGGTGCCAGCAACGTCACGGCGGTGACGGGGGGAACGGGTTCGGATGTATTCGCCGTGGCCGGCATCGGCTACATATTCCACTACGATGGCTCTTCGTGGTCCGATATGACGAGCGGAACGAGGACGTATATCAACGACGTCTGGGGAACGGGAGATAACAACATTTTTGCCGTATGCAGCAGCTCATCCATACTCCGATATAACGGTAGCACTTGGACCGCCATGGCGAGCGGAACCAGCAGCGCCCTATACGGCATCTGGGGCAGCTCGGGGAGCGATATCTTCGCCTGCGGAAGCTCCGGGGGTGTCGTGCATTGCGATGGAAGCACTTGGAGCGCAATGTCGAAGGTCACCAGCAACAGCCTCATGGATATCGAAGGGACCTCCGCCTCCGATATCTTTGCCGTTGGCTACTCGGGCACGGTCATCCACTACAACGGTTCCGCCTGGAGCCTGATGACCACCCCCCTTACCACGGAGTACCTGCGAGGCGTCTGGTGCGCATCTCCCACATGCGTTTTCGCCGTGGGGTCCAGCGGCTCCATCATTCGCTACAACGGAACCTCCTGGGTCAAGATGACCAGCGGCACGACGGTGCTCCTTTACGATGTCTGGGGTTCCTCGCCGACGGATGTATATGCGGTCGGGTCGGGAGGGACGATCCTTCATTACAACGGCTCCACCTGGTCCCCGATGACCTCCGGCCTGACCTCCACCATATACGGCCTGTGGGGGCTTGCAGCTTCAGACATCTATGCATTCGTCGGCTCGGCCTATCTCCACTACGACGGAGCGTCATGGACGGCGAAGCAGGCTCCGAGTTCAAACGCTCTGTATGCGGCGTGGGGCACCTCGAACGCCAATTTCATGGTTGTCGGCGCCGGAGGCACTATCCTGAACTACTACGTGCCGCCGCCCCCTCCCCCCTGCATGATCGAAACGCTGGGCGGGTATCGTCGCTGATACTTTGGAGATCGAAGCTCCGTACGCCGCGGCTCTGTGCATAGAGAAGCCCTCTTGCCGCCGCGGCCGCCGGGCCGGACCCCGAATCGAAAAGACCTGGCTTTTTTAACTCTTCGATTCGGAAATGCTATAGTTGCCTCAGGAGAAAGAGGGCGAAGATCGCGGCAGCGATGATCAGCGCCACGGCAGCCTGGCGGGGCGTGAAGAAAGGCATGGGGTTTTCCGGGAAGGGAGAAAAGGGAAGGGGCCCCCTGGATGAAGGGGCCCCTTTTTTTCGTAGAGCGGGGCTAGTCCTCGCAGTCCAGCCCGAAGGACTTGTGAAGCACGCGGGTGGCCAACTCGGCGTACTTCTCCTCCACCACGCAGGAGATGCGGATCTCGGAGGTGGAGATCATGAGGATGTTGACACCCTCTTCCGCGAGGGTGGAGAACATTTTGGAGGCCACGCCGTGGTTGGTGCGCATGCCCACGCCCGTCACCGACACCTTTGCGATGTTGGTGTCGCCGGCTACGGACTCGGCCCCGATGTCCGCGGCCACTTTCTTCACCACTTCCAGGGTCCGCTTGTAGTCCACCTTGGGGATGGTGAAGGTGATGTCCGTCATGTTGCCGGCGCGGGTGTTCTGGATGATCATGTCCACGCAGACGCCGATATCCGACACCGCCTTGAATATGCGGGCGGCGATTCCGGGCTTGTCCGGAACCTTGTTCACGGTGATCCGGGCATCCGCCTTGGTGGAGGTCACGCCGGCCACAACCATGCGCTCCATATCCTTGTCCTCGTTGACGATCATCGTGCCCTCCTCGTCTGAAAAAGACGATACGACTTCAAGTGGTACATTATATTTTTTCGCGAACTCCACGCTCCGTATCTGCAGCACCTTGGCGCCCAGCCCGGCCATCTCCAGCATCACGTCGTGGGTGACGCATTTGAGCTTGCGGGCCCGGGGCACCACGTTGGGATCGGCGGTGTATACGCCGTCCACATCGGTGTAGATCTGGCATTTGTCGGCCTTGATGGCGGCGGCCACGGCCACGGCCGAGGTGTCGGAGCCTCCGCGCCCCAGGGTGGTGATGTTGCCTTCGTCGTCCATACCCTGGAACCCGGCCACGACCACGATGTAACCTTCGTCCAGGAGCTTGGTGACGGGCTCGGGATCAATGTCCATGATCTTGGCGGACATGCACTGGTTGTTGGTCTTGATGGCAGCCTGGAATCCCAGCAAGGACCGGGCCTTGTAGCCCATGGACTCCAGCGCGATGGCCAGGAGGGCCACTGTCTGCTGCTCTCCGGTGGCCATGAGCACGTCCATTTCCCGGCGGTTGGGCATGTCGGTGATGACCTCGGCCATTTGGATCAGGTGATCGGTCACCCCGGCCATGGCGGAGAGGACCACCACAACACGGTTTCCTGCGTCGTAGGTGCGGGCGACCCTCTTGGCCACCTCCCGGATCCGCACCATGTCCCCTACGGAGGTGCCCCCGTATTTCTGCACGATCAGGCTCATTGTACGATCCCTTTTTATGATGACTGGGTTTTTACATGGATCATTGGGGTGGGCTGCGCGGCCCGCCATGCCGCTCAATCCTATGCCTTGTCCTGCGGCGGGCCCCCGCAACGGTCCAGGCCATTTATCAAATCCGCGGCCCCTTGTCCATAGCCGGTAAAGGCGATTGTACGGGTTTCGTCTTCGTTTATGAAAAGTTGAATCAGGACGGTGGCCCCCAGGGATTCGGGATCGGCCCGTTCGGCCCATTCCACGGCCAGCACTCCCTGCTCGGCGGCCTCGTCCAGTTCCAGGTCCGACGGATCGAAGCCGGGGGAGACGCGGTAGAGGTCCGCATGGAGGAATGCGACCCTTCCGGGGTATGCGTTCACCATGGTGTAGGTGGGGCTGACGACCGCGACGGAGGGCGACACGCCCAAACCCAGGGCCAGGCCCTGGCAGAAGCAGGTCTTTCCTGCGCCCAGCTCCCCCGATAGGGCCACCACTCGGCCCGGGCCCAGCCGGGCTCCCAGAGCGCGCGCCAGGGCGCGGGTTTCGTCCGGGCTCTTGCAGAGATAGCGGGCAAAAGCCGGGCCGTTAGTTTTCATGGACGGAGATCAGGTCGGAAAAAGCGGAGGGCAGTTCCTCGGCCACCTCGCCGGCAAGATAGCCGAAGGGGCCACGGGATTCCGAAAGCCGGTCCGCGGCCAGGCCGTGGAGGAACACGCCCAAGCGGGCAGCGGCCTCGGGGGAGTAACCCTGCGCGGCGAGCCCGACGATGATCCCCGTGAGCACATCGCCCATTCCTCCGGCGGCCATGCCGGGATTGCCCGTGGAGTTCACCGCCACCCGGCCGTCCGGAGACGCGATGACCGTACCCGCTCCCTTCAAAACCACGATGACCCCGTTTTCCACGGCAAAACCGCGGGCCACGGACACCCTGTCCTTCTGGATATCGGAGGTGGAAAGCCCGGTGAGGCGGGACATCTCGCCCGGATGGGGCGTGAGGATGAGGGGGGCCCGGGCCCGGCGCAGGACCTCGGATTCGCCGGCCAGGCAGTTGAGCCCGTCCGCGTCAATGACCAGGGGGCACTCCGCCAGCGGTACGAAAGCGCGCACCAGGCTCTTGGTTTCGTCTTCGGTGCCGATGCCGGGGCCGATGGCCAGGGCCTTTTTTTGTCGGCACAGGTCCTGGAGCGCGGGGAGGGCGTCAATGTCCAGGGCGCAGGACAGGTTTTCGGCCAGCGGAGCGGTCATGGCCTCCCGCACCAAACCCTCGAAAACGGGAAGGAGGGATACCGGCCCGCAAAGGGTGACCAAACCTGCGCCCGCACGCAGGGCCGAGATGGCGCAGAGAGCGGCCGCACCCGTTTTTCCAGGGGAGCCGGCCACCACCAGCGCGTGCCCGGTGTCGCCCTTGTGGGCGTCCGGCTTTCGTTGCTGAAGGATCGAGGAGGCCCAGGAGTGCGTGAGGAGCACGGCCCCGGGCGGGTTCCTTTCCGTAAGAAAGCGCGGAATGCCGATGTCCAGCACGGAAAGCCGCCCCGTACGTTCCGCTCCGGGGTGCTGGAAGCAGCCGATCTTGGCGAATCCGAAGGTGGCCGTGGCGTCGGCCTTCACGCATAAGGGGGCTTCGCCCGTGTCGGAGAAAAGGCCGGACGGGACGTCCACCGCAAAACGGAAGGCGTTCCGGGAGTTGATGTACTCCACGGCCCGGCCGAACAGGCCCCGGACCGGGGTGGATATTCCCGTGCCCAGGATGGCGTCCACGATGACGTCGTGCCCGTCCATCTCGGGGATCTTGGCCGAGAAGGACTCGAGGTCGGGCAGCTCGCGGACCGGCACGTCCATTTTGTGCAAAAGCGCCAGGTTCACGGCCGCGTCGCCTCGAATCTCGGAGGGCCGGGCCAGCAAATAGACGGTGGCGGCCACGCCCCGGTTGACCAGGGTGCGGGCCATGACATAGCCATCCCCTCCGTTGTTTCCCTTCCCGGCGAAGACTGCCACCTTTCTTTGCGAAAGGTCCGGGACGAGCCCCGCCAGCACCTCGACGGCTCCCCGGGCCGCGTTTTCCATGAGCGTAAGCCCGGGAAGGCCGAAATCCTCGATGGTGGCGCGGTCCAGCTCCCGCATCTCGGATGCGGTGACCAGAAAGGGGGCGCTATGGGCCGTTTCCTGCTTCACAGGTCCTGCCTTCCCACGGAGCGGGCCAGGGCCAGCATCTCGTAGACGGCGCGATCCAGGCCCACCATCACCGCCTTGGCCACGATGGCGTGTCCGATGGAAAACTCGGACACCTGGGGCGCGGCGGAAAAGGCCCGGATGGAATGGTAGTCAATCCCGTGGCCCGCATGCACGGTGAGCCCCAGCTTGTCGGCCGCTTCGGCGGCCGCCGCGATCTGGGCAAAGGTTTCCTTCTTCTCGGCCCGGGTCCTGGCGTCGCAAAACCGGCCCGTGTGGATCTCCACGATATCCGCCCCGATATCGGCGGCAAGCTCCATGTGGGAAACCACAGGGTCGAGGAAGAGGCTCGTCTTTACGCCTGCCGCGTGCAGGCGTTCCACGGCCCCCGCGATCTGATCCTTCACCTTGCCCAAGGCCAGGCCGCCCTCCGTGGTCACTTCCTGCCTGCGCTCCGGCACGAGGGTGGCCTGATAGGGCCCGACCTCGGCCGCGATGGACAGCATCTCGTCCGTGGCGGCCATCTCCAGGATCATCTTGGTCTTGACCACCTGGCGCACAAGGCGCACGTCCCGGTCGCAGATGTGCCTCCGGTCCTCCCGCAGGTGCACCACCACGCCGTCCGCTCCCGCCAGCTCCACCAGCACCGCCGCCGCCACCGGGTCCGGGCTCGTTCCACCCCGGGCCTGCCTTATTGTGGCCACATGGTCTACGTTTACTGCCAGCAATGCCATGAAAAGACCTTCCTATCCGTTTTCTATGTCCATGATTGCCGAAAGCTCCGCCGCCTTTGTCTCCATCCGGATCTTTTCCTCCTTGGTGGCGTGGTCGTAGCCCGCCAGGTGCAAAAGCCCGTGGATCAGGAGCTCGGCCATGCGGGCCGAGAGGCTCTGTTTCGCTTTCTGCGCTTCTTCAAAGGCCGTGTCAGCGCTGATGACGATATCGCCCAGGAGGCCGGGCGCGACTCCTGCGCCTTCGCCTTCCTGCATGGGGAAGGAGAGCACGTTGGTGGGCTTGCGTTTTCCCAGGTAGTCGGCGGAAAGGCCGGCCATCTCGGAGTCGTCCACGATGAGCACGGAAAGCTCCGCGTCAGGGTATCCCAAGGCGTTTAAGAGGTTCTGCGCCCTCGTCCGGACCTTTTTCATCATGATCCGGTGCTTCTTCTGCTGGTTTCTGATCAGGACCGGCACTTGGCTTTTTCCCTTTTCCGTTCACCTTGGGGGCGGCCGGCTCGTACTCGATGCGGTGGTGGTGGATGCCGGCCAGGATTTTGTTGAAGCTCTTGGCGATCTGGTGGAGGTCTTTCAGGGTCAGCTCG
>JBFMHL010000276.1:0-2701 GCA_040753055.1 Thermodesulfobacteriota bacterium | reverse complement strand
TCCGGTCGGGGGGAAACGAGGACTTGCGGACCCCGCCCAGCCGGGCCGTGGCCCCCACCACATAGCCGAAGGGGCCCACCGCTTCCAGCAGGCTGTCGGCCGTTTGCATGGAGAGCAAGACATCCAGTGCGCCCTGGGTGGCCATGCTGGCGGCCCGGTTGGGGTCGAAGCTCTCCGGATTCACCACGATGAGCCGGGAAAGCCCCATGTTCTTCATGGCCCGCGCCGCCGACCCCACGTTCTCGGAGAAACGGGGCTCGTTCAGAACAATGGCGATGCGGGAAAGGTCCAGGTGCTCGGTCATGGCGCATTCTCGAGCAGGGCGGCCCCGCCGGATCGGCAGCCTTCGGCCGGCCCGGCAGGGCAACGGAAATCTTTATTACAGGGCGGCAAGCTCGAAGCCGGAGAAGAAAAACGCGATCTCGGTGGCCGCGGTTTCGGGAGCGTCCGATCCGTGCACCGCATTGGCTTCCACGTTGGTGGCGAAGTCCTTGCGGATGGTGCCCGCGTCCGCCTTGGCGGGGTCGGTGGCGCCCATGAGCTCGCGGTTCTTGGCGATCACGTTCTCACCTTCCAGGATCATCACCAGGCACGGCCCGGAAGCCATGAAGTCGGTCAGGCTCTTGAAAAAGGGGCGGGCCGTGTGCACTGCATAAAAGCCCTCGGCCTGCTTCTTGGTCATGTGGACCATCTTGGCGGCTTTGACGGTGATCCCGTTTTCCTCGAAGCGGGAGATGATCTTTCCGATGACGTTCTTCTTCACTGCGTCGGGTTTGATGATGGAAAGCGTGCGCTGAGTCATGGCTGGTTCCTTTCGGGTGGTTTTGACCTTGAAAATGACGGGCTGTCGTGTACCAGGAAGCCTGGGTCAAGTCAACCGGGCGGGCCGGGCACGTTGACATGCGAGGACGCCGCCCGCTAAACTGGAATATCGTATACGCCATGAGGAAGACGCGCCATGCCCATATATGAGTTCACCTGCGATTTCTGCAATGTCGTCTTCTCCTTTTTTTCCCGGAGCGTGAATACGGAGAAGGTTCCTTCTTGCCCGCGCTGCGGGGCGCTCCTGGAGCGTCAGATGTCGGTCTTCTCGGTTTCCCGCAAGGCAGGAGAGGAGAAAGGCGACGACATGGCCGGATTCGACGAGGCCCGCATGGAGAGGGCCATGACCGAGATGGCCCGGCAGGCCGAGTCACTGGACGAGAAGGATCCCCGGCAGTCGGCCGGGCTTTTGCGGAAGCTCACGGACATCGCGGGCATGCGGCTTTCTCCGGGAATGGAGGAGGCGGTGCGCCGCATGGAAGCCGGGGAGGACCCGGAAACCGTGGAGCAGGACATGGCCGGAGTTCTGGAGAACGCGCCCTTTGCCGCAGAGGGGAAGAAGGGGAGCAGCCGCAGGCCGCCCGTGCGGGATGAAAAATTATACGACCTTTAGGGCGGCGATGCCTTTTTCAGCGGGCGCGAACCATCGAGAGCTTAAAGTATCGGGCGCGTATCAAAAATGTTTTTCGGAAAAGCTGCTTTTCCAAAAGGGGTTTTCCCCCTCCGCAAAAGCCTTTTCGTTTGATAGTTTTACCGTACTGGGATTTCCAAGGAGGGCGGCATGGGAGATGCAAGTCTGCTTTCCCGGGTGGAGCTGGTGAGGGGGGACATCACCGCCATGCAGGTGGACGCCATCGTGAACGCCGCCAACACCTCGCTTCTGGGAGGCGGTGGAGTGGACGGGGCCATCCATCGCGCCGCCGGCCCCGAGCTTCTGGCCGAGTGCCGGCGCATCGGCGGCTGCCCCACGGGCGAGGCCCGCATCACCAAGGGCTACCGGCTCCCCGCGCGCTTTGTGATCCACACCGTTGGGCCCGTGTACTCGGGTACGGGAAAGGATGCGCAGCTGCTCGCCTCCTGCTACGACAATTCCCTTGCGCTGGCAGGGGAAAACAAGGTAAGAACCCTGGCCTTTCCCGCCATAAGCTGCGGGGTGTACGGCTACCCCATCGAGCAGGCGGGAAAGATCGCATTGGGCCGGACGCTGGCCTTCCTTTCCGGAAATGAATTCCCGGAAAAGGTTTTTTTCGTTCTTTTCTCGAGAGCCGACCAAGAGGTGTACGAGAAGATCCTGGCCGGGCTCGCCAAGGGAGCATAAGAAGCTGATCGGGCTGGAACGTAAAGCGGTTTGACAGGGGACAATCAGGAACTATTATTACCTTTAAGTACAGCGGAAAGCTTGCCGCCTGCAGGGGAAAGAAGTTCCGGCCGGCGGCGAAAACAACAAAAGGAGGATGCCATGTTGGAAGTGACGGATTCGGCCCACGAGAGAATCGTGGAGTACTTCAAGGGCCAGCCGGAGGTAAGTCCCATCCGGGTGTTCCTGAACCAGGGCGGCTGAGGCGGACCGTCCCTTGCGCTGGCTCTGGACGAGCCGCGGGACACGGACCACGTCTACGACGTGAAAGGCTACAAGTTCCTGGTTGACAAGGAGTTCATGGAGCATGCCAAGCCCATCAAGGTGGACTTCACTCCCATGGGTTTTGCGGTGAGTTCTTCCCTGGAGCTGGGCAAGGGCGGCTGCGGCGGTTGCGGCGGCGGAGACTCCTGCTCCACGAGTGGCGGCACCCACTAATATAAAGGGCGGAGAGAGGGCGGATCGCCCGGACTCCGCACTAATAAAAAACAGGCGGGGCGGTGCGCAAAAAGAAACCGCCCC
>JBFMHL010000275.1:0-16006 GCA_040753055.1 Thermodesulfobacteriota bacterium | reverse complement strand
TGCGCACCGCCCCGGAGCCTCGGGTGACGGCCGCCACCTGGTTCCCCGCCCCGTCGAAAAGGGTCGCACGGGTGAGATAGGGATCGCCGGGGTCCAGCGCAAGGACGCGCCAGCCCTCGTCCCCGGGCTCGAAGACATAGGGTATCGTATGGGCGGCGGCCGCCTGGAGGCCCGTAAAAAGGTCCAGGATCACGACCTGGTCCGGGTGGGCGGAAAGGCTCGGGTCCGCGGCAAAGGCTGCCTCCCTGATCCAGGGGGGCCTGGCCTTGTCCGGGCCGGGGCTCGCAACAGTCCTCGTATCCGAGCATCCGAAGCAACAAAGACAAAGGGCCCCGATGCAGGCAAGGCCGGCAAGTCTGTGGAGCTTCCTCCCCCAAAAACGCACGGGGCAGCCTCCTTCCCGTGAGAGGGGGAACAAAACACGGAGCCGACGGGTGGTGGCAAAAAGTTAACTAGTCAGTACACAAACGAGGAAATCCGGCAACTGCCGGGCAGTGTGCCAACCAGAGGCAAAACAGTGACCGATACAATGGGGAACTCTGAAGTGCGGCAGAAAAAAACACAACCATGAGATAAAATTGCAGCGGAAAAAACGCCACCCATCCAGCGCTCCCTCCCTGGTCGGGGAAGGGAGCGCTGGAAAGAGTCGTTACTTGCTGGCGTATCCCACGGCGCGAGTCTCGCGGATGACCGTGACCCGGATCTGGCCGGGGAAGGTGAGGTTTTCCTCGATCTTCTTGGTCACGTCCTGGCACAGGAGCACAGCCGTGTCGTCGGTGACCTTGTCGCTCTGGACGATGATCCTGAGCTCGCGGCCCGCCTGGATGGCGTAGGTGTTGGCCACGCCGTCGAAGGACTGGGCGATCTTCTCCAGGTCCTCCAGGCGCTTGATGTAGGACTCGTACATCTCCCGCCGGGCGCCGGGACGGGCGCCGGAGAGGCCGTCGGCCGCCTGCACCAGGACGGCCAGCACCGAGTTGGGCGGCACGTCCTCATGGTGGGCGGAGATGGCATGCACCACCTTGGGCGACTCGCCGAACTTCTTGGCCAGCCGCGCGCCGATGAGGGCGTGGGGGCCTTCCACCTCGTGATCCACGGCCTTTCCCAGGTCATGGAGAAGCCCCGCCCGGCGCGCCTGCTTGGCGTTTAGGCCCAGCTCGGCGGCCATGATGCCGCACAAGAAGCCCACCTCGATGGAGTGCTCCAGCATGTTCTGGGCGTAGCTGGTGCGGTACTTGAGCCGGCCGATGAACTTCACCAGCTCCGAGTGGATTCCGTGCACGCCCAGGTCGAAGGTGGCCTGCTCACCGGCCTCCTTGATGGATATCTCCACCTCGGCCTCCACCTTCTTGACCACCTCCTCGATGCGCGCCGGGTGGATTCGGCCGTCGGCGATGAGCCGGGCCAGGGCCAGCCGTGCCACCTCGCGCCGAACCGGGTTGAAGCCCGACAGGATGACGGCTTCGGGCGTGTCATCCACGATGAGATCAATCCCCGTAGCCGCTTCCAAGGCCCGGATGTTGCGGCCCTCGCGGCCGATGATGCGGCCCTTCATCTCCTCGGAAGGAAGCTCCACCACCGACACGGTGCGCTCGGCCACATAGTCCGCAGCGTAGCGCTGCACGGCGGTGGAGATGATCTTCTTGGCCTTCTTCTCCGCAAGCTCCTTGGACTCGGATTCGATCCGCCGTACCAGCTTCGCCCCTTCGTGGCGCGCCGTCTCCTCCATCTCGCGGATCATGATCTCCTTGGCCTGCTCCGAGGTCAGGCCCGCCACACGCTCCAGCTCTTCCTTGCGCCGGCTCAGGAGCTCTTCGGATTCCTGGGCGTCCCGGTCTACCTTGGCTTCCTTTTTCCCGATGTTCTTCTCGCGGTTTACGAGCTCCTGCTCCTTCTTTTCCAGCGTGTCCAGCTTGCGATCCAGGTTCTCCTCCCGCTGCAGGAGGCGACCCTCGATCTTTTTCTGCTCTTCCCTGCGCTCCCTGGTTTCGGCTTCGAAGTCGGCCTTGAGCTTGAGCAAGACCTCCTTCGCCTCCACCTGGGCTGAACGCATCAACCCTTCCGCCTGAGCCTGCGCCTTCGACAGAAGCTGCCCGACCTCCTCCTGGGCCTGGTTGAGGCTGACGGAGTCGGCGCGGGTCTTCAGGAAGCGGGCAAGCCAGACACCGCCGCCGAAGCATCCGGCGGCGATCAACACCCACACAACAGTGGACATGGCGACCTCCCTTAGGCGTATATGGTGATCGCTGGCAAGGGCGCAGGCCGCTTCCGGTCGGTTCCGGGCGTCATGCATCCCTGGCTAGCGTTGGAAAATCCTGATTCCGAATGGAATCGCCCGGACCGGAAGGCACGGGGCAGAGTGCCTGGCCGACATGGGGTCGGGAAATGCCGGAAAGCCTGTGGTTCCCTGAAAAACCGCCGGAGTGGCGGCGCTGACAAGGTCCGGCCGTCGGGCCTCGGGCGGGCGAAGCACCGAAGCGCGGCGCAAACCTCTGCGGCAGCTTCTAAGGTGAACCGGGAACGGAAGCGGGCGGGCGGATGGGTTCGGGCTCCGGTGCGGAGGGGGGGTGCGCCGGACGGGAGCCCCCGCCGAATGCCGTGTGGACATTAAGCCTTGAACCGTAAGGGTCCAAAGCCTTTACCGGGTATTCTTCTTCAGGCTTTTCCTTTAAAAAGGAACCTGCACACCGAAGAACAGCGCCGGCCTTGCATGCTTTTCTTGTTGGATCAAGGGCTATCTATCCATCACGCGCACGGCAGGGGCCCGCGTCAGCACTGCCCGGGCACGATCGTGCCCGGTTGGTATTCTCCCGCTGGCCGGCTTTTCAGGCCGGCCCGTTTCCTTTCTTCCTTGTCTCCACCGCTTCCGCAAGGGCGAGCGCCCGCTGCGACCAGTCGCCCACCGCACGGACAAACTCTTCATGCCCGGCTTTCAACGCCACATAGTCATTGGCCATTCCCAGGGCGGCCGTGACCAGCACAGGCAGCTCTTTTCCGCTCGTCATGACGCCCAGGGACCGTTCCACCTTCTCCACCTGCTCGGCGAAGTACTGGGCCACCTCTCTGGCCCGGATATCGTCGGCCTGGGTTTCGAAGGTGAAGTCCCGGCCCAGGATTCTTATGGTTAGGCGTTGCGCCATTGGACCATCCGGGCGATGCCCTCCCGAAGCGTGCGATTGCTATACACGAGAAAACCGCCCGCAGAGAAAGGCGGCGGCTTCAGCCGTCAGCTTCTTGACTGCTCGCCCAGACGAGCGAGGAGGCCTTCGATCTTTTGCCGGACCGCAGATCGCTCCTCCCGCATCCGGTTCTCCGTCTGCTCGAAGGCCGAGAGCTTTTCGGTAAGCTCCCGCACTCGGGCGGAAAGCTGGCTGTTTTCGGCGGAAAGCGCTTCGCAGGTGGAAACCAGGCCGTTCAGCCTCTCTTCCAACCTTTCGAAATCCCGCAGGATGCTCTCTTCGTCCAATCTGCCTCCTTGATCATGCCTGCCACAATTGCCGCTTGATCCGCTCTGCCCGGAGTTTCGGCTCACCGGTGCTTTCCGGTCGGCGCGATTCGGCAGAAATCATGGCTATCGCTCTATTATTGCTAGCTGTAACTATACAAATCGCCGCGAAACAAAGTCAAGCGGCAAATCCCGGGCGCTGCCGGCCATGAGCCCGTAAGGGCCAAAAAAAAGGAGCGGGCCCGAAGGCCCGCTCCTGTAAAGACTTGGCAAAAGATTCAGCTTACTGCATATGGGAGGTCCTGCGGGTTTCCGAAAGGCTGATGCGCGTCTGGGCCCGAAGCAGGGCTTCCTGGGCGCGCTCGAAATCGGTGCCTTCCAGGTGCTCCTCCAGCCGCTTCCGCGCGCGTTCCAAAGCCGCCTTGGCGCGCTCCACGTCAATATCCGAGCGGCGCTCCGCGGTTTCGGCCAGCACCGTCACCTTGTCGGGAAGGACCTCGGCAAACCCGCCGTTGATGAACACGCACCTTTCCTGGCCTTTCTCGTCCTTGTAGCGCAGGCTTCCCACCTTCAACGCGGACAGGAAAGGCGTGTGTCCGGGCAGCACGCCGAATTCGCCCTCGATGCCGGGGGCGGCGACGTACTCCGCGCCGTCGCTCACCACGAACTTCTCGGGCGTCACCACTTCCAGAAGTATCCTTGCCGTCATTTTTCCCTAACCTCTTTTTGTTGCCCGGCTTCGCCCGAAGGCAGCGGAAAGGAGGATTACTCCTTGCCCATCTCCTTGGCCCGTTCCACGACCTCCTCGATGCCGCCCGCCATGTAGAACGCGCGCTCGGGAATGTCGTCGTGCTTGCCGTCCACGATCTCCTTGAAGCCGCGGATGGTGTCGACAAGCTTCACGTACTTGCCGGGTTTGCCGGTGAAGTTCTCGGCCACATGGAAGGGCTGAGACAGGAAGCGCTGGATCTTACGGGCGCGTTCCACGGTGATCTTGTCTTCTTCGGAGAGCTCTTCCATGCCCAGGATCGCGATGATGTCCTGGAGCTCCTTGTACTTCTGCAGGATCTTCTGGACCTGGCGGGCGACGCCGTAATGCTCCTCGCCCACGTAACCGGGGTCCAGAATCCGGGAGGTGGAGTCCAGAGGGTCCACCGCGGGGTAGATGCCCAACTCCACGATCTGCCGGGAGAGAACCACGGTTCCGTCCAGATGCGCGAAGGTGGTGGCCGGCGCGGGGTCGGTGAGGTCGTCCGCAGGCACGTACACGCACTGCACGGCGGTGATGGAGCCCTTGTCGGTGGAGGTGATGCGCTCCTGGAGCTCGCCCAGGTCAACGGCCAGGGTGGGCTGGTAACCCACCGCGGAGGGCATGCGGCCGAGAAGGGCCGAAACCTCGGAGCCGGCCTGGGTGAAACGGAAGATGTTGTCAATGAAGATGAGCACGTCCTGGCCTTCCTCGTCGCGGAAGTACTCGGCCGAGGTAAGAGCGGACAGGGCCACGCGGGCGCGGGCTCCGGGCGGCTCGGTCATCTGGCCGTAAACCAGGGAGCACTTGGGCAAAACGCCCGATTCCTTCATTTCGTGATAGAGGTCGTTGCCCTCGCGGGTACGCTCGCCCACGCCGGCGAACACGGAGATGCCGCCGTGCTGCATGGCGATGTTGTGCACCATCTCCATCATGATGACGGTCTTGCCCACGCCGGCGCCGCCGAACATGCCCATTTTGCCGCCGCGGGGGAAGGGAACCAGGAGGTCAATAACCTTGACGCCGGTTTCCAGAACGTGGACGGTGGTGTCCTGCTCGGTGAAGGAAGGCGCATGCCGGTGGATGGGCAGCATCTTGTCCCGGTTCACGGGGCCAAGGCCGTCCACGGGACGTCCCACCACGTTCAGCACGCGGCCCAGGACCGCCTCGCCCACGGGCATCATGATGGGCGACCCGGTGTCCTTCACCGGCATGCCGCGGACCAGACCGTCGGTAACGTCCATGGCGATGGTGCGCACCACGTTGTCGCCGAGATGCTGGGCCACCTCCACGATGAGGTTGTCCGGCTCATCGTTGATGGCGGGGTTGGTGATGCTCAGAGCCGTGAGGATCTTGGGGAGCATTCCCTGAGAGAACTCCACGTCCACGACCGGCCCCATAACCTGAATGATTTTTCCTATGTTCTCAGCCATCAAAAGACCTCCTGCCTTCGTCAAAGCGTGGTTCTTCTGAACCGATCCCCGGAAGATTGAAACCCGAACCGCAACCGGGTAGTCCTTGTTGTGATCCCTCGTAAAGGTGCTGCGGGCTTCGCGGTTGTGCAGCCTCCGGCCGCCATGCCCGACCCCCTGTCTTCCGGGGTTTGTTGTTCTTTATCCCTTCAGGGCCTCGGCCCCGCCCACGATATCCATCAGCTCCGTCGTGATGGCCGACTGCCGGGCCTTGTTGTAGGCCAGGGTGAGCTGGTCCAGCATGTCGTTGCACGCCTTGGTGGCGTTGTCCATGGCCATCATCCGGGCCGCCTGCTCGCTGGTGGACGTCTCCAGCAGGGCGGAGTAGATCTGGATGAAAACGTTCTTGGGCAGCAGGGCTGCGAGAAGCTCGGGAGCCGAAGGCTCGCAGATGTGCTCCGCCAGGTACTGGCCCGTCTCGCCTTCGGCCCCCAGGTCGGTCTCCTGGGCGATGGGCGGGATGGGCAGAACCTGCTGGAGCACCGGAACCTGCCTGCTCATGGAAACGAATCGGGAATAGATGACGTAGACCTCGTCGTACTTGCCGCCCAGAAAGTCGTTGATGAGCGACTGGCCGGACTTGGAGGCCACGGAAAAGGGAAAGCGGGTGCCCACAACGCCCAGGTGCACTTTTTCGAAGGCCTTCTTGGTGCGCCGCGCCCAGTCCCGGCCCTTCTTGCCGAACAGGGTGAAGGAAACCGCCTTGTCGGGCTTGGACTCCAGGAAGTCCTGGGCCGCTTCAATGAGGCTCGTGTTGAACCCGCCGCACAGGCCCCGGTCGGAGGTGCACAGGACCACGTGGATGTTCTTCACGTTCTCCCTGGGCTGGAGCAGGGGGCTGGCGTCCGAGCCGGAACGCTCGGCAAGGCTGCCCAGGACTTGGGCGAACTTGCTGGCGTAGGGCCGGAAGGCCTCCATGCGGATCTGGCTTCCCCGCAAACGGGAGGCGGCCACCATGTTCATGGCCTTGGTGATCTGGCGCGTCTTCTTGACCGAACCGATCTTTCTTTTCACGTCCTTCAAGCTTGCCATAGAACCCTATCTCCTGCGGCGACGAGGCGCGGCCCCTGGGCCGCCGCATTTGAAACCGGAAAGTCCGGTATTACCTGATGATTTCGGAGAATCCCCGGGCCACCAAGGAGCCACCGTACTCTTTATGTCTGCCTCCCCGGAGCCGCGCCGCGCCGGCGCGATCCGGGGAAATGGTTGTTATACATCCCTACTTGATGGTGTCCTTGAACTGATCACCGTACTCGGTCAACGCGGCCTTGAGTTTGGCCTCCAGGTCGTCGGAGATCTTGCGCTCCTTCTTGAGGGCGTCCACCAAGCCCATGTACTTGCTTTCCATGAAGGCGAAAAGGCCGGCCTCGTACTTGGCAAGGACCTCCACCGGGAACTTGTCCAGGAATCCCTTGGTACCGGCGAAGAGGATGAGGACCTGCTTCTCCAGAGGCAGCGGGTTGTACTGGGGCTGCTTCAGGATTTCCACCATGCGCTGGCCGCGGGTGAGCTGCCTCTGAGTCGCGGCATCCAAGTCGGAGCCGAAGGCCGCGAAGGCTTCCAGTTCGCGGTACTGGGCCAGGTCCATACGGAGGCTGCCGGCCACCTGCTTCATGGCCTTCTCCTGGGCTGCGCCGCCCACGCGGGACACGGACAGACCCACGTTGATGGCGGGCCGCACGCCGGCGAAGAACAGGTTGGGCTCGAGATAAATCTGGCCGTCGGTGATGGAGATCACGTTGGTGGGGATGTACGCGGAAACGTCGCCGGCCTGGGTCTCGATAATGGGCAGCGCCGTGAGGGAGCCTGCGCCCAGCGCGTCGTTCAGCTTGGAGGCGCGCTCCAGCAAGCGGGAGTGGTTGTAGAAAATGTCGCCGGGATAGGCCTCGCGTCCGGGCGGACGGCGCAGGAGCAGGGAAATCTGGCGGTAAGCCACGGCCTGCTTGGAAAGGTCGTCGTACACGATGAGGGCGTGCTCGCCCTTGTCGCGGAAGTACTCGCCCATGGCGCATCCGGCGTAGGGGCTGATGTACTGCAGGGTGGCCGGGTCGGAGGCGCAGGCGGCGACCACCGTGGTGTAGGCCATGGCGCCGTACTTCTCCAGGACCGCAACCACCTGGGCCACGGTGGACTTCTTCTGTCCCGTGGCCACGTAGATGCACTTCACGCCCGTTTCCTTCTGGGCCAGGATGGCGTCAATGGCAACGGCGGTCTTGCCGATCTGGCGGTCGCCGATGATGAGCTCGCGCTGCCCGCGGCCCACGGGGGTCATGGCGTCAACGGCCTTCAGACCCGTGTACATGGGCTCGTGCACGCTCTTACGGGCGATGACGCCGGGGGCCACCTTCTCCATGTACCGCGTTTCCTTGGTATCAATGGGGCCCTTGCCGTCCAGGGGGCGGCCCAGGGCGTCCACGACGCGGCCCAGCACGCCCTCGCCCACGGGAACCTGGGCGATGCGGCCGGTCCGCTTCACCAGGTCGCCTTCCTTGATGTT
This sequence comes from Thermodesulfobacteriota bacterium, assembly GCA_040753055.1. GTDB lineage: Bacteria > Desulfobacterota > Desulfobacteria > Desulfobacterales > Desulfatibacillaceae > JBFMHL01. Next base: position 7,844 of record JBFMHL010000275.1, on the reverse strand, counting down.
GATATCGTCGCCCATGACGGCGACACCGACGTTGTCCTCTTCGAGGTTCAGCACCAGGCCAAGGATGTTGCCCGGAAACTCCACCAGCTCCAGGGCCATGACCTTGTCCAAACCGTACACGCGGGCGATGCCGTCGCCCACGGAGAGCACGGTTCCGGTTTCGGAAAGGTCAACCTTCTTGTCGTAATCCTTGATCTGCTCCTTGATGATCTGGCTTATTTCTTCCGCTCGAATTTCCATCAGACGGCCTCGCTCCTGGTTAAAGATTCTTTCATATTTTGTAGCTGCGTCCGGACGCTCCCATCCAACACCAGGTCGCCGATCCTGGCAACCACCCCTCCGATGAGTTCCGGATCTTTTTCCACGGTGAGGACGACCGTTTTACCGGTACGCCGGGACAGGCTTTGCCTGATCTTTTCCACGGCCTCGCCGGAAAGATCCGCCGCGGTGGTGAGGCTCGCCCGGGCGATGCCCTTCTGCTCGTCGGCCAGCTTGTCGTAGACTTCGCTGATGGCGGCGATGTTGCTGATCCTGCCCTTGTCGAACAAGAGGTTCAGAAAAGCCTGGACCGGTTTTGCATAGCCGGCTTTTTCCAGCACCTTTTCCAGCACGCTCTTCCGCCCCGCGGACTCGTAGACGGGATTTTCCACGACGCCGGCGAACTGGGGATTGGTGGCCATGAGATGAGCAAAGGACGATAGCTCTTCGCGGTACTTGTCCACCTGGCCGTCCTCGACGCCGATGAGCAACAGGGCCATGGCATAGCGTCTTGCGATCTTGAGATTCTTCACTGGGACACCACCTTATCCAGGTATTCCGTGACCAGCCGATCCTGGTCCTGGGCATTGATGTTCTTCTTGATAAGCCCTTCGCCTACGGCCACCGCCTCCTTCATGATCTCGGCGCGGAGCCTGTCCTTGGCGTCGGCGAGCTCGTGCTCCAAATGCCTGCGGGCCTGCTCCCGAAGACGATCCGCCGCGGTCTCGGCCTCGGCCATGATCTTCTCCCGGGCCGCCTTGCCCTGGGCGACATAATCGGCGACAATCTTCTCCGCCTCGGAAGCGAGAGAGTCCAGCCTCTGGGTGTGCGCGGCGAGTTCGGCCTCGGCCGCCTGCTTCCGCTCATTGAGATCGTTGAGTTCTTTTTCCAGGCTGGCGATGCGGGAGTTCATCGCGGGGGCGCCGAAACGGCGCATGCAGTAGATGAGGGCCGCGGCGAGGATGGCGAAGTTCATGACCCGGTAGGTGTCGGTCTTGGTCCAACCGCCTCCGTGAGCGGCTCCGTGGCCGCCGCCGTGGCCGCCTTCCATCTCCACGGGCTCCACCTGGACGGTTTCATCCACGACCTGCTCGATGCTCTCTTCCGCCGCCACGATCACCGCGGTGAAGAGCACCAGGACCGCGGAAATCAGACATATCGCCAGGGCTTTCTTGCCTTTCATCGCACCGTCCTCGGCGGGAAACCGCCTCATGTCTCTTGTCGCCGGACCGGCAGGGGCCTTCCGGCGGTGATTTTCATTCCCTGCGCCCGTGGCGCGGATCTATCTTGGAAAAAGCGGATGGAACCCTTTACAAAGGCAAACGGAGCCCGCCCGCCGGAACCGGGGCGGCCTCCGCCTTCAAGGCTTAGTTCAGGGCCCGCCCCAGGATCTTTTCAGAAATGGCCTGGGCGAAAGCTCCGATCTCGGCTTCCAGAGCGCCGCGGGCCACGCCCACATCCGCCCCGATCTTCCCCCGCATCTCCGCAAGCTCCGCCGCAGCGCGCTCGTTGATCTCGGTGATGATCCGCTTTTCCTCCGCCATGGCAGCCGCGGTGATGGCGTCCTTCTGCTTGGCCCCCTCGGCACGCGCCTTGGCGATCCCCTCTTCCAGGGCCGCCAGCTTGGCCGCAGCGCCCTTCTCCGCCTGCGAGATCTCGGTGGTCATTCCGCCGAAGGTCTCCTTCCTGTTGCGGATGGCCCCCCGGATGGGCCGGTACACCAGGAAGTTCATGACAAAAATGATGATGAGGAAGTTCAGGATCTGAGGAGCCACGGTCCAATCAGGAAAAATTTTCATATCGCTTCCCGTATCCTGCAAAAAAGCGGGCCGGACACATCGCCCCGCGCCGCCTGCGTAAAATATAGTAATCTTTTAAGCCTGTTCCGTCTCTTTCCCTAAAAACCGCGGATGTATACCATCCAATTTCACATCATGTCAAAAGCTTTTTGCTCTTTTGAAACGATTTCGGGGTCGGCTGCCGCCGAGGCGGGATAAATCCTTTTAAAACCGCGGCCTTCCCCATCCCCGGATTCCTGCTTTTCTCCTGCGAGGCAAAAGGCGCCAGGCGACCTCCGGTTAGCTTGCACTCCCCGATCCCGGGCCCTCCGGCCGGTTCCGGACTTCCCGCCGCAGCCGCGGCTCCGAAGGCTTGCACCACTATATTTTGCCTCAACCGGATATCCTCACCACCAGATAAAGATCGCCCCGCTTCGCCCCGGATCCTTTGCCCCGGCCCGCCACCCGCAGGCGCAGCCCGTTGCGGGCCGCCGGCGGGACCTCCACGGCCAGTTCCTCCCTTCCCGACGGGCCTTCCACGGAAACCACGCAACGCTTTCCGCGAAACGCCTCCTCCGCGGACAGGGGAAGCTCCCGGGTCACGTCCAGAAGCCCGGCCGACTCCACCTCCGAAAGGACGAAGTTCTTCACCAGGTAACGTACCGCCTTTTTGCCCATGCGGGAGAGGAAGCCGGGCTTCTTCGCGGGAACGGGAGCCTCGCCCATGCCCCGCCTGAACTCGCGCACGGCGGCGGAAAAAGTGCCCGCCACCACCAGCCCGCCCAAGACCCACGCGCCCTTGCCCCCGAAAAAGACCCGGTTGAAGAACTCCGGATCCGCGGCCAGGCCGTCCATCTCGAACTCCCGGAACAGGTCCGTGAAGGCGGCCCGTACGGACGGGTTGGTGAAAAGGTCCCGTAGAATCTCCTCCTGGGTAAAGGCGAAGGTCCCGCCTCCCCTGCCCCCCAGGTCCAGGGAGAGGTCGTAGCAGGCCCGCTTCTCCGGGTCCATGAGCACGCAGTAGGCCTCGGACAGATTCTTGAAGCGGTCCTCGGCGCCCGCGTCCCCGGGGTTGCGGTCCGGGTGGTGCTGCATGGCGAGCTTCCGGTAGGCCTTTTTGATCTCGTCGGGGCTGGCCTTGCGGTCCACCCCCAGCAACGCATAGTAGCTCATGGATTCTCCGGCCGCGCCCGCCTTTGGCACGACGCAATGCGTCAAATGCTGTATCCGATATGCAGGCCTTGTGTCAATCGCCTTCGGGCGCTTTTCGTCCGAATTATGCAGGCAAAATGGACCGCCGGGCCCTTCCTGCCGGGAAAGCGCTTGCACCCAAAAGCATTACGGGGTTAATATTTCTAATTATTTTCTGATAACCGGCGTGCTCCCGGGGTATGCGCCCGCACCGTTTCCCTCCAACGCACCCACGGCGCCGGCTCCATGCCTGGTTTCGGACATTAAGGAAAACCTGACACCGCAGACGGACCGCCACTGCCAAAGCCGAGCGGGCCTTTCGCCCGCAGCGGGAAAGGAAGACGAATGATCAAGGTCACCTGCCTGGGGGCGTGCGCCGGAGTCACGGGCTCGCTGTATCTCATCCGGCCGCCTTCGGGCGAGGAGTTTCTGGTGGACTGCGGCCTGTTCCAGGGAGGCCGGGACGCGGAAAAGGAGAACCTGGAGGACTGGGGCTTCATTCCCTCCCGGATCAAGAAGCTGGTGCTTACCCACGCCCATGTGGACCACTGCGGCCGGATCCCCAAGCTGGCCGCGGACGGCTTTTCCGGAAAGATCCTGGCCACCGAGGCCACCGTCGAGCTCTGTCGCATCCTTTTGCTGGACTCAGCCCACATCCAGGAGATGAACGCCCAGTGGCACACCCGGAAGAACCGGCGGCAGGCCCGGTCCGAGGTGCAGCCGTTATATACGGTGGAGCAGGCGGAGAAGAGCCTCCCCCTGTTCTCGTCCGTGCCCCGGGACGCGATGATCCCGGTGGTTTCCGGGGTGCGCCTCCGGTTTCGCAACGCCGGACACATCCTGGGCTCCTCCATCGCCGAGCTTTTCTTCGACGATGAAGGAGAAGAAGTGAAGCTGGTGTTCTCCGGGGACCTGGGAAAGGAGCATCAGCTCATCGTCCGGGACCCCTACGACATTTACAGCGGCGATTATGTGTTCATGGAGTCCACCTACGGAGACCGGCTGCACCGCAGCGTGGCCGACAGCAAGACCGAGCTCCTGGACTGCATCAACTACAGCTACAAGCACGGGCAAAAGGTCATCATCCCGGCCTTCGCGGTGGAGCGCACCCAGGAGATCATCTACGTGCTCTCCGAGTTCCACCGCCAGGGCAAGCTCCCTCCCATGCCCGTGTACCTGGATAGCCCGCTGGCCATCAAGGCCACGGAGATCTTCCGCAGGTTCAAGGACCAGTTCGACGCCGACGCCCAGAAGATCATGGAAACGGGCGGAGATCCCCTGGATCTTCCGGGGCTTACCTTCACCCCCTCCACGGCGGAGTCCATCGCCATCAACGAGAAGTCCGGGCCGGCCATCGTGTTGGCGGGAAACGGCATGTGCACCGCCGGCCGCATCAAGCACCACTTGAAGCACAACCTGTGGCGGCCGGGGGCTTCGGTGGTCATCGTGGGCTTCCAGGCCCAGGGCTCCACCGGGCGGCTCATCGTGGAAGGGGCATCCCACGTCAAGATCTTCGGCGAGAGCGTGGCGGTGCGCGCCCGGGTGGCCACCATCGGCGGCTTTTCCGCCCACGGAGACCAGAACGACTTGCTGGGATGGCTGGGCAAGTTCGAGAACAAGCCCAAAGTATTCCTGGTCCACGGCGAGTCCGGGGCCAAGCAGGCGCTCAAGGACAAGATCGAGCAGACCCTGGAGCTTTCGGTCCGCATCCCCGGTCCCGGCGAGGCCCTGGCCTTCTCCGCCCGGGAGCTTTCGGTGGAGAAGCCGGGCAAGGCGACGCGGCAGGCCGCCACCCGGGAGGCCATGGAGAGCATCATCGCCGAGATGCAGGAGAAGCTTTCCAAGCTCCAAAGGGAGCTCCCGGACCGCTGGGCCAGGCCCAAGGACGGCGACCACGACCTTTCCCGGCTGGCCGACGTGGCCGAAGAGCTTGCCGCCATAGCGGACTTGAAAAAGGGACGCGCCTGAGGCCGGACCGTGTCTTCGGCTTTGGGCTCTGGTCCTTGTGCGTGCATTAAGAAAGGTTTTGCGAAAAGGGGGGGAACTTTTCTATGCAAAAGGGGTTTGCCCCCTCCCCCGCAACATGACTCTCCATACTTTTTAAACAGCTTCCATTTAAAGGAAACAGCACATGGAGGAGAACCGGGAAGGAGCCTCCTACGAGCTTTCCGGAGATCCGGGAAAGGGGCTCACCCTTTTCTTCTCCGGGGTGCTGGACCGCAGCGCATACGAGACGCTGCTGCCCCGGCTCCGGAAAGAGGCGCGCCTTAAGCCGGAAAAGGGGTTTTCCCTGGACGTGACCCGGGTGTCCCGGTTGGACGATTACGGTGCGCTCCTCCTGTTCGCGGCCCACGACATGGGCACGGCCGTGGGCCAGCCCTGCACCGTGGCCTCCCAGGGGCCTGTCCGGGAACTCCTGGCTCTTTTCGGCATCTCCGAGTCCTGGACCATCAAGCCCCTTCCCGAACGCGAGGTGCCCGGGGCCGTGGAGCGGCTGGGCGGGGCCTTCCTGGATGTGCTGGGGGACCTCAAACAGATGATGGAGTTCACGGGGGCCCTGGTTCTGTGCCTTGCCAAGGCCGCGGGCGCGCCCCGGCTGCTGCGCTTCGAAGATACTTTATACTCCATGCGCCGGGTGGGCGTGGACGCGGTTCCCATCGTGGCGCTCATCTCCTTTTTGCTGGGTTTCATCATCGCCTTCATGAGCTCGGTCCAGCTCAAGCAGTTCGGGGCCAACGTGTTCGTTGCCTCCCTGGTGGGGCTGGCCATGGTCCGGGAGCTGGGCCCCATCATGACGGCCATCATCGTGGCGGGCCGTTCCGGGTCGGCCTTTGCCTCGGAAATCGGCACCATGAAGGTGAACGAGGAGGTTTCCGCGCTCTCCACCATGGGTTTCGACCCGGTGCTCTTCCTGGTGGTCCCCAAGCTCCTGGGCTCCCTGGCGGTGGTTCCCTTCCTGGCCCTGTTCGCCTGCGCCTTCGGCATCTTCGGGGGGCTCTGCGTGGGGGTCTTCGTGCTGGACCTCACCTTCGACACCTACCTCACCCAGACCATAAAAATCCTGAAGCTCTCCGATCTGATGTGGGCCCTGGGAAAAAGCGGGGTGTTCGCCGTGCTGGTGGCCTGGGTGGGCTGCCTCCGGGGATTCCAGGTGCGCGGGGGAGCCATCGGCGTGGGCGAGGCCGCCACCTCGGCGGTGGTGTCGGGGATCTTCCTGGTCATCTTCTGGGACTCCATTTTCGCGTTCATCCAGCTTTACTGGGGATGAAACCTTGCATTGCACAGAGGGGCAGCGTGGAACAGGCTCCCATCATCAGCGTGGAAAACCTGACGGCCGGTTACGGCGGCAAGGCCGTGCTCAAGGACGTCACCTTCGCCGTGGCGCCGGGAGAGATCGTGGTCCTGGTGGGGGGATCGGGCTGCGGCAAGTCCACTCTCCTCAAGCACATGATCGGGCTCCTGCCCCCCATGAAGGGCCGCGTGATCATTGACGGCGTGAATGTGGCAGGAGCGGACGAAAAGACCTACCACGATCTCCTGACCCGCATCGGCATCCTCTACCAGAGCGGGGCTCTATTGGGCTCGCTCACGGTGGCCGAGAACGTGGCCCTGCCCCTTTTCGCCCACACAGACCTATCCCGGGAAGGGATCTTCGACATCGTTCGCCTCAAGCTTGCCTCCGTGGGGCTTTCCGGGTACGAAAGCTATCTCCCCTCGGAGATCTCCGGCGGCATGGCGAAGCGAGCGGGCCTGGCGCGGGCCATGGCCTTGAATCCCAAGATCCTGTTCTTTGACGAACCTTCCGCCGGCCTGGACCCCATCACCGCCGCAGACCTGGACCGGTTGATCCTGACCTTGAACCGCATTTTCGGGACCACCATGGTGATCGTGACCCACGAGCTTCGGTCCATCTTCACGGTGGCCAGGCGGGCGGTGATGCTGGACAAGAAAAAGATGGGCATTCTGGCTGTGGGGGACCCGCGGCGGCTGCGGGACGAAAGCCGGGACCCCACGGTGCGGCGTTTTTTCAACCCAGAGGAACCGTCGGCGGAAGTATAAAAACGAAACGCCCCATTCCACTGTCAACGAGGTTGAGCAACCACGGAGCGGTAAGGATGGAAGACAACAGCAGAAAGAAAAAGCTGGACCTGGCCGCCCGGATGGCCGCCCAGGAAAACGCCGCATACTCCGACTTCGCCCGGGTCTATCAAAAAGAGTTCGGCTGCCTGCCCTCCAAGGTGCTGGCGGAGCATTTCGAAAAACTCCGGACCGCAAAAAAGCCGGCCCAGGCCCCGGAGGCCAAGATGCCGGGCAAGGCGGCTCCCAAGACAGAGCTTCCGGACATGGAGCTGCCCGAGGCGGACGAGTTGCCCGAGGCGGATGAGCTGCCGGAAGCTGACGAGCTGCCGGAAGCTGACGAGCTGCCCGAGGCGGACGAGCTGCCCGAAGCGGAGATCCCAAAGGCAAAGCCCCCGCAGATGCCGGCCCCGCCCCCCCCCGCACCCCAGCCCCCTCCGGCTCCGGAAAAAGCGGCGGCTTCGCAGCCCGGACTGGAGGCGGCGCTTGCGGCTGCGGGCGAGGCGGTGGTGTACGTGACCGACGAAATGGGGATCCTTA
>JBFMHL010000274.1:0-8090 GCA_040753055.1 Thermodesulfobacteriota bacterium | reverse complement strand
CTTGTCCCCTCCGCCCGCCCCACCCCCCCACCCCCCCCCCCCCCCCCCCCCCCCCCCCCCCCCCCCAATATTCTTTGGCCTTTAAATCAGTTAAGAGGTTTTTATGCCCATTCCCGGAAATTTGTTGACCACGGCCATGGCGGTGATGCCGCACCAGGATGCGGACCGGGCGTTGGAGGCGGCGCTCGGTTTGGACGTGCCCTTCTGGCCGCAGCTGCCGAGGCTTTCGTACTATGAGGACATGTACGTCCAGGCGTCGGAGCATTTTCCGGGGATTGTGCTGGATATGGAGAAGCAGACGCTGCGGTTTTCCAGCGAGAAGTTCGCGCTGGAGCTGGACGAGGCTTTCGCCCATTACGAGGAGCCCGAGTACTTCGACATCACCCCGGATTACAGCAGCGTGTACCACCGGTTTTTGGGCATGGACCTCAGGGATCGGCCGGCGATACGGGGGCAACTGGAGGGGCCGGTGTCCTTCGGGTTCAACATCAAGGACGAGAACGACCGGCCCATCATCTTCGACGACACGGTGCGGCCCTTCATGCTGGAGTTCATGGCGAAAAGGGTGAACGTGCAGCTCGGCAAGCTTAAGAAGATGAACGAAAACGCCTTCATGTTCATTGACGAGCCGGGGTTGCAGTTCGTTTTCTCGGCGCTTTCGGGCTACGACGGCGTAAAGGCCAAGGCGGACCTGGACACCTTCTTCTCCATGATCGAGCGCCCGCGGGGGGTGCACCTGTGCGGCAACCCGGACTGGGACTTCCTTTTGAACCTGGACACCGAAATTCTGTCGCTCGACGTCTTCAGCAACGGCAACATCTTCATCTCCTACCACCAGGCCATCAAGCGTTTTTTAGAGCGCGGCGGCCGCCTGGTTTGGGGCATCGTGCCCACCAACGTGGAGCCCTTCGAACAAAAAGGAGGGCTCGACACGCTTTCCGAGTACCTTCTGGAGCTCTGGAACACCCTGGACAAAAAAGGCATTGACCGCGGGTTCCTGCTTTCCCGCAGCATGATCGGCCCGGCCACCTGCTGTTTGGTGAACCCCGACGGCGAGGTGACCGTGGAAAAGGCCTTCAAGGTGGTCCGCGACCTCTCGTGCAAGCTGCGGGAGGAATTGAAGCTCTGAAGGCGAAGAGAAGGCCCCTCCTCCGGGTTTGAGCTCTAGAAGTCGCGCCGGGGCTTGCGTTTTGGGGAAAAATATAGAATTGATCTTCCTGTTCTTTTCCTTCGGGCCGGATTCCGGCCTTGGCCATGTCTTCTTTTCCCCTCGGACACGCTTTTTAAAGATACTATAGACCGTAACCACAAAGCGGCCGTCCTAGGGAGCGCTTCACAGAGTGTCGCGGAAAAGGGGGTTTTCCCCTTCCCCGCACAAATCATTCCTTAGAAGCTGTTTCATAACCCCATCTGACGCCCCGGGGCGGCGTTCCGCGGTTATGGAACAGCTTCTACATCTTTTCTTTCTTTCAGCCGTTACTTACCTTTTCGGGGGGTGGTCATGAAGAACGTTCTGGTGACGGGGGCTGCGGGTTTCATCGGGTCGCACGTGGTGGCGGATCTTTTGCAGAACACGGGCGCCAAGGTACGGGCCATGCTCCGGCCCGGCGAGGACCGCAGAAGCCTTGCGGGCATGGACGTGGAGATCGTGGAAGCGGACATGCTGGACCGGGAGGGGGTGAAGAAGGCCGTTTCGGGCATGGATACGGTGTTCAACCTGGCGGCCATCTACTCCATCTGGATGAAGGACTGGAAGCCTCTGTACGAAGTGAACCTCCAGGGCACGCGGAACGTGCTGTGGGCGGCGCTGGCGGCCGGGGTCGGGCGGGTGGTGCACACCTCGAGCATCGCCGCCATCGGCATTGCGCCGGGAAAGGCGCTTTCCGACGAAACCACGCCCTTCAACCAGTATGGCCTGGGCAACCATTACGTGCTGTCCAAGTATTTGAGCCAGCAGGAGGCGCTGGAGTTTGCGCGCAACGGCCTGGACGTGGTGGTGGTGAACCCCGCCTTCCCCTTCGGCCGGAACGACCGGGGGCCGACGCCTACGGGCAAACTCATCATTGACATCGTACGGGGCGTGAACCGCTTCGACTTCGACGGCGGCATAAACGTGGTGGATGTGGCGGACGTGGCCCGGGGCCATGTGCTGGCGGCCCAGAAGGGAAAAACCGGGGAGTGCTATATCCTGGGAAACGAGAACGTGACCATGGAGCGCTTCGGGGCCATGGTGCGGGAGGCCGGGGGCATCACCCGGAAAAACTTTCCCGCCATGCCGGTGTTCATCGTGAAGATCGCCGCATGGGCCATGACCTGGTGGGCCAACCACGTGAGCGGGAAAACCCCCATGTCCACGCCGGTGGAGGTCTCCTACGCGAGCCAGAACCTCTACTTCTCCAACGAGAAGGCAAAGCGGGAGCTGGGGCTTGCCTTCACGCCGGTGCGGGAAAGCATCGCCCGCTCCATCCAGTGGTTTTCGGAGAACGGGTACCTGAAAAAGTAGTGATAAAAGAAAATGAAAAACTTTTGCGGGGGAGGGGGGAAAACCCCTTTTGAAAAAGCTGGCTTTCCCCCCCTCCCCCGCACCCTCTCCCCTCTTTCCGCAAAACTTTTCGGTGCAGTCGAATAAACGACCACCCGAAGCTTCCCGGCAAAAGCCTTCCGCAGATACCGTGATGCCGATGCCAGTCAACACCTAATAGAATAATTTGGATTTTATGCAGGTTGGTTCGGCTTGGGCGGGGCTGCTTTTTCCCTGCTCCGGGCCTTTTCCGCCAAGCGAGCGGCGCGTCGTTCCTCGGCCTCATTCTGCCGGCGCTTCTGGTCGTCGGTCACGGCCACCAGCTGGGGAATGGGATGGGGCTTTCCCGCGGGGTCCAGGGCCACGAAGGTGAGGTAGGCGGACGCCGTGTGCCTGCGGGCACCGGTGAGGAGGTTTTCCGACTCCACCCGCACGCCCACCTCCATGGAGGTGCGGCCGGTGAGGTTGATGCTCGCCATGAGGGTGACCAGGTCGCCCACGTACACGGGGTTGTGGAAGTCCAGGCGGTCAATGGACGCGGTCACCACGTTGGCGCGGGCGTGACGCGCCGCAGCCACGCCCGCGGCGTTGTCAATGAGCTTCATGATGACGCCGCCGTGGACGTTCCCGGCCGGATTGGCGTCAGCGGGCTGCATGACGTGGGCCAGGGTGATGAGGCTGTCGTCGCAGAGCTTTTTCTGTAGCTCGTCCATGTAGGTCCTAAACGCTTCGGCCGGAAGTGACGGCGATGGCCTCCGCCAGGTCCAGGGTGCCGGCGTAGATGGCCCGGCCCGTGATGAAGCCCACCACGCCCGCATCTTCTATTTTCATCAGGTTATGCACGTCGGCGATGGTGGAAACCCCGCCCGAGGCCACCACGGGGATGCGGGTGCTTTCCGCCAGGCGCCTGGTCTGCTCGATGTTGGGGCCGGTCTGCATGCCGTCCCGGGCGATGTCCGTGAAGTTGATGGCGGCCACGGGCAGGCCTTCGTAGCTCCGCGCCAGCTCTATGGCCGAGAGCTTGGTGGTTTCCGTCCAGCCTTCCACGGCCACCAGGCCGTTCTTCGCGTCTATCCCCAGGATCACCCGCCCCGGATGGTCCTCCATGGCCTTCTTCACCCACGCCGGGTTGCGCACGGCCTCGGTGCCCACGATGACGCGGTCCACGCCCAGGTCGAGCCAGCGGTCCAGGGCCCCGCGGTCGCGGATGCCGCCCCCCACCTGGATGGGCACGGATACTTTGGAAAGAATGCGCGAGATGGCCGACGCGTTCTTCACGCCCTTTTCAAAGGCGCCGTCCAGGTCCACCACGTGGATTCGCTGTGCGCCCAGCGCCTGGAAGCGCTCGGCCATGGCGGAGGGGTCGTCCCCGTACACGGTTTCCCGGTCCGCGCGTCCCTGGGAAAGGCGAACGCATTTCCCGCCTTTGATATCCACTGCCGGAATGACGATCATGGTTGCGGAAAGGTCGCGAGCTTGTCGGAAAGTCCCTGGGAGGCCAGCTTGTTCACCGTGACCCAGGCGCCGTGGCGTTTCATGAACTTGGAAACGTCCAGCAGGTTGTCGGAAAGGGGCTTCTGGGTCTCGTCGAAGCGGCAGGACCACAGCACCGCGCCGTCGGCCACCCTGATCAAGAAGAGGTCGAAGGCGGCGGAGGCGGGCCGGACCACCGAGTAGGAGGTGCCTTCCCTCTCCTCGAAGCGGTAAATGAAGCCGGCCGCCACCGCATCGGCCCCCATGCGCTGGCCGGTGGCCACCAGGAGCGCCTGCTCCGGGGCCTTGCTGCCCGTGTCCACCAGGGCCTGGGTGCGGGCGTCGGCCGCGTCCTGGTAGGGCAGGATGTTGTAGGAGGTCGCTTCCAGAAAGCGCTGGAGCTCGCCGGTGAGGAACACCGTAGCGCCGGAGGCCACGGGACCGGTGAAGTAGAGGCTGCCGGAAACCGGCGACCGCACCTCCTTGCCCGGGCCGTAGATGGCCGTCATGTCCTGGAAGGGGACGACCACCAGGTTCTTGAGCCCGGCCACCTTGGCGGAGCGGACCGCCGGTTTCGGGGCGCTGTCCGAAGCGCAGGAGCAAACGGCGCACAGGGCAAAGGCCAGGGCCAGGCCCGTGGCGCAAAAAAATAGCGGGCGGCGAAGGATCACAGGACCCCCTTGCTGGACAGGACTCCCGTGACCCGCGGGTCCGGGGCCAAAGCGGCGGCGAGCGCCCGTCCGAATGCCTTGAAGACGGCTTCGATCATGTGGTGGTCGTTCTTTCCGTAGGGGACCCGCAGGTGCAGCGTCATCTGGGCCCGGACCACGACCGCACGGAAGAACTCGCGGAAGAGCTGGGTTTCCACGCCGCCCACGGCCTGGTTTACAAAGGGCACTTCGAAGACCAGGTAGGGCCTGCGGGACAAATCCACGGCTGCCTCGGCCAGGGCTTCGTCCATGGGCACCACGGCGTTTCCGTAGCGGGCGAAGCCCGTGCGGTCCTTCACGGCCGCAAAGAGCGCGTCCCCCAGGGTGATGCCCACGTCCTCCACCGTGTGGTGGAAGTCCACGTGGGTGTCTCCCGTGGCCGCCACGGAGAGGTCGAACATGCCGTGCACCGCGAAGAGGGTGAGCATGTGGTCCAGGAAGCCCACCTGAGTGCTCACCTCCGCCTTGCCCTGGCCCGGAACGCGGATGGACACCGCCACGTCGGTCTCCCGCGTTTTTCGCGCGCTTTGAAACAGGTTCTCGTCCATTATCCGCCTGCGCTCGGTGGCAGGCCCGAGGCCGCTCCGGACGGTTTCCGGCTTGACCCTGGCCCGGTTTTAAGGCAACAATCCCGATAACTCCCGTCCATGGAAGGGAAAAGACCAGCCGGCCGAAGGCCGCGGGGCATCCGGCGGGGGCCGGCCTCTTAATCCGCACGGATGCACGGTTTATTAGCATCATTTCCCCGGAACGGCAACTCGGGAGTTTCCACTGCGGTGCTGCCGGAGGACGGATATCGTTTCCAGGCGTTCGGAGCCCGGCCAAGACCTTTTGTTGGCGGTTTTTCGCAGCACGCGCTTCTGCGCTTCCGCCATTCCCGCTGACGGTGCGAAACCCGGACCGGCACCCGTAGCGAGTACACCGGACGGCCATCCAGGAACACTGTACGGGGAGAAATGAATTTCAACCGTCTTTGCCTTTGCCGCTGAAAACGATCTTCGCTGTCATCGTGGGCGGAAAACCCCGGATGACAGCCTTTGGGCATAGCTTCTACCGGAATCGCTCCCGGTAACCCCCTGCGCGGAGGCCAATCATGGCGGCCCGATGGCTCCAAAGCTTCCGAGGCCGGCTCCTGTTCGCGGCCGCGGCCCTGTTCCTGGTCTTTGGCGCCCTGTTGGCGTACGTTGCGGCCAGCATCGCCGAGCGGTCCATGGCGCAGACGACGGAGAAGTCCGCCCTGCGCATGCTGGCGGCCTTCGAGCAGGGAGCTGCGGCCCGCATCCGCGACGCCGGCTGGCTGGCGCAGCAGGAGGCCGGGTTGCGGGAGCGGCGGGCCCAGGACATGGCGGACCTGGGAGCCGCAGTGCTGGATTACTTCTGGGACCTGGCCGACGAAAACCCCCGCGGCGACCTGGGAGCGAAGAACCAAGCCCTGGCTTGCATGGACCGGGCCGGCCTCTACGTGGTGGACGGCGACGGCCTGCTGTTGACCCCTTACTCCGATGAAAAGAAAAGGGCCGTGTTCGGCCGGGACCCCAGCCCCAAGGTCGCGGCCATGTGGGCCCAGGCCCGCAGCGAAGGAAAGGGCGTGCTCACCCGGCCATCCGCACCCGGCGAGGACCGCCCCCCGGAGAGCATCGCATTTGCCTGGCAGCAGGCGTGGGACTTCCTGGTGGCAGCGCCGGCCCCCAAGCCGGATAACCCCAAAGAGGACGCCCCTTCCGCGGACCGGACCGTCAAGGAGCTGGCCCAGACCATGGCCGGCGCGCTCGGCCCCGGCGGCGCGTTCTTCTGGGTGTTCACCGGAAAGGCCGACCTTCCCGTACTTCCCCGCCCCTTCGGAGAAACATGGCCCGCGCCCTTTACCAGCCTCCGGGACGCGACCTTTCTCAACCTGAAGAAAGCGGCCGACGCGCCGGACCGCCCCGTGGCGCACCTCTGGCCCTCCATGGGCGAAGGCGCCGCCATGGAGGTTTCCTCCTACATTCACAAGCTCCCCAATCAAGACGTGTTCCTGGTGGCCAGCATTCCACCGTCCGCACCGGGAAACGGGGTTCGCTACCGCATCGCCGCCTTGGTGTTCGCCTTTGCGGCGGTCTTCTGCCTGATACTCTGGCGCATGTCGTCCAAGCTCACCCATGAGCTTTCCTGGCTGGGCGACCGGGTGCGAGGCATCGCCCAGGCGGGCGGCGGGCGCCCCCCGAAGGCTCCCAAACGCCCCTACCGGGAGGTGGCCAAGATATCCGCCGCGATCTCCGCCCTGGAGGAGACCACCCCCCGGCAGGCGGAGCCCAAGCCCAGGGCCCCCCTTGCCCCGGTCTCCTTCACCCCCGTGGCCCCCGCTCCCGCGGCCGAGCCCGCGCCTCCGCCCTCCCAGGCATCCGGACCCAGGCCAAAACATGCGCCGGCAGCCTCCCTTGCGGCAGGCAAGCCCGCCGCGCCTTCGAAAAAGCCGCTCTCCCAGCCGAAGATGGAGCCGGTGATCTTGGAAAGCAAAGCCCCGAAGGCTCCTTCGACACCTCCCGCGCCGGGCTCCGAAACCGCCGCCTTCGCTCCCGTTCCCGAGGGCATCGAGGAGCTTTCCGCCATGATCGCAAGGTTCTCGGACGAGCGCGGAGTGCCGCCCGACGACGCCCATGAGCTGCGCCTGGCCGCCGAGGAGGTGGCCGTCGCCATTGTCGAAAACAAGGGAGAAGGCCTTGAAAACCTCCATGCCGAATTGGAGCGCAAACCGGGCGAGATCCGCCTCACCATAAAAGACGACGGCCCCGCCTTCGACCCCACCGCCGGAGGCGACACCCCGGACGCCGGCCCGCTTCCGGGCCTGGGCCAGTCCCTTCTGGTGCAGCTGGTGGACGAGGCCCGATGGGAGAGACGCGACGACCGAAACGTCACCCTTCTCGTCAAGAAGCTGGCCTCATGAGCCAAGATCCCAAGGCGGGCCCGAGACCCGGCAAAAGCCGCGCCATGGGCGGAAACCTCCAGACCCGCGTCCCTCCCCCGTCGCCGGAGGAAAGCGTGGAGATCCTTGCCGAGACCGGGTCGGTCCGCATCGAACGCATCACCAGCCACGGGCAGGCCTCTCCCCCCGGCTTCTGGTACGACCAGGAAGAAGATGAATGGGTGGCCGTTCTCTCCGGAAACGCCGGTCTGCGCTTCCAGGATGGAGACCGCCTGCTGGCCCTGCATCCCGGAGACTGGGTCTTCCTCCCAGCCGGCACCCGCCACCGCGTGGACTACACCGCCCCGGACCAACCCACCGTCTGGCTGGCGGTGTTCTCGGACGGAAAGAACAAAGGCTAGACGCTAATAAAAAAAGGGAATTTTGCGGGGGAGGGGGGAAAACCCCTTTTGAAAAAGCTGGCTTTTCCCCCCTCCCCCGCGCC
>JBFMHL010000273.1:0-6440 GCA_040753055.1 Thermodesulfobacteriota bacterium | reverse complement strand
AACCCCCTCCAAAAGAAAGCCGCAGTACGGGTCGGGAAAATTCGCCCATTGGAGGCCGCCTGCGCGGAAAATAAGCGAGTAACGCGGAAAAGGGAGAGGGGGGGTGCGGGTTAAGGATAACCCAATATTTTAAAAAGGGGTTTTCACCTCTGCCCCGCGAATTCCTTTTTATTATTAAGTAAGAAGGAGGCCATCATGGAAGACCTGAAGTTTGCCTACCGGTTCCAGATCCCGGACTACTTGGACCCCTCCGAGACGGTCTCCGGCGAGCTTTTCTTCGACCCGGAAAAGTGCACCGGGTGCATGCTCTGCACCACCATCTGCCCGGCCCGGTCGGTGATCATGGAAAAGCGCAAGAAGGGCGATAAAACGGTCCCCCGTCTGGATACCATCGTGCCCGGAGTCACCGGCTGCGTGTCCTGCGGGTGCTGCGTCGCAGCCTGCCCCAGCGGAGCCATCAGCATCGTTCGGGGCTTCTCCGCCGGCAAGTTCTACACCCGCCTCCACCAGGCCAAGGAGCTCGCCTTTCCCAAGCGATACTGACCGCTCCGCTCATCTTCTTCCTGCACACAATCGGGCAAGGATCATTATAAAAATGAAAGAGGCCGGGGAATCATCCCCCGGCCTCTTTGGTCCTGACGCATTCCTTCCGTTCACTCCAGCCGGGCTTCCTCCCTGTTGCGGCTTCTTTGGAGGAGGGTCCTCCGCGGGAGTATCCTCGCCGTTCTCTATCTGTTTCCCGTTACTCTGCGCCCCGCACCAGCCGGACGAAGTTGTTGATCCGGATCGCGTCGCCCTGGGGGCCGTGCCCATAGGGCCAGTCCGCCGCGCTTCCCGCCTTGGGATCGCTCCGTTGCGCCCCGGCTCCGTGCACGTCCATCCACCCGCCGAACATGTAGCCCATGGCCCGTCCGAAGGCCACGTATGCGGCGTTCGCCCCGGGTACGGGGGAGAGGTTGGCGTGGGTCGTGCCGGTCCAAAAGCAGGGGAAGTCGTCCTCGCCCGCCTCGTTGACGATGGAGGTAATGTGGAAAATCGGGTCAATGGCTGCGGAAGCGGTCGCGTCCGGGGACCGGCTGTAATCCACGATGCTTTGCAGCTCCTTGACGTTGGGTAGGCGCCAGTCGTCATGGCCCAGATAGCCCTCGGCATTCTTCTGCTCGACCCAGGCCAATGCGGCCTGCCAGTTCATGCTCTCACCGCTGTCGTTTTGGGACCAGATGAGGCCGGTGGCCTCGTCGGTGACGGTGCCGTCCTGGTTGTCCGTGAAGTCGTTCTTGCCGTAGTCCGTGTTGCCCCGCACATATTTTACGTAGAAGAGCTTGTTCGGGGGATAGCCCTTGATGCGGCCGTCGGCGAAGTTGACGCCGAAGACCGCCAACTGGCCGCCCATGACCGTGCCGGTGTACTCGGTGGACGAGACGTACTGGGCGTCAATGATCCTTTCCCCGGCAAGAGTGTCTCCGTATCCGAAGGGAAAGTACCCGTCGTCCAGGAAGGGGATCAGGCCGGACGTGTCGGTGCCCTGGTAGCCGCTGGGGTCCAGGCCGCTGAAATCAATCAGCGAGTAAAGCTCCTTGATGGTGGGCAGGCGCCAATCGCTGTAGCCACCCACGCGAAGGGTGCCCGCCTTGGCCTTTGCCCCGTCCAGGGTGAGCTTGTCCGCGACGTCAATCTTGCCGTCGCCGCTTAAATCCGGGCTCTTTTGCCACATGAGGCCCGTGACCTTGTCCGTGACCGTTCCATCGCCGTTATCCCTATAGTCCGGGGCCTTGCCGGCATTGCAGGCGTCCTGGCCGAAAAAGGCCTCTCCGGGAAGGGGGCAGGCGATGGCCATGTTGTTGTCGTAGCAGGTGTACTGGCCGGTATCCACCACGGCATAGCCGCTGGCGGAGCCGCCGCCTTGGCCGCTCCCCGTTGTTCCGGAGCCGGAGGAGCCGGGCTGCAGGCATCCCGCTGCGCAGGCGGAGATGAGCAAACACACGGCACACACAATGAGGGCGTTTCGGTGGAGTGTTTTCATGGAGTGCCTCCTTTTCTTGGGATGGGTTGCCGGGATCTACGGTTGATTGCCGTCCGGCGGCGGGCCCTGGGGGGCTTCGCTCCGGTCAAGGTAGCCGTCGGCGTTCTTGTCCAGACGGGTGAAGTGGGCGGCGGGGCCGGGGAACTCGTCGCGGGAAAGTCTTCCGTCTCCGTCCTCGTCAAAGGCGGCCACCGGGTCCTTGGGCGGCCCCGCGGGCGCTTCGTCCAGGTCAATGTATCCGTCGCCGTTTTTGTCCAGCATCTTGAAATGCTTCTCCGGGAAACGGAGGAACTCCTCCCGGGACACCCTCCCGTCCCCGTCCTTGTCGAAGCGGGCGATGAACTGCTCCGGGGAGCTCCTTGCCGCAGGACGGCCCTTTCCGTTGGCGGCGACTGCCGTTCCCCAAAGGCCCAAGGCCGCAGCGGCCGACGCGATGACTGCGATTGCCAGGCGCTTTTTCATGAAAGCCTCCTTCCTTTTGTCGTGAAACCATCGAGCCTTGGTCCGGAACATCCCGAACTTGGCTTCAAGGATAAAAAACAAATGTGGAGACAATGCGGAGGAAAAATGGGAAGGTGATGAGGAGGGGAAAAAGGCTTGAAGCAGGCGGAATGACTCCATTACATAAAAGCTGAATCCGTGAGCGGCCTAAGGTGGCCCGGATGCAAGAACGGCCGCGACCGACAGTACGTCAATGTGCGACCGCCGCGGCATGACAAGACAAACGGGCCGCATGGGGCCGCCCCGAAGGGCGGAGAAAGACTTTCACCCCGGAGAAAAACATCGTTCTTGGCAAGAATGCCCGAGCGATGGCCTTTAAACCCTTTTATGAAAAGCTCCCTCACGGATTCAGGATAAGAGACATCGAGACTGCAGAAGATCATTGCGGAGAGTTTGCAGGACCATGAACAAAAGACTTTCCATCAAGATCCTGGGAGCGTTTCTTCTTCTTGCCTCCATCAGCGTGGGCTTGACCGTAGGGCTTTCCCGTTACTTCTCCTACAGGAACTTCCGGCAGTATCTCCTGGGGAAGGAGCTGGAGAAAGCGGAGCTCATCTCCCTGCAGGCGGCCAAGCACTACTCGACGGCCGGCGGGTGGGAGGAGCTGCGCGGCAATCCGCGCCTCTGGCGGAATGTGCTCTCTGCAGGAAGGCAGGAGAACGAACCTCCGCCTCGCATGGGGGACGGGCCCCCCTTTCCTCCGCCCGCCCACGGAGAAGGAGCGTTTCCCCGCCAGGACGGACCGCCGCCCCACGATCCCTTGGGGCTGGGTGCCCGCATCTGCCTGCTGGACCAGGGGAAAAACCCGGTCCAGGGAGCGCCTGCATCCATAGAGGACCTGACCCTCGTTCCCGTCACGGCGGACGGACGGACGGTGGGGTGGATAGGAATTGCAAAGGACTTTCCCATCACGCACCCCATGGAGAAGGCCTTCGTCAGCCAGCAGTCCCGTGCCCTGCTCCTCATCGGAGCCGCCATCCTGGCCCTGTCCGTGCTGGTTTCCCTGATCCTCGCCCGGAGCCTTCTCCTGCCCATCCGCATGCTGGTGCAGGGGACGAAAGAGATCGCGCGGCACAACTTCACGGTACGGATCCCCGTCAACCGCTCCGACGAGCTGGGCAGGCTCGCATCCGACTTCAATGAAATGGCCGGGCAGCTGGAGAGCTCCGCCCAGAGGCAGAAGCAGTGGATCTCCGACATCTCCCACGAGCTGCGCACACCGCTTTCCGTGCTCCTGGGCTCCATCGAGGCGCTGCAGGACGGAGTGCGGGAGCCCGACCAGGAGACGCTCGCCCTGCTCCACCAGAAGGCCGCGCACATCAAGAAGCTGGTGAACGACCTCCACGATCTTTCCATGGCCGAGTCCGGCTCCCTGAAAATGGAGGAGGCCGACCTCGACCTCCGGGCCCTGGTCCGAAACGCCGTGGCCCAGTTCCGCGAGCCCTATGAAAAACAAGGGCTTGCGGTGACCCTGGAGGATCCCGCGTCCGAACTCCCCGCGATTCGGGGGGATTCCGCCCGGCTCACCCAGGTCTTCACCAATATCCTGGGGAACTCTCTCCGCTACACGGACACACCGGGACGGCTGCGAATACGGCTGACGAGGACGGAAAACGGCGCGGCCGCGGTCTTCGAGGACTCGGCCCCGGGAGTGCCGGAAAAGGCCCTGCCCCGGCTCTTCGACCGGTTGTTCCGCGCGGACTCATCCCGGAGCGCGGACACGGCCGGGAGCGGCCTGGGGCTTTCCATCTGCAAAAGCATAGTGGAGGCCCACGGGGGGACCATAACGGCCGGGGCGAGCAGCCTGGGGGGCTTGAAGATCGAGGTCCGGCTGCCCGAGGGACGGGAAAGCGCCGAGAAAGGATAGGAGCGGCTCCGCAGCCGATTTTCGGCCCGTCCGGGATATTCGTCTTCCCGTACAAAGAGAGGCGATAGGAAATGGATTCGGGAAACAAGACCGTCCTGATCGTGGAGGACGACCGGGACATCTCCGCCCTGCTCAGGGACTACCTGGTCCAGGCGGGGTTCCGGGTACGCCAGATCCATCGTGGGGACGAGGCCGTGGCGGAGATCCGGGCCCACCCGCCCGACATGGTCATCCTGGACGTGATGCTGCCGGGCGTGGACGGCATGACGCTGTGCCGGGAGATCCGGGGATTTTCCAACATGCCCGTCATCATGGTCACGGCCAGGGTGGAGGAGATAGACCGCCTGTTGGGCCTGGAGCTGGGCGCGGACGATTACGTATGCAAACCCTTTTCCCCCCGCGAGGTGGTCTCCCGAGTCAAGGCCGTGTTCCGCCGGTCCTCTCCGGAGCCGAGGAACGAAAAGCTTGCCGCCGGGCCCATCCTGCTGGACGTGGACTCCCACAGCGCAACGGTTTCCGGGGCGGACCTGAAGCTTACCCACAGCGAGTTCGCCCTCCTGCGGGCCCTCCTGTCCCAGCCTGGCCGCGTGTTCACCCGGAACGAGCTGGTGGCCCGCGTCCAGGGCTACAGCTATGAGGGCTACGACCGCAGCATAGACACCCACGTAAAGAACCTGCGAAAGAAGCTCGCAGCTGCCGCCCCCCACCTGGACCCCATCCAGTCCGTCTACGGGGTCGGATACAAATTCTCCCTGTAGACTATTTGCGCCCCAAAAAAGACAGAACCTGTACAGGGTGGGAGAGGAAACGGGCGCCCCGAAAAGAACGGCCTGCGTTCCCTTGATTCGGCTCTTTTTCTCAACATTCGTGTGATGCGCTTCAAAGTGCGCCGGATGGCATTTGACTTTGAATGATTATATTTGGCAAAAGCATCCCCGAGCGATAACCGCAGACCGAGTGGCCGGAAGGGGGCACAAACCCGGCTTTGCGGGAAACACCGGGTGGACCGGACGGTCCAAAGCACGCAGATTTAAACTATGGGAGGATAGCATGTCCAAAAATGTTTTTCGAGGCGTAGTAATCTTGTCTGTTCTGGCGTTTCTCGGCGCGGGCTGCGCGTCGGGAGGCAAATACGAGAACACCGGAAAAGGCGCGGCCATCGGGGCCGGCACCGGCGCTGTCGTGGGCGGCATCATCGGCTCCACCCAGGGAGAGGTGGGCAAGGGCGCAGTCATCGGCGGCATCCTGGGCGCCGCCGTGGGCACGGCCGTGGGCCACAGCATGGACAAACAGGCCGAGGAGCTGAAGCAGATCCCCAACACTCAGGTGGAGCAGACCGCGCCGGACAAGATCGTCATCACCATGAGCGACGCCATCCTGTTCGCCACCAACTCCACCGTGCTGGTGCAGAGCTCGCAGTCCACCCTCAAGCAGATCGCGGGAGTCATGGTCAAGTACCCGGAAACGCAGATCATCGTGAAGGGGCACACGGACTCCACGGGCTCCGAGGAGTATAACCAGAAGCTATCCGAGAACCGGGCCAACGTGGTGAAAAACTTCCTCATCGGGGAAGGTGTGGCGCCCTCGCGCATCACCGCCATCGGCTTCGGCAAGAGCGTGCCGGTTGCCGACAACAGCACCGAGGCGGGCCGGGCCCAGAACCGCCGGGTGGAGATCGAGGTCAAAAGCCCGCCCCAGGGATAACGAAAAGGCGACGGGAGAAACATTTCGGGGGGAACCTTTCTTTCATGGAGAAAGAAAGGTTCCCCCCGGCCTTGGCAAAACCCCGCCTGCCATGTTGCGCTTCGGCTCGAAGAGCAGTCACCTACAACTGCGTGCGTTCCTGCCCTTCTCCCACGAGCCCCTTGCATCCGGCCTTTGCCAAGGCCGGAACACAGCCCCCCTCCTCCAAAGCCATAATGTGGGCATCCCCCTCCCTGCCCTATGGCGGAATAGCCGCATCCGGAGGAATTTTCGGACCTCGCCGCACCCAAGGTGCGGTTTTCTTTTGGGAAGGGTGCGGGAAACCCTTTTCTTTTATCCTGAAAA